>CACZLA010000004.1 GCA_902781895.1 uncultured Lachnospiraceae bacterium
GATGATATAATTTTAATGCTATATCTTTTTGCTGTTTTGAATACATAAAAAGGCTCCTTTCGGAGCCCTATGAGAGTCCAGATTTTTGTCCGCACCCCCCACTCTTTTTCATGTCTCACTCAATGAGTGAATAACAATCCGAACGATTTCTTTCTGAGAAAGAATATTGCACTTTCTTTTGATATTATAACAAAAAATTTATCAATCACAATGAAAATAGTTTTATTCAGACTAATTAATCACCCCCGTTATAACACCCAGCCCATCCTCATACCTATATTCCAGATCACCAACCGCACGTTTAATAATGGATACTGAAACAGGGTCGCCTTCAGTGAGGGGGTTGAATTTTTCTCCCTTGAAGGTAACCTTGATATCCATGGTTCCTGTTTCTTCTTTATATGAAAATGTCATCTTTGCATCAGTTTCTTCCTGATATTTATCCACCAGTATTATAGCGCCCAGCTCCTCTGTTATAACATTCAGCTTACTTATAGTGGTGCGTTCAAGCATATGACGATAGCCGAAGTCTTCTATCTGGGTTACAGCACCGCCCAGGTCGAATATTGCGCCTTTTATTTCGATGTCCAGTACCTTCAGGTGACCGATAAACTGGCGCGTCTTTTCTTTTGTAGGATTCTGGAAAATCTCAGTCGGAGTTCCTTCCTCGTAAATGATTCCTTCATCGACATAGAATATCCTGTCAGAAACATCTCTGGCAAAGCTCATCTCATGGGTTACGATAACCATGGTCATGCCTTTTCTTGCCAGTTTCCTGATAACTGTAAGAACCTCGCCGATGGTAGTAGGATCAAGAGCTGATGTGGGCTCATCAAAAAGAATTATCTCAGGATTCATAACTATGCCACGAGCGATGGCAACTCGTTGCTGCTGACCTCCCGATAATTCATTTGGATAATTCATTGCCTTTGAAGCAAGACCAACCTGCTTCAGTGCATCCATGCTATAGACAAATGCATCCTCACGGCTTCTTTTAAGAAGCTCCGTCTGGGCAAGCATTATATTTTCAACTATGGTGAGATGGGAGAACAAGAAGAATGCCTGAAATACCATTACCACATTCTGCCTTAGTTCATTCAGGTTGTAACCATCTGCCAGTATGCTTTCTCCTTTGAAGCTGATGTCGCCTCCATCTGCTGTTTCCAGCTGATTAAGAAGATTAAGAAATGTACTCTTGCCGGTTCCGGATGGGCCGATGATGGTTATGACCTCGCCTCTATGTATCTCGCAGTTTATATCTTTTATCGGTTCAACGTTTTCATATCGTTTGCTGAGGTGTTCTACTTTGTAAAGTAATTCTCCCTTTTCCTTATCATCAGATGCCGCTTCTCCTAAATCGGTTTTGAGTTCTCCTGACATATATCTATCCATAAGAGACTTAACCTTATCAATCCGCCTGCTTCCCGGTTTTATCTTTTTCTCAAACCTGCTGAGAAGGGTGATAAGGATAAAAGAAAGTAACAGGTAAATTATGGCTGTAAGTATAAGTGGGAAGAAAGCTTCGTAGGTTCTGCTTCTGATGATATCAGCAGATCTTGTCAGATCCATAACGGATATATATCCCGCAACAGCAGTCAGTTTTACCAGTGAGATAAACTGCCCGATGTATACAGGCAGAATATGTATAAGTGCCTGTGGGAGAATGACCTTTCTGAAACCATGGAAGCTGCTGAAGCCCATAGCCTTGGCAGCTCTTCCTTGTCCACTTGGTACTGCATCGATTCCTTTTCTGAATATTTCAGATGTATAAGCAGAAAAGTCCAGAGAAAAACCTATCACGCATACCCAGAATGCCGGGAAGTTCTGACCGGTAAAAATCAGATAGTTTAACACAAGCAGAAGTACAACTATAGGAATTCCTCTGAAGATCTTTATATATACTCCCGCTATAGTTTTTGCAAATCTTTTCTTTCTTGTGTGAAGGAAACAGATAAATGCACCTAAAGCTGTTCCGAATAAGCCTGACAGGATCGACAAAGCTATCGTGATTCCGAGACCGGAAAGAAGGAGCTTCCACCTGTCCTCTTTGATGACATTTTTGTAAAAGCTGTCCTTTACGGAATTAAAAAAGCCTTTAGATTCTAAAGCAGTATTATCCGGATTAAGTACTACTAAAGAGGTGCCTCCGATAAATGTGGGCTCAGCGAAATATACACTTTCGGCTCTTTCATCTGTGTAAGCTATTCCGCCACATGCCAGATCATCTTTTCCCGATGAAACAGCAGGAAGTATTCCGGCGAAATTCATGGAATCAAACTCCGGATGATATCCCTTTTCTTTGCAGAAATTAATAAAGATATCTACATCGATACCCGCAAGCTTTCCGTCCTTTACGAAAATAAATGGGGTCATGGTAGTATCAATAGCTACGTGCAGAGTTCCGTTTGTATCCGGAAGCTTCTCAGGATCGATGGTTACCTCTTTGTTATCACCGTCACCGAACCATTTGTTATAGATATCATTATAAAATCCGCTGTCCTTTATCTGAATTATGTATTCACTATATTCATCACATAGTGCCTTCCCCTTTTTGTTTTTAGAGAAGATGGCGCTTACCTTCATTCCGTCCGTGATTTTTTCTTCCAGCTCCATCATTTCAGGATAATCAGGTAGTACATACTTTATGATTGCATCCGAGTCAATATAAGCATCTATCTTTCCGTTTCGGAGTGCATTTATCATGTCAGAGAGATTATCGTAATAAAGAAGCTCGGCATCCGGGAATCTTTCCTCCGCCTGGATAGCCTGAATACTTCCGGTGGCTGTTCCTATCCTGGCATGCTCTAAATCAGCTAATGTTTTGAAGCTTTTTGCCGTGGTTTTATCATCCGATCCGCAGCTGACCATAAGCATGGCAGATAGCAGCATTATCATTATAATAGAAAGAAGTTTCACTCGTTTCATCATCTTAATAATCTCCTGAAATGAATCACTTTTGACAATATTATCATAACATAGAAAAGGAGTTTTCATTAGAAAAAATATAAAATGACTCATTTTTCATTGAAAAAATCATTTATCATGCTTTAAAATAATCATAGCATTTTACAGGAGGTAATAAAAATGGGTGATATCAAAAAGGTAGCAGATTTTTTAAAGGAGGCAGGAATATATTATCTTGCAACAGTTGAGGGTGATCAGCCAAGGGTAAGACCTTTCGGAACAGTAAATATATTTGAAGACAAGCTTTATATTCAGACAGGAAAGGTGAAGGATGTTTCAAAGCAGCTTCATGCAAATCCGAAGGCAGAGATATGTGTATTTAATGAAGGCGTATGGCTTCGCGTGGCTTGCGAGCTGATTGAAGATGACAGAAGAGAAGCACGTGCATCCATGCTGGATGCTTATCCGGATCTCAGAGGAATGTATTCAGAGGATGATGGAAATACAGAGGTGTTCTATCTGCAGAATGCTACAGCTACATTCAGTTCCTTCACAGCAGCCCCTGAAATAATTACGTTTTAGATGGAAGCTTGAATGAATTAAGCCTTCCCATTGAGGGGAAGGTGGCGCGAAGCGCCGGATGAGGTGTTATATGAACATAAACAAAAAAGAAGTCGAGCGTTATCTCGGCTTCAAAGGCGTAACAACTATAGATGAAAACATCAGTAAAACCATAGATGAATGTATTGAAGAAATGAGTGCTCAGGTGAATCCGAAATTCACTTATAAAACATTTCCCATACATTGGAAGTTCAGCTATAAGTTTATCCCTGAAGAGAACAGGAAGGAGAAAAATACCTCCTGTGAGTTTGAGGGGATACAGGTAAGTTCGGGAAATCTTCTGAAGAATCTGGATGGCTGCTCTGAGATAGTAATGCTTGCGGTAACCCTTGGACCGGTTCCGGATATGCTTGTCAGAAAAGCTGAGGTCAGGGATATGATGAAGGCCTATACCTTCCAGGCAGTAGGTGCGGCCATGGCCGAAGCATGGTGCGATGAAATAAATGATAAGATAATCAAAGAAGCGGAGGAGAGAGGGCTTCACGCCCGTCCTCGTTTCTCTCCGGGTTATGGAGATTTTCCTTTGGAGGTCCAGAAGGATTTTGAAAGGATACTTGAAATGCCGAAGACTATCGGAGTTACTCTCTCCGATAGTCTCCTTATGACACCGACCAAGTCAATAACCGCAGTTATTGGTCTTTCTGAAATTGATACGAACTGTGAGAAAAGCGGCTGCGAACAGTGCAGTATGGCAGGGAAATGCGCATACTCCAGATAAGACACTTTTCAGAATTCTTACTTCAGGATACTTATTCAGCTAAGTATCCTGAACTGTTGAAGTAATAATTATACCCATCTATCCAAAGATACTGACTTACGGGATACCAGTCTCCGTCGGTATACCACCAGCCGGTGCTGTCGGATCTCCAGGTTCCCGAGCCGTATCTTTCGTCCCAGCTTCCGTCAGCGTTCAACCAGCATCCCTGACGGTATTCGCTGTAGTCCATATATCCGTTTGAAAGGAAATAGTACCAATAGCCGTCTATCTTTAACCATTGATCTGTGGGATACCAGCCGTTATCCTCGTACCACCAGCCGGTACTGTCGGATTTCCAGGTTCCGTGGCAGTAGGTATCGCTGCAGCTTCCGTCGGCATTTAACCAATAGCCATCACGGTAGCAGCTGGTTTCTTTCTTTCCGTTTTTGTCATAGTAATAATATTTTCCGTCCTTTTGAACCCATTTATCTTGTGAAGGATTCGGAACGTTGGGGATAGCAGTACTGACTCCGTTCTCATCCAGCATATCCCTTAAAATGGTATTAAACTCGGTACGTGAAACACGGCCATATGGATCAATCCTCTGTTTATCCTTGGAAGCATTCGGGTCTCCCTTTGGATGAAGGATATTCCAGGTGGCTGCCCAGCAGATAGCCTCCCAATGTTCATAATCTACATCATAATAATCTGAATAATCATCGCTTCGTCCGAAGTCGATGGATCTTTTATAGCCCATAAGCTCCGAGTAGCGCATCAGCATCAGGAACAGGTCCTGTCTTGTAATCCATTTCCCTACTCCGAAGTTTTCGGAGGAAACATCCGGATAACCTGTACAGATATTATTTTTCTCTCCCCATAGCAGAGCATTTTCATAATATGCTCCCTGCTTAACGTCCGTAAATCTGGAGGTGAGACCACTTGCGTCAGGACTTCCGGCCAGTTCATACAGGGTTTCAACCACTGTGTCCCTTATAAGAAGATCTGATTCGGAAACACCGGGATCAAGCTCTGAATATTTTTCTTCTGTCGGAGCAGAGGATTTTGCAGTGGTGAGAAGAGTTACGGCATCATCAAAGCAGAGGAAGTATATGTTGTCCTCCCCTGTGGAAGTTTCTCCGCCGTAATTGATGGTCCAGGAATGTCCCTTGCATACTGCAGACTCATCCTTCTTTACTCCCTCATTATAGGTCTTGATAAGGTATGGATTGTAGCCGATATCAAGAGTGGTAAAGCTGTTGGTAAATGCCTGTAAAAAGTACAGCTTGGTGTTTTTTGACAGATCCAGACTGCCGATACTGTTGCAGGCACAGTCCAGATAAACCAGCTTCGGATTGTGGGACAGATCCAGCTTTGTTAAGGAATTATAGCTGCAGATAAGCTTCTGGAGCTCCGTATTTTTGCTTACGTCCACCTTGGTGGCTCCGTTATATGCACAGTTATAATACTGCAGTCCCGTGTTCTTGCTGATATCAATACTTCCGAGCCCCGGATTGTTCCAGATGTCCAGTCTCTTCAGCTTTGTATTTTGAGATACATCCAGTTTCTTCAGTTTGTTGCTGAATGCATCCAGATGTGAAAGCTTCGGATTTTTGCTGATATCCAGCTTCGTCAGTCCGCAGGTACCGCAGGTCAGGTGTTCAAGCTCAGGATTCTTTGTTACATCCAGACCCGTTAATGGATTGGTATTACATTCGATAAATGCCATTTTCGGATTCTTGCTTACGTCCAGTGAGGTCAGTTTACAGTCATAGCAGTAAACCCACACCAGCTCCGAATTATGTGTCATATCCAGAGAGGTCAGATTGTTACCGGAACACCAGAGACCACGCAGGTCACTGAGATTACTTATGTCCAAACTATCTATCCGGTTATCTTTACACCAGAGACCCTGAAGATCAACGAAGTATTCAACTCCCTTCAGGGATTTTATATTTTTTCCTTCGCAATATATATTTAAAGTAAGTCCTATTTCCTCTGCACTTAAAGTTCCGTTTCCGTCACGGTCATAATCTCTGCCGGAGATTACGGCTCTGAAGTTTGCATCCGGGAAATGGACTGCATCAATCTTAACAGGCTGTATGCCGGCAGCGTATACTGTGTCAGCTCCTTCTGCAGGGAAGTGAGATACACTTCCGAGAACTGCTGCCGCGGTCATAAGACCGGCTATGATTTTTGAAAAAATTCTCCTGCTCATTGTATAACATTTCCTTCCATTATGTTTTTGTTTCAAACATATTTACTATCTCCGAAAGTCAATATAACAATACTGCTTAAGCTGTGTCAACAGATTCCTTTTTGGTCTTTGATATTAGGCCTGTAAAATGCTATTATAGGTCATAGGGCTGTAATGCCTTAACAGAGGATAACGTAGAAATTGTTTATTATAGAGAATAACGAAGAAAGAAATCATATGAAAAAAGATTTACGAGAAAGATTAGGCAGGGAGTGGCTCTTCTGTGATGGAGGAACCGGAACATTTTTGCAGGAGCACGGACTGGGTGGAGGAGAGCTTCCCGAAACCTGGAACATAGATCATCCGGATGTGATAATGGAGCTTTATGAGGGATACCTCAGAGCCGGTTCGGATATATTTAATACGAATACATTTGGCCTTAACAGCTTCAAATTCCCGGGAAGAGTTGAGGAGCTTATGAATGCCGCAGTAGAGCTGGCTAAGAAAGCTATGGAAAATACCGGAAGAGAGGATGCGTATATAGCAATAGATGTCGGTCCCACCGGAAAGCTTCTGGAACCTATGGGTGACCTCAGCTTCGATAAGGCTGTGGAGGTTTTCGGAGAGGTAATGTCTGCAGGAGAAAATGCAGGCGGTGATCTGATACTTATTGAGACCATGAGCGACAGCTACGAGGCAAAGGCGGCGGTTTTAGCGGCGAAGGAGTATACGAAGCTTCCTGTTATCGTAACTACCGTATATGATCAAAAGGGAAAGCTTCTTACCGGTGGAAATGTTGACTCTACAGTTGCCATGCTGGAGGGACTGGGAGTTGACGCACTTGGAATGAACTGTGGTATGGGACCTGACCTTATGATTCCCATGGTGAAGAGACTGGTGGAGGTTGCGTCGGTTCCTATCGTAATAAATCCCAATGCCGGACTTCCCCGTACCGAGGGAGGAAAGACGGTTTTCGATGTTACTCCCGAGGAGTTCTCTGATGTTATGAGTCAGATAGCCGATATGGGAGTACAGGTTCTGGGCGGCTGCTGCGGAACCACACCTGAGCATATCAGACAGACCATAGAAAAAGTAAAGCCAAAGGAATTCCGACCTAATACATATAAGGAAATCACAGTTGTTTCTTCCTTCTGTCAGGCAGTGATTTGTGATAAGAAACCTATAATCATAGGAGAGAGAATAAATCCTACCGGAAAGAAAAGATTTAAGCAGGCCCTTCGTGATGCTGATATGGACTACATCCTGTCTCAGGGCCTTGAGCAGGAGGATGCCGGAGCAGACATACTGGATGTAAATGTAGGACTCCCTGAGATAGATGAACCGAAGATGATGCGGGAGGTTGTTACGAAGCTGCAGGGAGTCACTGGACTTCCACTTCAGCTGGATACAACCGATGCAGAGGCTCTTGAACAGGGACTGAGATACTATAATGGTAAAGCTATGATAAACTCCGTAAACGGAAAGAAGGAAGTTATCGAGATGGTCATGCCACTGGTAAAGAAATACGGTGGCGTGCTTGTTGGACTTGCTCTTGACGAAGACGGAATACCTGAAACTGCGGATGGCAGGATAGTAGTAGCAGAGAAGATATATAAAGCTGCGGATGAATACGGAATTCCCAGAAAGGATATAGTAATAGACGGCCTTTGTATGACCATTTCATCCGATTCCTCATCAGCGGTTACAACCCTTGAGACACTCAGAAGGATAAGGGATGATTATCATGGTCATTCCATACTGGGAGTTTCGAATATTTCCTTCGGACTTCCACAGAGACAGGTGATCAATTCATACTTCCTCACCATGGCTATGCAGATGGGACTTTCATTTGCTATAATGAATCCCAACAACGAACAGATGATGGCGGCATACAGATCATTTCTGGCACTGTCTGATCTGGATCCGCAGTGTATGGGCTTTATTGAAGCTTATGCAAATGCGACACTTTCGACTATTTCCACCGGTGGAGCTTCAGCTGCAGCAGGTACAGCCGGAGGTGCTTCAGTCGGAGGTGATGGAGCTTCAGAAGCCGGCTCTTCAAAGTCAGCTCTCAGTAATGCCATCGAACGAGGTATGACAGGAGTGGCAGAGTCTGCCATGAAGGAAGAAATGAAATCAAGAGACGCTCTTGAGATTATAAATGATGATCTGATCCCTGCTTTAGATAAAGTCGGTAAAGGTTTTGAAAAAGGAACGGTTTTCCTTCCCCAGCTGCTGCTGAGTGCAGATGCGGCTAAGGCTGCATTTGAAGTCGTTAAGGCTTCCATGGCCGGTAAGCCCAGAACCATGAAGGGAAAAGTCATCATCGCCACTGTTAAGGGAGATATACATGACATCGGCAAAAATATCGTAAAGGTCATGCTGGAAAACTATGGCTATGATGTGATAGATCTCGGTAAAGATGTTCCGCCTGAGGTCATCGTGGACAGAGCTATAGAAGATGATGTAAAGCTGGTGGGACTCAGTGCTCTTATGACCACAACAGTTGTCAGCATGGAGGACACCATAAAGCTCCTTCGTGAGAAAAAGCCTGATACAAAGGTTGTTGTAGGTGGAGCCGTGATGACCCAGGAGTATGCAGATGCTATCGGAGCCGACTGTTATGCAAAGGATGCAATGGCAACGGTAAGATACGCGGACTCAGTATTTGAATCATAAAAAGGTCTGACAATTTGTCGCCTTTTGAAAAGGAGAATGGATATGTTACTTAGTGAGTTACTCAGCTACGATGATATAGTGATCCAGTGCCACGACAATCCGGATGCGGATGCTCTTGCATCAGGATTTGCAATGCATTGGTATCTGGAAAAAATGGGTAAGAAGCCCAGATTTATATATCGTGGATTTAATAAGGTTTCCAAAAATAATCTTATGATAATGATCGATAAACTTGGTATTCCTGTCAGCTATGAGCCGGATTTTGATGAGGAGCCGGAGCTTCTTATTACAGTGGATTGCCAGTATGGACAGAAAAATGTAACAAAGACCAGGGCAAAAAATATCTCCATCATAGATCATCATCAGACAACAGTTGAGCTTCCTGTACTTTCAGAGGTGAGAAGTAACCTGGGAAGCTGTTCCACCGTTATATGGGATATGATCAGCTTTGAGGGACTTGAGATTAATGATGATATTAATCTTGCGACTGCACTTTATTATGGACTTTATACTGACACGAACCGTTTCTCGGAGGTTTCACATCCTCTTGACAGAGATATGCAGGACAGTCTGATCGTAAACAAGAGTCTTATTAAGGAAATGAGCAATTCAAATATTTCCCTGGATGAGCTGAAGATAACCGGAAGGGCTATCCTGGAGTATGAATACTTTGATAATCACAGATATCTTATTATAAAGTCTGAGCCTTGCGATCCTACTATACTCGGAGTCATAAGTGATTTTTCCATGGAGACAACAGATGTGGATCTCTGTCTTGCTTATTATGTCAGCCCACAGGAGGTTAAGTTTTCCATAAGAACCTGTACCAGTGAGATTCACGCAAATGAGGTTGCTGCAGAGCTTGCCGAGGGACTCGGTGGTGGCGGCGGTCATCTGACCAAAGCCGGTGGTGCCCTCAGACCGGAAAAGCTGGAATGTACGGATATCAGTGAAATGAATGAAAAGGTCAGAGATATATTTATCTCGCGACTGGATGAATACTTTGAAAAGTATGAGATCATTTACGCAAAGGAAACCACTCTTGATACTTCGGATATGAAGTTTTATGAAAAGAAGCCTCAGCATCTGGGATATGTCAAGCTTACGGATATGTTCCCGATAAATTCCATTATCGAAATACGTACTCTGGAGGGGGATATAAATGTTCGTCTGGATGCTGATAAATATCTTATGATAGGAATAGAAGGGGAAATATATCCCATAACAAAAGAAAAGCTGGAAAGCAGCTATAAGGAGTCGGATGAACCCTATGAAAGAGAGTTTGAATATACTCCTTGTATTACAGAGATTTATTCGGGAGAAAAGAAGAGTGTTCTGGAATATGCAAAGAGTGTTATAAGTACAGGTACTTCGCATATCTATGCAAAGCCACTTGATAAATATATAAAGCTTTTTACTGCATGGGACGAAGAAAAGTATTATTCCGGCAAGCCCGGAGATTACATAGCCGTCAGAGAAGACGATCCGCATGATATTTATATAATCAGCGGCCGTCTCTTCAATCAGCTATATTCAGTCATCGATTCCGAATTCTGATTTTTGTTCATCAGTCAGTTCAGCATCGCCGAGTATCTTTTTGGCTTTTTCCACAAGCTCGACGGTGCTGTATCTTTTATAGTAGCCTAAATGATGCTCTTTAGTTTTTGTACGTGAATAAGTAATAAATCTGTCTGTGGGAACGTGATGTCCGAAGCATCTGCTTATACAAGCTGTTTCTATCCAGCTGTTGATATCTACCATATCGGTGACATGTTCCTGCTGTAGATATAACAGAGAATTTTCCTCATCTATGGAAAATGTAATACCCTGAGTGGTAGATCTAAGGGTTGTAATATCTGATTTTCCTATAAAACTGCCGTCTTCACTTGCATATCTGTAAAGGCTTCCGTCACTATATGAAACAAGAAGTATTTCCCTGTCTTTATCATTTTTATCCTTATAAAACATCATTCCAAGGGGAACAACGTTTGGTGTTTCAAATATATACCGGATATTTCCCTTTGTATCACCAACTGCTATTTTGTCTTCATTTGATATTGCCAGATATTCTCCACTGTCATTTACGGTAACATTTGTGCTGCGTTCCCAATCTTTAGGCAGCTTTACAGGGTATACCTTTCCGCTGGCAGAATTGACTATGATATTTCTTTCTCCTCCTATATACACAAGATTTTGCTCAGGATAGTATTGAGGAGAAAATGTTGGGTAATAATACTCATCATCCAAAACGATACTGGATTTTTTATCTGATAACAGATCATAAGAGAAGAGACAGCAGTTTCCCTGATCATCCGTATTAACATATAAAAGCTTACCGCCGTTAACTGAGCTGAGTTTATCCATCAGATAATAGTCATCGATATTAATCTTGTTTGTCTGTTCTCCGGTGGCAATATCTACTGCTATAATCTCTGTACTGTTATCTACCGAATGAGCAATATATGCTTTTCCCTTAAAGGTTCCCAGCACTTTGTAATATGCTGCAGATTCTTCTTCCAGTTCTACTGTCTTAAGACCTGCACCATCCTTGAAACCGTAAATTCTGAGAACCGGTTTATCATCAACATTATCTAAGATAATAAGAGCGTTATCATCCATATAGCTGTTGTATGGTTCGGGAATAATAGTATCCTCGGCGATAGGTGTCCAGTCTGTATCATATACATGTGTGTAGTAGTAAATAATCTCATAGCTGAAAAGCTGATGAACATAGATACCGTTACTTACTACGGCACTGTCAAGATTATCGGTAAAGTATTTTGATACAGTCGCTGTATTTTTGTCACCGCTTATAGGTCCGCCTATGTTTCCGCCACTGGTAACATAGGACGGATAACCGTCATCATTTGCATCACTTACATCGATGATAGAGTCGTTCAGATTATTTCTGTACAGTTCCTTTCCGGTTTCTATATCATATGCCGCGGCAATATTTCCGTGGTAAAATACAACGGAGTTTTCTTGCGGAAGCTTAAAAAATCCACTTTCCAAAGCAACATCATTGCTTGTAAAATCTGCTGTCCATCTTTCCTCAAAATCCTTTGCTTCAATACATTTGATAGTCAGATTGTCATCGGAAAGAACGGAAAGATTATCAAAAGATGCGCTGCTGTCAGTAACATTATGTGCGATTGAAATGACGAAACCCTCATTATCAACCCAGCTGATGGAGGATACATATTCATTTGATGTCTCGCCGGTCTCAATCTTTCCTGTATTCAGATCCAGAACACCTATAACGTAGTCTTCCCAGTCAGCCATTCCGATAAATGCAATCTTTGAGAAGTCTTCGTTAATTGCTGCTTCCGAAACCGTCAGTTCAGTCATGTCGCTGGAAACGGGAAGTTCATAAGTTTTTTCAATGGCTCCGGTTTTGGAGTTTATTTTCAGATATTTATTATCAGAGCTTCGGATAAGGAAAAAATCTTCTGAAGTTGTAAGAACATGTGCATTAATGAATTTGCTTTCATCGGGAGCAGGACAGCTCCACATTTCTTCTCCGTTATTTGTGTCATATGAGGAGACACTTTGGTCATTCCATACGATCATTGAATTATAACTTGTATAGTCGATTCCGTTGGAAGGGAGTACATTATTTTCCAGATAAAGAATTCTTTTATGATCGGCAGTATTCCACATTGCAACTATTCCGTTTGAATCGATGGCTGCAAGGGTTGATCCGTCGCGTGATACCTTGAAATCCTTAATACTGTTAGGCATTTGGTAATTCCAGAGATCGTGTACACTTTCGGGAGTATCCGTCTCGTATGCAAGAGTTGCCTTTGTAAGAGCGCGGACTGCTTCGGCGGTTACAGGTCTGTCATCCTCGCTGCTTTTAGGAAGTGCTTCCAGAGCCAGAAGCAGAGCGGTTATCCTCTTTTCTCTTTCCAACATATTCGAAGACTCTTTGGCAATATATTTTGATTGATTTGTAAGTGAGGCAATATAATTCTCATTGATCCTGTTTATACTGTATATAAGATATGCACTGAAACCGAGCATAATAAGGAGTGCTATCGAAAAACCGATCATTATTCTATGCATCTTGTACTGTCTGCGGCGGTTCATCAGTTCATCATAAGAACATCCGATAATTGCAGAGGCAAGTCTCGGAAGTTCGGTTTTATTGGCCTTCTTTATAGGCATACGATAGTCGCAGGACAGAGGCTCTGTTCCCTCAAGCAGTATCTCGGGAATAACTTCTTCAGGCTCACCATTTACCAGAACCGTAAAAATCTTATCTCTGGTATGATTTCTGAGAAAGTATTCTATTTCCTTGGGAACCCACATAGATTCCTTTGTATTTGTGGAACATATAACTATCAGATAGTCCGAGTTCGCCAGAGCATTGGCTATAGTATCACTCAGATCATTCGTGAGAGGGAGCTCGTCTTTGTCACGGAATACACGTTGGATGCTTTTCATACCTGTGGTTTTTCTTATCTTTCCGGGTATGTGAAAATGTTCCAGCTCCTTTTGAACAGTAGCAGCAACCAGATTGTCCTCAGGTGCATGCTTATATGAAATAAATGCATTATAATGATCTATCATTTCAGCTTCTCCAATAAAAAACACAATTGTCACAACAAACAATTAACAGTATAATAAACGCTGTCGTATGTGTCAAAAGAAAACAGGTATTTAATATGAAGATTTATACTATCAATATTAAAGATGTAAAAAAAATGAATACAGCCGAACTTGAAGCACTCATGCCCGAAAGAATGAAAAAGTCTTCTACCTATAGATTTGAAGAAGACAGACTGCGTTCCATAGGTGCAGGATATCTCATAATGAAGTATCTTGGCCCGGATGATGAGAGCTTTATCGAAAAAAATCAGTATGGCAAGCTTTTTGTAAAAGGCTATCCCGACTTTAACATATCCCATAGCGGAGATTATGCAGTATTTGCCAAAGCTGAAGAAGGTGTTATCGGTATAGATATAGAACAGGTAAAGCAGCGGAATCTGAAGGTTGCAAATAAAGTATTCAGTGATAGAGAACGTGAGTGGATGAGTGAAGACGAACTAAACAGATTTCATATATTGTGGACCCTTAAGGAAAGCGTGATGAAAGCACTGGGAAAAGGACTCAGCCTGACCTTTACATCCTTCGAAGTACTTGATTTTAATAATGATATCCCCGTGAAGGTGGAAGATAAAGAACTGTATCTATATAGCCGTGAATTTGAAGGATATTATATCGCCCTCGCGGTTCAGGTTCCGGTTAAAAATATTGAACTCATTCACTCCATACAAACTTAAACATTTGTTTATTGACTTTGATTAAGTGTTATGCGATTATTTATAAGTTACAGTTGTTAAAAGAAAATGATATAGAGGATAAACATGAACGGCATTGTTTTAAGTGGTTTTGCAGATACATTTGAAAAATGTTTTATAAGAGAGGACAGATATAAACTCCTGATAGACGGAGTATTCGTCACGATAAAGGTTGCACTTTTTGCAGCAGTACTGGGACTTCTCATAGGTTTCTTCGTAGCACTGATGAACCTTTCGAAGCATAAGCCTCTCAGAATTATCGGAAAAGTATATACCGACGTTATCAGAGGTACACCTTCAGTTACCCAGCTTATGATCATATATTTCGTTATATTTGCTACAGTAGATTGGGACAAATGGATCATCGCTGCCATAGCATTTGCCATAAACTCGGGAGCATACGTATCGGAAATCATTCGAGCCGGTATCCTATCGATAGATAAGGGACAGACCGAAGCCGGCCGGGCACTGGGACTTTCGAAGAGACAGACCATGACACTTATCGTAATACCCCAGGCCTTCAAAAATGTATTTCCTGCTATGGGAAATGAGTTCATAACACTTATCAAGGAAACAGCCATAGTCGGTTACGTTGGACTTGTAGATATACAGAAAGCCGGCGATTTTATAAAGAGTGCAACATATGAGGCGTTTATGCCTCTTATTGCCACAGCAATCATATATTTTACGATCATAAAGATACTTACCTTATGTCTCGGAAGGATAGAGAAGAGACTTCGTAAGTCGGATCAGCGTTAGGAGGGCATTGGAATGATAGAAATAAAGGGCCTTCATAAGAGCTTTGATAACGAAGAAGTACTTAAGGGCGTTGATGTTAAGGTTGATGAAGGTGAGGTTATTGTTATCATCGGACCGTCAGGTTCGGGAAAAAGTACATTTCTCCGCTGTATCAATCTGCTTGAGAAACCGGACTCAGGTGAGGTATGGATAGATAATGAGCAGATAAATGCGAAGGGTGTAAATGTAAATAAGGTTCGTGAAAAGATGGGAATGGTATTCCAGCATTTCAATCTATTTCCGCATATGACAGTCAGACAGAATATAACTATGGCACCTGTTCAGCTGAAGAAGATGAACAAGGAACAGGCCAATGAAAAGTGTATGGAGCTTCTGAAGATAGTCGGACTTGAAGATAAGGCTGATGTTTATCCGATACAGTTATCCGGCGGACAGAAGCAGAGGATTGCCATAGCCCGTTCTCTGGCAATGAATCCGGAAATAATGCTTTTTGATGAACCCACATCCGCACTTGATCCCGAGATGGTCGGAGAAGTTCTGGATGTTATGAAGAGGCTCGCGGAAAGCGGAATGACAATGATAGTTGTTACTCATGAGATGGGATTTGCCCGAGAGGTAGGAAAAAGAATTCTGTTCATGGATGGCGGAGTGATCATTGAAGAGGGTACACCGGATCAGATATTTGAGAATCCGCAGAATGATCGAACAAGAAGTTTTCTCAGTAAAGTGTTATAGTGTCAAAAGGTACTTTTGACACCCACATCATAATATAATAAATCATAAAGATGAGGAGAAAGAATTATGAAAAAATTCAAAAAAATGCTCGCACTTGGTCTTGCACTTGCTATGGGTCTTTCACTTGTGGCATGCGGTGACAAGAAAGAAGAATCAAAGGATGAAGGAAGCTCAAAGGATAAGATAGTATTTGGTACAAATGCAGAGTTCCCTCCATTTGAGTACGTTGCTGCAAATGGTGTTATCGGAGAATATGATGGTATCGATATGGCCATAGCTAAGAAGATAGCAGAAGATAACAACATGGATGTTGAGATCAACAATATGGAGTTCGATTCACTTCTTCTTGCACTTGACAATGGTCAGGCTGATGCTGTTATCGCAGGTATGACAGTAACAGATGAGAGAAAAGAATCATATGATTTTTCAATCCCATATTATACAGCAACACAGGTTATGATCGTAAAGGAAGACTCTGACATCCAGAAGGCTTCTGATATGGATGGAACCAGAATAGTTGTTATCCAGGGATATACAGGTGAGACCTGTGTAAAGGAAATGGGTTACAAGTATGAGGCATTCAAGAAGGGTACAGAGGCTGTTCTTGAGCTTGTAAACGGAAAATGTGATGTTGTGGTAATTGACTCTGCAACAGCTGAAAAATTTGTCGGCGACAACAAGGGTCTTAAGATCGTTGAGGATAAGGATGCATTCGCTGCTGAGGAATATGCCATAGCAGTAAAGAAGGGTAATACAGAGCTTCTTAACAAGATAAATGCATCAGTTCAGAAGCTTCTTGATGATGGTACTATTGCAAATCTTTCCGCTGAGTATCTTGACAAGGATACAGATGATACAGCAACAGGAGATGCAGAATAATCCCTTATAAATAAGAGGTTGAAGCCCTTATTGAAATGTAGTAAACTGTATTAGATGTGTTAATTAAAACTACAACACATAGGGGGTTACAATGAACGAAAAGGGTGGATTTACAGACTGGCTGAAATATCGCTGGAAAATGATCATGGTAAGTGACATGAGATTTTTCAGATTTATATGGATAACAGCCATTTTGATCACAGCTATAGCAGTTCTTATAAGTGCAGGTGTGGTTGCTTCATCGAATAAGAAAAAGGCTGCAGAAAAGGCGAAGAAAAAGCAGGAGGCTACAACAGAGCTGGAGCTTCTGGCTACCTATACTGACGCTACTGCAACTGATGCTACGGTGACAGATGCTGATTCCTGGGAGCTTATACTTGTAAATAAAGATCATCCCCTTCCTGCAGATTTCCAGCTGGGAGAGATGACAGAACTGATGAATAATAACAGTGTTGATTCACGTATTTATCCGGATCTTCAGCTTATGTTTGATGATGCAAGAGCAGAGGGGTACCAGCCTCATGTTGCAAAATCCTACGAGGCTGCAGCAGATGTGGGTACATCCACAGAGGATAAGATAAATGAACTTCTTGATCAGGGTAAGACACGTGAGCAGGCAGAGGCCGAAGTGGCTCAGATGATACCTGCAGCAGGTACAAATGAGCATGAAACAGGACTTTGTATAGATCTCAGTTCAGGAGATTCAGATGTTCCTGATGAGGTTACCTGGTCATGGTTCCAGGAAAATGCACATAAGTATGGATTTATTGTAAGATATCCTGAAAATAAAGTTGCCATCACAAATGTCAGTGATGATCCTTATCATCTCAGATATGTAGGTGTAGATGCAGCAACTGAAATGTATAACTCAGGTCAGTGTCTTGAGGAATACCTCGGTTATGCACAGTAAGTAATATTTAATAATAAAAATTAATGACCCATGTATGTCAGAAAGCAGTATGACATGCATGGGTCATTTTTTATATAAATACTATTAATTCGAAAGTATGTAATCCTGCCGGATCATCTATCGGATCAGTTGATAGAAGGTCTGTCAAAATTATCTGAGATAGTATGCTTCTCCTTGTATTCATTAATCCTTGACTGGATTCTGATTGAAGGATCAAGCAGTTCGCTGATGGAAGAATCATGATTCAGATGATCTATGATTATAGCGATATATTTGCTCAGATCTGCTGAGTTATACCATTCTCTGGTAAAGAGCTCAGGATTCTGATAGATAACATTTGTTGTAATGACTTTGTTTAAAAGTCCTTTTTCGTAGGCCTCGTCGAATACTCCGAGACCGGATGTAAACAGACCGAAGGTTGCAACGCAGAATATACGCTTTGCTTTACGTTCCTTAAGCTGACGACATACATCAAGCATACTCTCGCCTGATGCTATCATATCATCAACGATGATTACGTCCTTTCCTTCAACTGAGTCACCGAGGAACTCGTGTGCAACTATAGGGTTCTTTCCGTTTACCACTCTTGAGTAATCGCGTCTCTTGTAGAACATTCCCACATCAACACCGAAGTGGTTGGCTGTATATATAGCTCTGTGCATAGCACCCTCATCAGGGCTGATGATCATCATATGTTCATTGTCAATAGTGAGGTCCGGGGTAGACTTCAGAAGAGACTTTATGAACTGATATGTGGGCATCAGATTCTCAAATCCGATAGTCGGAATGGCATTCTGAACTCTCGGATCATGCGCGTCAAATGTGATTATATTTGATACACCCATGGAGATAAGCTCCTGAAGAGCAAGAGCACAGTCGAGAGATTCACGGCTGTTTCTTTTATGCTGTCTTGATTCATAAAGGAATGGCATTATCACATTTATTCTGTGTGCCTTTCCTGAAGCGGCAGCAATAACTCGCTTTATATCTGCATAGTGCTCATCGGGAGTCATTGGTACCATACGTCCGCCCAGGTTATATTCGATGCCTGTGTTTGTGACATCGGCAAGGATGTACAGATCCGTTCCTCTTATGGAATCAGAGAGTGTTCCCTTTGCTTCACCTGATGCAAATCTGGGACAGCAGGATTCGATGAGATAAGAGTCTCTGGTATAGCCGTTGAAAATGAGGTGCTCAGTGTTGAGATGCTCTCTTTCATGACGCCATTTAACCAGATAGTTATCTACGGTCTGGCCCAGCTTCTCGCTGCTTTTAAGAGCAACGATTCCCAGTTTTCCACTTGGTACAGTGATGAGTTTGCTTTGATCTGGCATGTTTATTTTCCTCCATCATACTTTTTCTTGATATACCTGATATCATCGCCATAGAGTTGATATAATATATAATTATCTGCAATCCTTGACATCACACGTTCAGTGTATCTGTCCTGTAATGTCTCGAGATCGAGATTTGACGTAATAAGAGTTGATCTTCCGGTCAGAATCCTTTTATTTATTATTTCGAACAGCTGTGATTTAACAAAACTGCTCAGGACTTCCGTACCCAGATCATCAATTATGAGAAGGTCACTATTATAAAGGTATTGGTAAATAGGTTCAAGTATTTTTTTATCATCTTCATTTCTGGACATAATATATTTTGATAAAACTTCTTCAAAAAGCTCGTTGGATGACAGGTAAAGAACCGTGTGTCCCTTGTCCAGAAGTGCTTTTGCTATGCAGTTTGAAAGAAATGTTTTTCCAAGTCCTGTGCTTCCGAATATAAGTATGCTGTCATGCTTTTTATCAAAGTCTTCAACAAATCTTTTTGCATTGTTCAGAATGTTGGAAGCATTTTCGTAAGGCGTTTTCTTTTTGTTTTTGTAAGCATTTTTACTGTAATAGTCAAGCCTGAAGGAGTCGAAGTTTTCTCTTTCCAGAAGATTGTTCAGATTTGATCTTCGGTAAAGCTCTGTTATTCTGAGCTTCTTTGCACATGAACATACCTTGCCGTCTATCTCACCCCAGTCCTTACATATAGGACAGTTGTAGATAGGATCAAGATAGTCGGTGGGAAGACCTGCATTTTTCAGCAGTTCCTTTTTTTTCTCTGACAAAGCATCAATGGTACTTTGATAATCCTCTGAATTTTCAGCTTTTCCCAGGATCCTGTTCTTAGCCTCCGTGAGAGCGGCTTCGGATATTTTCAGATCTATCTCCCTTATCTCAGGTATATCTTCATAAACCTTGATCAGTCTGCTCTGATGTTTATTCTCATTTGCCGACCTGATCCTGCTGAGATATGAGACAGTATCTATTCTTTCAAGTTCTCTTAATATCATTATTACTTAACCTCATCCAGATAATAATCAGCCAGCATCTTCAGCTTATCATTACTGCCTGAAGAGATGATACCGCTATTATCTGTAGCATTTTTTCTGTTTTTGGAATGGTTCTCGTCCAGTTTGCTTATATCGGAAAATGAATGGATGTTATTTTTGTACCAGTTTTCAAGTATGCCGTTTACATATGGAAATGTAACGTCATTTGGCTTCTTTGCTATGGCTCTGTTACATGCTTCAAGGATGATGGCATCTGAGAAACCGTATTCATTTGTCCATTTGTCGATGTAGCTTTTTTCTGCTGGAACAGGAGAGAAGCGGCTTGTTATCCCCATAGATTTAAGAATCTTACTGTAAAAAGTAATATATCTTTCGGAATATTCCTCAGCATCAGCTCTGTTATCTATTCCTTCTTCATACCAGTTGCGGGCCACCTTTTCAATATAATTAAAGGAAGTCTTTTTAACCTCAGCACAGTATTCGAGAAGATATTCGCATAGATCAAAGGAAAATCCCAGCTGATCCTTTATATAAATAAGTGAATTAATATCCTTCTGTGTAAGCTGGTGCTGACAGTAAGCTGTAGCCTCCTGAATGAGATTCTCAATTTCGGGATCTCTCATATAACCGGCTAACTGTTTTGGGGCAGGCTGCTTTTTACGAGGTGCCTTTACCGGTTCTTCTTCATCTGATGCTTTATCTGCAGGAGCCAGGGTAAGATTGAAATCAACTATCTTTAAATCCTTTACATCCTGATGAGGCTTTTTCAGATTGAGAAGAACGATTCCCGTTACCTCGCCCTCATCGTTATAAGACAGACTCAGAGCATCTGCTTTGATCCAGTATTTTACTCCGCGGCAGACATCATTTTCCGTGCAGTTCAGATGGTCTGCGATATCACTTACGGTGATAGGTTTTTTCATGGCAGAAAGCATTGCCAGATATAGATAAAGCTTTACAAAATCACCGTTTGCATCGGTCATGTAGTATTCGATAAATGTGTTCGAAATACCTGTATAATCAACCTCCTGAGAGGATACATTAATCATTGTCATTTCCCCATAATTCTCCCATAGAATTTTCTTTCTTTTTTCCACTTTTTTTTAATGCAAATGGATTATATCAAGAAGGAAAATGAATTGCAAACAGCCAAAGCTCCATAATCTGCTTTGTAAACTATGTGTGGAATTTGTTGATTATGTTGATAACATGGCCGAGATTCCTCTGAGTGACTGAAAATGGAGCTTACACCCGGTGTATAAGCTCCATATGATAGTTGATAATTGATATAAGATTTATTTACATAATGTGTTGATAAATTTGTGGATATTGTTGATAACTTACTTTGAAAGCAGCTCAGTGCCCACCGTATCTATGTTTCCGGCACCCATAGTTATTAACATATCATTGTTTTTTTGATTATTTTTAAAATAATTTTTTATGTTACCGAAGTCACCGAGATACACAGCATCACAACCTCGACTTTTTAGTTCTTTCTCCAGATCTTTAGATGAAACACTTCCGTCATCTACCTCTCTTGCGGCGTATATATCCGCAAGAAGAACGTGGTCTGCAGCTGATAAAACATCTGCAAAGCTGCTGAGGTGGGCCTTGGTTCTGGAATAGGTATGAGGCTGGAATGCAACCCACAGTTCGTTTTTCACAACGGAACGTGCTACCTTCAGGGTGGCCTGTATTTCGGTAGGGTGGTGTGCATAATCATCAATGATCATTGCACCTTCTGCAGTTGTCCCCTTATACTGGAAACGTCTGTCTGCACTGTGGCAGAGCTTAAGTCCTTCCTTTATATCCTCAAGAGATATTCCGATGTACATGGATGCGGCTATGGCTGATAAAGAGTTAACGGCATTATGCTCGCCGTTTACTGAAAGACTTACCTCGCCCATATTTTCACCATCGATAAATAATGTATAGGTGGGCTGACCAAGTTCATTCAGTCTGATATCCTTTGCCTGATATGTATTTCCGTCTTCCTTGCCGAAGGTTATGACCTTAATGTTTTTATCTTTTACTGCATCTATTATTCTGTCACGGTATTTCATATCTCCGTTTAAGATCAGAGCACCGCCGTCTACAACCTTGGTGGCAAATGTCTCAAATGATCTTACGATATTTTCCAGATTCTTGAAAAAGTCCAGATGGTCATTATCTATATTCAGGATAATGCTTACAAATGGATTAAACTCATGATAGCTGTTGGTATATTCGCAGGCTTCCGTAACGAAGTACTGGGAAGAGCCTACACGTATGTTTCCGCCGATAGCCTCGAGATTTCCTCCGATGGAAATGGTAGGATCTGTATCAGCCTGAAGTGTGATATATGCCATCATAGAGGTGGTTGTTGTTTTTCCGTGGGTTCCCGCAACAGCTACACTGTATTTATAATTATCCATCAGCTGTCCGAGGAACTGGGCTCTTGTGAGAAGTGGAATGGATCGTTTCTTTACTTCCACAAATTCTTCGTTATCTTCATGAATGGCAGCGGTATAAACTACAAAGTCGATATCATCAGTTATATTTGTTGCGACCTGACCTATATATACCTTTATTCCGCTTTTCTGAAGCTGCTCGGTTGTAGCAGACTGAGTCATATCGGAACCGGAAACCGTAAAGCCGCTGTTGTTAAGTATTTCTGCAAGACCGCTCATGCTGACTCCGCCTATTCCGATGAAGTGAGCGTGGCAGGGTTTATTAAAATCTACTTTATACATTTTCATGACCTCATAATATATTTTTTCTTTACATTATAAATATGAAGGCAAATATGTGCAAGTGTGATATTTTTTATATAAATTACTTAAATAATTAAGTATTATTCAAAAATTCTTGACATTATTAATCATAGGGGTAAAATTAAAGGAGTTATTTTCTTTAATCATTAATAAAAACAAAGGAGATTATGGTTATGGCAAAGAAGAATATCGATTGGGGAAGCCTTGGTTTTGGTTATATGGAGACCGATTCCAGCTATGTTTCAAACTTTAAAGACGGAAAGTGGGATGACGGAATCATCACTCCGGATCACAATATTACTATGAGCGAGTGTGCATGCGTGCTTCATTATTCACAGTCATGCTTTGAGGGACTTAAGGCTTATGAGACAGAGGATGGACACATCGTTACATTTCGTCCTGACCTCAATGCTCAGAGAATGATGGATTCATGTGAGAGACTTGAGATGGCAGTATTTCCTAAGGAGAGATTCCTTGATGCTGTAGATAAGGTTGTTCTTGCAAATGAGGACTGGGTTCCTCCTTTCGGAAGCGGAGCAACTCTTTATATAAGACCTCTTATGTTTGGTTCAAACGAGGTTATCGGTGTTAAACCTGCTGATGAGTATCAGTTCAGAATCCTTGTTACACCTGTTGGTCCTTACTTCAAGGGTGGCGCAAAGGCTATCACAATCAGAATCAGTGATTTCGATAGAGCAGCTCCTCACGGAACAGGACATATCAAGGCAGGACTTAACTATGCTATGTCACTTCATGCAATAGTTGATGCACATAAGAAGGGCTTTGATGAGAACCTTTATCTCGATCCTGCAAGCAGAACAAAGATTGAGGAGACAGGTGGAGCAAATGTTATCTTTATTAAGGACAACAAGTTCGTTACACCTAAGTCAAACAGTATACTTCCTTCAGTAACAAGAAGATCACTTGAGGTTGTTGCTAAGGATTATCTCGGAATGGAAGTTGAAGAGAGAGAAGTATTCCTTGACGAAGTTCCTTCATTCGAAGAGTGTGGTCTCTGTGGTACTGCAGCTGTTATCTCACCTGTCAGAGCTATTAACGACCACGGAAACGAGATCGTATTCCCCGGCAGTGCAAACGGTGAGGTTGGTCCGAAGATCAAGAAGCTTTACGATACCCTTACAGGAATCCAGATGGGCAAGATCGAAGCTCCTGAAGGATGGGTACACGTAATCAAATAATGATTCATTTTAAAGATACAAATCAGCATGCTTGCTGAACTGAAAAGAACGTCTTTTAGGCGTTCTTTTTTTTGTTTATATGGCTTTCAAATTTGTTTCTATTTTCTTGACAAACCATCCGTATGCTTTTATTATTGTAATGATTGTGCGTTGGAGTATTATAGTACAAGTTTTATGGGAATAAGGATTATCTGATGACTGAAGTAAAAAAACACAATTTTATAAAAAGCTTTTGTGTTACGATGGTTATGGCATTCCTGATTTTCGGTCTTTCCGGATGTGGCAAAACCCAGACGATTAAGTCTGAAGGAATGGAAATAACACTCAGTAAAGAATACCAGGAGCAGACACTGGCTAATGCAACATGGTATTATACCAGTCCCGATGGTATTGCTATGGGAATCAGATCGAAAAAGAATGATATAGAGAAGAGTGGTCTGGAAGTAAACTCTTCAACGGATTATGCCCTGGCATATATAAAGGCAAACAGTATTTCGGGTTCTCCGAAGTTAAATGCCAGAGAAAAGTATGTTTATTTCGAATACAGTCGTAAGGTTTCAGGAGCTGAATATAAGTATCTGAATTGTTTTTATGATCACGGCGATTCTTACTGGCTTGTAAGCTTTGCATGCTACAAGGCTTTATATAATGAATATAAGGCAGATTTTTTCGATTCTGCTGATTCGGTGGTGTTCGATGAATGATGGATTAAAAGAGCGATTTCTGCAGAATCGTTTTATACTGTCAGAATTAATAAAAAAAGGAATAAGACTGAAGTACAGAAGATCATATCTGGGAATCCTCTGGTCCCTTTTGGAACCGCTCCTTACAATGATCGTTCTTACTATAGTATTTGGAACACTTATGGGAGTGCATGAAAGATCATTCCCAGTATATATTCTTTCGGGAAGACTCTTATATGGTTTCTTCTCTCTTTCAACAACAGCTGCACTTAAATCTATAAGAGCAAACAGTTCTATCATAAAAAAGGTTTATGTGCCGAAGATGCTGTATCCGCTTTCTTCAATACTATTTAATTATATTATTTTTGCCATATCGCTGATCGTACTGGCGGTGGTTTCTCTTGTGCTGGGAGTATATCCTACATTTTATCTGATCCAGATAATCATACCGCTGGTGGTGCTTCTGCTTCTGAGTCTCGGATGCGGACTTATTCTTTCTACTATAGGTGTGTTTTTCAGGGATATGGAATATCTGTGGACGGTAGCCTTGATGCTTATCATGTATACCTGTGCCATTTTCTATAAGACAGATAAGCTTCTATATAGTAAGTGGGGCTTTGTCCTGAAGGGAAATCCCCTGTTCTGTGTGATAGATAATTTCAGAAGTGCCATATTCGGTCAACCAATGAATCTGAGATACCTGGCGTATGCCACAGGCTTCAGTATTGTTTCGATATTGATCGGATTTATAGCATTTAAGAAGAATGAAGATAAGTTTATTCTTGAGATATAAGATCAGAGATTTCGTATGTATGGAAATCATAAATATAACGGTGAGGATATATGGCTGAAAAAGTGCTGAGGGTTGACAATGTAAGTATGAAGTTCAACCTTAGTAAAGAAAAACATGATTCGTTAAAGGAATACGTTATTGCCATGCTTAAGAAACAGCTTCAGTATAATGAATTCTGGGCTCTTTCTGATGTCTCCTTCGAGCTTGAAAGGGGAGACAGGCTGGGAATACTCGGATTTAACGGTGCGGGAAAGTCTACACTACTGAAGGTTATAGCAGGAGTTTTTAAACCTACCATCGGGTCGGTGGAGAGGCACGGTGTGCTGGCACCCCTTATCGAACTGGGGGCGGGATTTGATCCGCAGTATACCGGAATGGAAAATATATATCTTTACGGAGCCTGTCTCGGGTACAGCCATAAGTTTATTGATGAGAAGCTTCAGGATATTATAGATTTTTCCGAGCTTAAGGACTTTATAGATGTTCCGCTCAAGAACTATTCGTCAGGTATGAAGGCAAGGCTGGGATTTGCGATAGCAACCATAGTTGAGCCCGATATGCTTATCCTTGACGAGGTGCTGTCAGTAGGAGATGCAAAGTTTAAGAAGAAAAGCATGAATAAGCTTATGTCTCTTCTTGAAAAAAATGTAACAGTTCTTTTTGTTTCTCATAATATAGATCAGGTTCAGAAGCTTTGTAATAAGGCTATTATACTTGATAAAGGAAAAATGATAGCCAGCGGCGGCGTGGATGAAGTGACTTCAAAGTATGAAGCACTTGTTGGAAAGTAAATTTGGTGCTATATTTATATACAACACATATTTGGGGGTAGAGATGGCCTTTTTGGAATTATTAAAAGTCGTTTTTTTAGGAATAGTTGAAGGAATAACAGAGTGGCTTCCCATAAGCAGTACGGGACATATGCTTCTTGTGGATCAGGTTGTAAAGCTTGATGCCGGTAAGGATTTTAAGAATATGTTCTTTGTTGTCATCCAGCTGGGTGCTATACTGGCTGTTGTATATATGTACTGGGGCAAGCTGTGGCCTTTCAGAATGGTGAGAGACGAAAAGCCGAGACGTGACGGAAAAAGAAAAAAGATCGATCCGAGATGGAAGGATGAGATACGAATAAAGAATATAGGAATAAGCCGTGTTATTCTTCTTCTCTGGTTAAAGGTTATTGTTGCAACATTACCTGCAGCAGTTATCGGAATTCTTCTTGATGACTGGATGGATAAATATGCTCATACTGCAGGGGTCATAGCAGTTGCACTTATCGTTTACGGAGTTCTGTTTATACTTGTTGAAAGCAGAAATGAAAAACGACAGCCAAAGATAACTAAGCTGAGTCAGATGACATATCTTGATGCACTGAAGCTGGGAGCTTTCCAGACACTTGCCATAGTTCCCGGAACATCCAGATCCGGTGCAACTATAGTCGGCGGTCTTACCATGGGCTATTCGAGAAGACTTGTAACTGAGTTTTCATTTTTCATGAGTATACCTATCATGTTCGGCTGGAGTTTGATAAAGCTGATAAAGTTCGGCTTCCATTATTCGGTCCTTCAGTTCTTTGAGCTTATTATAGGAATGGTGGTTGCATTTATTGTTTCCGTTTTTGTTATCAAGTTCCTTATAGGTTATATCAAGAAAAACGATTTCAAGATATTCGGATATTACAGAATTGCACTTGGTCTTGTAGTAATAGTAATATTTGTATTAAAGGGTCTGCTTGCCTGATAAGTGATATCATGGATCCGGGCAGGATGTGAAGCGAATGATAAGAATAGATAAATATCTGGCCGATTCAGGCTACGGAACAAGGAGCGAGGTTCGCTCCTTGATTCGTTTAGGAAATGTATCAATAGGAGAAAAGATAATAAAGGATCCCGGTGCCAAAATAGATCCGGATAAGGATAAGGTTCTTGTGAAGGGAGCAGAGGTTTCGTACAGTGAGTACGAATACTATATGCTCAGCAAGCCTGCCGGAGTTGTGACTGCAACAACCGACAGGAAAGAAAAAACAGTACTCGATCTGATTAAAACAGGAAAAAGAAGAGACCTGTTTCCGGTGGGGAGACTTGATAAGGATACGGAGGGATTACTTCTTATAACAAATGATGGCGAGCTGGCACATTTCCTTTTATCCCCGAAAAATAAGATTGAGAAAACATATGTAGCTGTGGTTTCGGGAGAACCTCCGGTTGACATAACTCAACTGTTCCGTGAGGGACTTGATATTGGAGACGATAAAAAGACCGAGGAAGCTTTACTAATACAGCTGGAAAAAAATGAAGCAAATTCATTATATACATATGAAGTGACCATAACAGAAGGCAGATATCACGAAATAAAAAGAATGTTTGAAGCTGTAGGCTGTAAGGTTGAGTATCTGAAGAGATACAGCATGGGATGTCTTAAGCTTGATCCCGGGCTTGCCTCAGGTCAGTACAGAGAGCTGACAAGCGGGGAAGTGGAGCAGCTGAGAAGTTTAAATAAATGTAAATAATATACATTGTATAAATGTAAATAAAACACTTGACGAAGTGGCTTCGGTTATGATATTCTAACGATTGCGTTTCTGTACGCACTTCTTTTGGTGTGCGAAAAACAGTAATCCCAACTGACACTGAAAGTTTACCCTATTTACGTATGGAAACTATATCATTATTATATAGTAACAGTATATGGAGGTGGCGACTAATGCGCGTGAAGATAACACTTGCATGTCAGGAATGTAAACAGCGTAACTATAACATGACAAAGGAAAAGAAATTACATCCGGACAGAATGGAAACAAAGAAGTATTGTAGATTCTGCAAGAAGCATACAATGCATAAGGAGACCAAATAACGGTTTTTGATGAATAGAGGAGAACGATATGTCAGATAAAAAAGAGACATCACCTGCTCTTAAGAGAAGCTGGTTTCAGGGATTGAAACTGGAGTTCGGAAAAATAACATGGCCCGGAAAGAAGCAGCTGGCTAAAGAGACAACTGTTGTTCTTGTTGTAGCAATACTTATCGGTGGAATCATAACAGTTGTTGACTGGTTACTTGGATTGGGTCTCAATTATTTATGGTAGGTAGGTGATATTATGGCAGAAGAGAATAAGGAATTTGAAGAGGTTAATTCTGTTGAGGAAGTATCTGAGGATACTGCAGCAACAGTAGAAGAAGCTGTTGAAGCCGTAGCTGAGCCTGTTCAGAAGTCTGCTAATATCAAGCAGCAGGGAGATAATGAACCTCATTGGTATGTTGTCCACACCTATTCCGGATATGAGGAAAAGGTAAGGAAGGATATCCTTAAGACTATTGAAAACAGACGTCTTCAGGACCAGATGTTTGAAGTAATGGTTCCTGTTCAGGATGTTACTGAGGTCAGAAAGGGTGTTAAGAAGACTGTATCAAAGAAGATATTTCCCGGTTATGTGCTGGTTCATATGATAAAGAATGATGTAACATGGTACGTTGTACGTAATACACGTGGTGTTACAGGATTTGTAGGTCCCGGATCTGAACCTGTGCCTCTTACTGATAAAGAGATGATCAGACTCGGTGTAAGAACCGCTGATATCGATATAGATGTTGAAGTGGGCGATACCATAAAGGTTATTGCAGGTGCTTGGGAAGGCACAACAGGAAAGATAAAGACCATCAACAAGGCAAAACAGTCTATCACTATGGATATAGATATATTCGGACGTTCTACAGATGTTGAGATCAGTCTGGGTGAGATTCAGAAATTATAATTTTTAATGCTATATTCATTCGGCTTAAACCTGGTCGGATGTTTATATAAGTGGAAGGGGAAATATCATACCCCGTGATCTACCACGAGAGGAGGAATAAAAAATGGCTAAGAAAGTCAAAGGTTACATCAAGTTACAGATACCTGCAGGAAAGGCAACTCCGGCACCACCTGTCGGACCGGCACTTGGTCAGCACGGTGTTAACATCGTTGATTTCACAAAGCAGTTCAATGACAGAACAGCTAACATGGAAGATGTTATCCCTGTAGTTATCACAGTTTATGCAGACAGTAGTTTCAGCTTTATTACTAAGACACCTCCTGCAGCAGTTCTTATCAAGAAGGCAGCAGGTATTCCAAAGGCGTCAGGCGAACCTAACAAGAAGAAGGTTGCTAAGATCACAAAGGCACAGGTACAGGAGATCGCAGAGAAGAAGATGCCTGACCTGAATGCAGCATCACTTGAGGCAGCTATGAGCATGATAGCCGGTACAGCTCGTTCAATGGGCATAGAAGTAATCGACTAATTGGTTTGGAGGTAATGAAGATGAAAAAAGGTAAGAGATATGCAGAGGCTATTAAGCTTGTTGATAAGACAAAGCTTTATGACCTTGAAGAGGCAGCAGAGTTAATAAAGAAGACAGCCAGTGCCAAGTTCGATGAAACTGTTGAGGCTCATCTGAAGCTCGGTGTTGACGGACGTCACGCAGATCAGCAGGTTCGTGGTGCGGTTGTACTGCCACACGGAACAGGTAAGGAAGTTAAGGTTCTCGTATTTGCAAAGGGCGATAAGGTTGATGAGGCTCTTGCAGCAGGTGCTGATTATGCAGGTGGTGAGGAACTCGTACCAAAGATTCAGAACGAAGGATGGCTTGATTTCGACGTTGTTATTGCTACACCTGATATGATGGGTGTTGTAGGACGTCTTGGTCGTGTACTTGGACCTAAGGGACTTATGCCAAATCCTAAGGCAGGTACAGTTACACCTGATGTTGTAAAGGCTATTGCAGATGTTAAAGCTGGTAAGATCGAGTACAGACTTGATAAGGCAAACATCATCCACGTTCCTGTAGGAAAGGCTTCTTTCACAACAGAGCAGATAGTTGATAACTATAAGGCTCTTATGGAAGCAGTAGTAAAGGCTAAGCCATCAAGCGCAAAGGGACAGTATTTAAAGAGCGTAACTATCGCTTCTACTATGGGTCCCGGAATCAAGCTTAACCCTAACAGATTTACAGGTCAGGGCGGACAGGCTGAGTAAGTCATACCATATATTTATGATAAATAAAAAATCATCGTTGCTTATGCGACGATGATTTTTTTATTCGGGAAAACTTCCAAAATGTCAGTTTTATTATTTAGTCGTGCTGGTATTAAAATAGGTTGATTTTATCAATCGGAAAACCTGTTCGCTTGTAGCACTTAAGTTTATTTTTGTCGTTACGGGATCCATAGCATTGTTCTTTGAGGAAGGTCTTCTCTGTATAGGGAAATAGGCATCCACATCCGGAAGCTCATCTCCGTCAAAGGAAGCTGATACACCGCCCACTAGTGCTATTACTGTCTTGTTATATTTTTTGGCAATCTCTGCAATGCCGATGGGAGCTTTGCCCATCTTAGTCTGGTTATCAAGGAATCCTTCTCCTGTAACGACTATGTCTGCATCCTTGATATATTCTATAAGATTTGTTTCTTCGATGACTATCTTGTTTCCGGCTTCAAGGCTTCCTTTTACCAGATATTTGAAAGCGAAACCAAGACCGCCTGCAGCCCCCACTCCCGGAGTGAAGGGATCCACGGGTTCTTCAGATTTTTTCTCGACTAACTGGGCAAATCTCTGAATCCATTTGTCCATCATGGTTATTTCAGAAGCGAAAAGTCCCTTCTGTGGTCCGAATATATGAGAGGACCCATTTTCTCCAATCAGAGGATTTTTTACATCGCATGCGACTCTGAAATTTGATTCAAAAACCAGCGGGTTCATATGCGATATATCAATATCGGAGATGAACTCCAGATCGCTTCCGGTAAGATGTCCGTTTTCTCCGGTGATGATATGTCCGTTTTCATCGATAAAGTCAACTCCCAGTGCCTGAAGCATTCCTATACCAACATCATTGGTGGCACTGCCTCCCAGTCCGATGATGAAGCTTCGGCATCCTCTGTCAAGAGCGTCATTTATCAGGACTCCCACTCCATAGGTTGTGGTCTTAAGGGGGTCTCTTTCGTTTTCATGGACAAGAGTCAGTCCTGCGGCACTTGCTATTTCGATAATGGCGGTTTTTATATTTTCATCATTGTAAATGATTCCATATTGTGCATACATTTTTTCACCAAGGGGATTTACGGTTTCCACCTCAACGAATTCACCATCGCATCCCATGGTAACGGCACTTACGGTACCTTCTCCGCCATCTGCCAGGGGGCGGACAGAATACTGGGCGTTGGGGATTGCACGGAGCAGTCCCTGTGCTGCCGCTTCACCACATTCCAGAGAGCTGAGACAGCCCTTCATAGAATCCATTGCAAATACTATTTTCATACTTTTATCTCCACTGATTAATTAATCGTTTTATGACACTTATGTAATTATATCATATTTGTAAGTATGTCAAGAGAATTTATTTCATAATTTAAGTGATGATATAACCATATTGGTAAAAAATATCGGCTCTGGGGGTTTGAATTATTTTCCGGGATATAGTATTATAGACATTTAAAGGGAATGTTATGTAAAGGAGATTATTATGAAAAAAATAATAGCTTCGGCATTAGCCGGATTTTTATTATTAGGTTCGTTCACGGGCGTAGATGCTTATGCGAAGGGAGAAAATGAAGAGTCATCAACTCAGGTGGCTTCTGTTTCTGATGCGGTGGAAGAGGAAGATGTAGAACCACTGATCGGTGCAACCCCCGAGGAAGAAGAGGAAATACTGATTCCCATCGAGGAACATGAAAGCGAAGAATATGAGGTTAGAACAGAGGACAGGATCCATTACATAAAGCTGAATGGAAACGGAACTCAGAGCAGTGACGCTATTCTCATAGAGAGTAATGGCCATTTTGGACTTATTGATGCATCTAATAAGTATCCGGATACACAGTATGGAATTCCGATAGACAGAAGTGCTTCAGGTGCTGCTGTTCTCGATTATTTATGCTCTGTGGGTGTAACTCATCTTGATTTTATTCTGGCTACTCATGCTCATTCGGATCATATCGGTGGTATACCTGAGATAGCTAAGTATCTCCTTGAAACAGATATATCAGAGGTTCCTGAATATGAACCGATAGAGGTTGAAGTTGAAGTAGAGGGAGGCGATGGTGAGCTTTCTGAAGATCCTTCCGGAGATCCCGAACCAGAGTATTATCACGGTGAACTTCCTCTGGTAGATGAGAATACCACATATATTTATAAGAGTTTTACAAAAAATGCCACTGAGGAAGAGTGGGAAAATGAAAAGTATTTTGACGATGCTGAGAAGGCTATGGGAGAGGCCAGCAAGCTTATAGTTAACAATCCGTCTGCTGACGCTCTTAAGTTTATTTCTGCAACCAAAGAGGAAAACGGCGAAGGAGATAAGGATGATACAATAAGCTTTACCTTCGGAGATCTGAACATTTCTCTTTATAATCTTTATTCAAGATCAAATACTGATGAGAATGCAAACTCTATACTTACTTATATTGAAAAGAATAACATTAAAACTCTGCTGCTCGCCGATATAGATGTTTATGATAATCTGGAACAGGATCTTGCAAAGGCTGTTGTAGCTCAGCATGGTAAAATAAATGTTATGAAGGTAGGACATCACGGATTTGAGCGTTCAACAAGCAAGGAGCTTGTAGATACACTTGGAGCGAATTATGCCATAGTGCAGACTACAAATGCTTTCCTTGGTACGTATAGTCCTTTTTATGCCTACATGAATTCAAAGGGCAGGAATGTATTCAGGACGTATGATCAGCCGGGAATTGCGATCATTCAGGATATGACGAAGTCGTTTGATATCTATAATGCTACGGCGATTGATATCGATCCGGTTGAGGCCTATAAGAAAATAAAGGAAACCACGTATCAGATAGAGGGAGATGACACCCGTTATCTGGTAGTTACTGAAACAACAGTGGTTCTCAGATCAAAGTCAGTTGTCGGAAGTGAGAAGGCTACAAAATGGGTTCAGAATGACGGACTTAATAACTGGTCAAAGTGGTACTATACCTGGGATGAATATGACTGGGTATTCGTAAATGCTGATGGTACATTAAAGACCGGCTGGGCTGATATTAACAAGGCATCGTTCTTCTTTAACAGTGACGGTATCATGCAGACCGGCTGGGTTAAGAAAAACGGAAAAGACGTTTATCTGCTCCCTGAGGATTACGGAAACTTTAAAATGGGTTCCATGATAACCGGCTGGTATCAGATGGATAAGGTCTGGTGGTATTTCGCTCCCGATGGAAGCAAATTTACCGGATGGTTAAATAATAAAGGTACCTGGTACTATATTGAAGACGGAAAGATGTTCTTCGGCGGCTTTAAGAAGCTTGGTGAGGATTGGTTCTATTTTGATAAAGACGGAAAAATGCAGGAAGGCTGGACAAAGATAGACGGAAGTCTATACTGCTTCGGAGAAGACGGAAAGGCTCATAAGGGCTGGATGCTCAGTAACGATAAGTGGTACTTCTGCGACGAAAAGGGTAAATGTGCCACAGGCTCATATAGCTGTAACGGAAAAACATATATATTCGATGATAGTGGAGTTCTGTCAGCTTCAAAAGGCTGGGTAAAGTCCGGTAAGAACTGGTATTACTCTAATGAAGACGGAACAGCTTACAGTGGCTGGGTCAGCAGTGGAGATTACTGGTATTATATAAAGAGTAACGGTCAGTTGGTTACAGAGGACTGGGTCAATTCAAGCGGCTGGTATTATATGAATGCAGATGGTGTAATGATGACCGGCTGGGCTGAGGTCAGAGATGACTGGTATTATCTCGGTACCAACGGACTTATGCAGACCGGCTGGGTAAGCTCCACAAGCGGATGGTACTTTATGCTTCCTTCCGGAGCTATGGCTACCGGCTGGGTAAGTGATGGCGGAGACTGGTATTATATGGGCGAAGGCGGTACTATGCAGACCGGCTGGGTTAAATCAGGAAATATCTGGTATTACATGAACAGTTCCGGAGCTATGGTTACCGGAACCAGAAAGATAGATGGTAAGAGTTATACATTTGACGGTAACGGAGCGTTGTTGTAGATCATGATGAAAAAACCATATGCAGTTGTAACCGGTGCAAGCAGCGGTATTGGCTTTGAGATAGCAAAGACGCTGTCAAAAATGGGTTACAGGATAGTACTTGTGGCAAGACGTGAAAAAAAGCTGGAAAAGATACAGGAAATCCTGCCTACAGAGAGTCTGATAGTTTGCGCTGATCTGAGTCAGAGGACAGAGTGTGTCAGACTCATGGAAGAAATAAAGGATCTGGATGTTGAGATATTTATTAATAATGCCGGATTCGGTGATTTCGGAAAATTCAGGGATACTGATGTTAATAAAGATCTTGATATGATAGATGTAAATATTACTGCCGTACATCTGCTTACCAAATTCATGCTGAGAAGACTGAAAAAGAGAACCAGCGGTGGTTATATACTGAATGTAGCTTCTTCTGCAGGACTTTTCCCTGCAGGACCGTATATGTCTACCTATTATGCGACAAAAGCATATGTTACAAGCCTTACCGGGGCTATTGCAAGAGAGCTTAAGGAAGAAGGTAGTGAGATATATGTTGGGGCACTGTGCCCCGGTCCGGTAGATACCCATTTTAATGAGGTGGCAAATGTGAGCTTTGCGCTGAAGGGAATAAGCCCGAAGAAGTGTGCTCAGTATGCTGTGGATCAGATGTTCAGAAAAAAGACCATTATCATTCCTACTTTCAGGATGAAGATGGCAGTGTTCTTTGTTAGGCTTCTGCCAAGAGAACAGATGATAGCGATTACAGGAAGACAGCAGAAAAAGAAGGGGGACTATGAGGTATAAGGTTAGGATATTTCTGATGCTGACTATCATTTCGACAGCACTTTATATGTTGATGCTCCTGTTCTTTTCGGGGTCATACCATTTTCTCGGAAAGCTGGATCTGTTTGCCGAACATAGATTTTTGTCATGTTTTGTGGGAGGAATCATTCTTGCGATCGTCACCACAGTATGTATAATGCTTTTTTCGAAGGATACAAAAGGTCAGAATGAAATACTTTCCGAATTTGAAGAAAACGGATATTCGGACAGATATATCAGTCTGCTTCAGTCAGAGGTCAGAAGACACTCGATTGAATACAGAAGCAATAATCATAAGAATAATATAAACTATATCGAGTGTCTTGAAAGACTTGCGGATGCATATCTGTTTAAGGAACAGGTGAATGAAGCAATGAGTACTCTCAATCTGATAAATCCCGAGATGCGTTCATGGATGGCAGCTAATAATAATCTTTTTGTGAAAAAGCAGCTGTCGGGCTACTATGATGTTCAGATGTGTATATGTGAAGAACTTCGTGATGTTCAGAGGGCAAACAATGTGATGAGAGAGGGCTCGTTATATGTAAGTAAAGCCGGAATCGATCATTCTGCCTTAGATCTCGTAAACTGTGAGGTATTATGCACATATAATATAGTTATCGGTAATTATAATACGGCAATGCAGTATGCTTCATTTTGTCTTCAGGCAAAAAATCCGGCACATCAGTTTACCGGGAACCTCCTGATGTCAAAGGTTTATTATTATATCGGTGATTTTGAATCTGCGAAAAGGTATAGGGATGCGGCGGCTTCCATTGGTTTTAAGAGAGAAAAAGCAAAGCAGGACCTTATTGCATATTTTGATAAAAAATATCTCGGCTCAATGTAATGAGCCGAGATTTGTTTTTTTTTATTGGAATATATAAATGACATATGTTTTCTCTAGTATACTCCGGGATATGAACCTGTGGTTTCATACTGTGTATATGCCTGCTGTATCTTGAACGTCCATATTACGGAATAAACACCTGCAAGGATTATCAGCCATCCCTGGAATTTACCGTAATATACGAGAGCCAGAAGGGTGTTAAGTGAAGCATAAATCAGAATAATGATGGCACACGCCCTGCTTTTTGCCATATGTACACCAAGGCCGAGACCTGTAATTATAAGTGCACTTACTATACAACCTGCTCCTAAGCTTTTTGAAGCAATAAATAAGCTGTCCTTCGAGAGATAATAAATACCCAGTATGACATTTATTCCTGCGATTATGTAACAGAAAATACCACAGGCTGTTATATTTTTCTTCATAGTGACAAGTGCAGGATGGTTAAAGAACTGACTTTTAGTAAGTCTGCGCCCGCCATTTGGTGAACCGTAAGGGTTCTGCCCGTATGGGTTTTGCTGCCCATATGCGTTCTGCTGCCCGTAAGGACTCTGCTGTCCATATGCGTTCTGCTGCCCGTAAGGACTTTGCTGTCCATATGCGTTCTGCTGACCGTAAGGACTCTGCTGTCCATATGCGTTCTGCTGCCCGTAGGGACTCTGCTGCCCATAGGCATTTTGCTGTCCGTAAGGACTCTGCTGTCCATAGGTGTTTTGCTGTGTATACGACGTCTGCTGGCCGTATGAGTTATCTCCGTTGTATGCATCCTGCTGTCCGTCAGGGGACTGCGGTGTGAAAGGAGTCTGTTCATCCATGATATTTTTCCTCCAAAACCTGAAAAATGATTATATTTCAATATTTACATTATGTAAAAGTACCACAAAACTCCTTTACTTTCAAGAGATGGACGTGTATAATTGCAATGTATGTATAAAGAAAACCTGTGATGAGAAGAGTAGGGTGAAAGTTCTGACAACAGAGAGATGTGCATATGCTGAGAGCACGTCAGTCATGAATCATCTGAAAACTAACTCTGAGGGATCCTCAGTAGGTGGATACACTGAAATGGATACGGTGATTCCGTTATAATCAAATGAGAGGTCGTACCGGATGGTACGTCAATCAGGGTGGAACCGCGTTAATTAACGTCCCTTGTACTGAATCAGTGCAGGGGACTGTTTTTTTCTTTATAGATGACAATTCCGGCCGGACCGTTTTTGTCATTTAATAGCAGATGAGAAAGTAAAGAAGAATCATCATATAATTTTCAGGAGGAAAGAAGAATGAGTGAGAAAGATGAAAAGAGAGAATATTTCCTGAGCGTATACAGACACTCTATGGCTCATGTCATGGCTAAGGCTGTTATGGAAATGTTCGGCAAGGAAAATGTACAGATTGCAATAGGACCGCAGATAGATGACGGCTTCTATTATGATTTTATGCTTCCCAGAACTATAACAAATGAAGACCATAAGGTTCTCGAGGACAAGATGCGTGAGATACTTAAGCGTCGCGAGGACTGGGTATGTAAGGAAGTAACAAAGGAAGAGGCTCTTGAAATATTCAAGGGTCAGAAATACAAGGAAGAGCTTATAAAGGATCTCCCTGAGGGCGAGAAGATCACAACCTACTATACAGGTGATGATTTTGTAGATCTCTGCCGTGGTCCTCATATCGCAAATTCACAGGAGCTTATGAATGTTGCATTCAAGGTTAAGTCCGTGTCAGGTTCATACTGGAGAGGCGATGAGAAAAACGATCAGCTTCAGAGAATCTATATGTACTGTTTCCCTTCAAAGCAGGAGCTCAAGGCTCATCTTGATTTTGTTAAGGAAGCTATGGAACGTGATCACAAGAAGATCGGACCTGAGCAGGAGCTTTTCATGTTTGATGAGTCTGCTCCGGGTATGCCGTACTGGCTTCCTCGTGGCTTCAAGATGTATAATGCAATCCTTGATTTCTGGAGAAAGCTTCATGAGGAGTACGGATATCAGGAGATACTTGCCCCTGTTATCAATCACAAGAATCTCTGGGAAACCTCAGGCCACTGGGGACATTACAAGGAGAATATGTTCCTTGTGACAAATGCTTCCGTAGATGAAGAGACAGACGAGGAATCCATCAATACAGATATTCAGTATGCTATCAAGCCTATGAACTGTCCTAATGCGATAAATGTTTATAAGAACGGACTTCACAGTTATAAGGAGCTTCCGCTCAGATACAGCGAGACACAGGTTATCCATCGTCGTGAGAAGAGCGGTGAGTTAAATGGACTCTTCCGTGTTCAGATGTTCCATCAGGATGATGACCACACATTCCTTACAGAGGATATGATCGAGGATGAGATCGGAGATATCATGGATATTGCAAAGTATATCTATGAAACCTTCGGACTTACATATGAGGCTGAACTTTCAACCAGACCGGATGACTTTATGGGTGCCCCTGAGCTATGGGATGCTGCAGAGGCTTCTCTTAAAAGAATACTGGATAAGAAGTACGGTGAAGGCGGATATGAGATAAACGAAGGCGACGGAGCGTTCTACGGACCTAAGATCGATCTTAAGATGAAGGATTGTATCGGAAGAGAGTGGCAGATGGGTACCATCCAGCTTGATTTCCAGCTTCCTTTGAATTTTGATCTGAGATATGTATCAGCTGACGGAAGCCAGAAGAGACCTGTTATGATCCACAGAGCTATATTCGGTTCATTTGAGAGATTTATCGGAATCCTTATTGAGAACTTCAAGGGCGTATTTCCGTTCTGGATGTCACCATATCAGGTAGGTATCGTACCTATCAGACCGGAGCATAATGAATATGCAAAAGAAGTTGAGAAGAAGCTCAGAAAAGCCGGAGTAAGAGTAGAAGCTGATTATTCAGATGAGAACATGAAGACAAAGATAAAGGGCTTCAAGAAATACAAAGAGCCTTATATCCTTGTGCTTGGAGATAAGGAAGCTGAGGAAGGAACAGTTTCCGTAAATGTCAGAGGAAATAAGCAGATGAACGGACTTCCTCTGGACAGCTTTATTGATCTTTGTAAAAAACAGATAGAGGAACATACTCTGGAACTCATAGACCAAATCTAACATTGATTTTTATACGGTTTTGGCATATCATAGGTATGTATGACTTTTTACGTGTTTTAGGGAGAATATCATGCTTGACGAGGAAAAAATCCGACTGATGACGAAAGTCACCATATATGAAAAAAATGAAGAGTTGCGTGATCTGGCCCTCAGTCGTTTTTACAAAGAGGACTATGTTAAGTATGGCTGTCTCAAGACACTGGTTGTGACCACATTCTGCTACTGGATGTGTATCGGAGTTTATATACTTCTGAACTTCGAGCAGGTTTTGAATGAGCTGAATGAGATGGACTATTTCAAAGTCATAACAAAACTGATGCTGGGATATGTTGTGGTTCTTGCTATTTTCTATGTTTATGGATTTATTGTTTATAACCATAAGTTCAGAAAGGCCAGACCCAGACTTCTCAGATATAACAGATATCTTAAAAAGCTTATAAAGCTTTATGAAAAGGATGAGGCCGAGGAACAGATACTCACCGGAAAGGTTAAGATTTATTCGCAGATAGGCGGATTTGATGATATGCCGGACTTTTTTGAAGACGGGGGAAAGAAGAAATGACGCAACTGATAAATATCAGAAACAGAATAAGACAGTTCTGTCGTAAGCAGGACGAGATAGTTACGCCGATCCTCAGATTTATTTGGACTTTCCTTGTTTTTATTTCTTTAAGAAGTCTGTTCGGTTATTCGGCACTGGCCAATAAGATAGAGGTAATAATACTCCTTGCCATTATTTCGGCACTTCTGCCGGATGGCTTTCTGTTTTTTGTTTCGGGTGTAATAATAATGCTGAATACATTTTCGGTTTCGCTGGAAGTCGGAGCTGTATTTGTTGTGATGTTCGCACTTATGTATTGCATTTATGTAAGATTTTTCCCGAACTATTCTTATGCAGTGCTTATAGTTCCGGTTTTCTATATGTTCCATATACCATTTGCGGCACCTATCGTTATAGCACTTATCTGCGGTATCGGAGGTCTGGTGCCTGCAGTATTCGGTGTTGTAATATATCATTTTTCAGTAAGCACGGCAGAGATATCAAAACTGCTTAAAACCGCAGAGACGGAAAATGAGATAGAAGCGTTTAAACAGCTGTCAGAGGTTATTATTAAGAATAAAGAAATGTATACCACTGCGCTGATCTTTGCCATGACTATACTCGTTACATATATACTTTTGAAGATGAGCTATGATTATGCGATGTATATAGCCATAGCAGCCGGAACCATAGTAAATATACTTGGTTCTATATTTGCCGGATATATTGTTAATCAGGATGTGGCTACTGATAAGGTTATTCTCGGAAGTGTTGTGGGTATCCTGCTTGCCTTGCTTGTCCGGTTCGGAAAGGGCATTTTGGATTACAAGCATACCGAGCGAGTCCAATTTGAGGATGATGATTATTACTACTATGTAAAGGCTGTGCCGAAGATTGATTCGGAGAAGGCCAAAAATAAAAAGAACAGGCCGGCAGGAACAAAAACAGCTTCAAAACCCGCAGCAAAGCCTGCGGCAAACCCGGCAGTGAAGCCTGACATGGCTCCTGATGGAAAACCGGCTATGCCAAGACCTGCGCAGAACCCGGGCATTGCAGTGCCGCCACAGGTCGGTGCTATGCCGAGTCAGCCCGGTAACATGTCCGGACATGGCGGTAACATGCCGCAGCAGGGACTTCAGAATCCCATGCCCCATGGCCCCGGAAGACAGGTGTAGTGTGACTGATATAACTTATTGAATTATATGGGTAAAGGTTAATGGATGCTATATGGACAGCTATCAAGTCTGCTCTGTCATGGATATATTTTCCCGATCTGAAATGGACGGACATTCTTGATATCCTTATAATTACATATATCGTATATAATATTCTTTTATGGATTAAAACGAGCCGCGCATGGACTCTTCTCAAGGGTATTCTTGTGGTGGCTTTTTTTCTGATTTTAGCTGCATTGGTAAAGCTGAATACAATACTCTGGATAGCGAAAAACCTGATTAATGTATTCCTGCTTGCCATTATTATTTTGTTCCAGCCTGAGCTGAGAAGGGCACTTGATGAGCTGGGAAGAAAAAACTATCTGTCAAGATTTTTTAATCCCGAGGGGTCTAAGAATCTTGAAAAGAACAGCCTGAACGACAGATCCATATATGAACTTGTTAAGACCTGTACACAGCTTTCAAAGACCAAAACGGGAGCTCTTATAGTTATCGAGCACGACACTCCTCTGGGATAGTATATCAATACGGGAATAAGCATAGATGCTGTTATAAGTCAGCAGCTGCTTATAAATATATTTGAAAAAAATACACCGCTTCATGACGGTGCAGTTATTATTCAGAAAAACAGAGTTGTTGCTGCAACCTGTTACCTTCCTCTCACGGAGAGTAAGGATATTGCCAAGACATTGGGAACAAGACACAGAGCAAGTCTCGGGATCAGCGAGGTTACAGACAGTATGACAGTCATCGTTTCTGAGGAAACAGGCGGCGTTTCGGTTGCATACAAGGGTAAACTGTATCAGGATCTTGATGAGACAGGGCTTCGTAAACAGCTCTCTTTGCTTCAGGTATTAAAAGAAGAGAAACCGTCCAAGGCAAGAAGACGCAGGAAGGGGGATCATAAGGATGAATGAGAAGAAAAAAGGCTCAATCTTTGATCACCTGGGACTGAAGCTTCTGGCTCTTGTGATCGCAACCATTATGTGGTTTTTGGTAATGAATGTAGAGGATGCAACTATTATCAAAACCATTTCCGGAATACCGGTTACCATGTTGAATGGTGAAAGCATAACCGAGAACGGTAATCTGTATAATGTTACAGACGGTGAGGAAGTAACCATTCTTGTACAGGGACCACGTTCCATAGTTGAGGGACTGGAGGCATCAAACTTTTCGGCAACAGCGGATCTGTCACATCTGTCGGTTACAAATTCAACTACTATTTCCGTAAAGGCAAATGATACAGTCAGTATTAAGGATGCGAAGAAGCTTACTATTACTCAGGTTGATGAATATGTAACCCTCAGCATAGAGAAGGAGGTTGAAAAGAGTGTGCCCGTTAAGGTTATTACAACGGGAACTGTTGCTTCCGGATATGCTACGGGAACTGCCACGACTACACCGAATATGGTTACTGTTTCCGGACCGGGAACTGTTATCGCAAGCATAGTTGAGGCGAGAGCGGTTGTTGATGTTACTGGGGCTGACAAGGATATAACGGTAACTGAGAAGCTTGGCTGTATAGACGGTTACGGATCCGCCATCGAGAAAGATAATATAACCCTCTCTGTAGAAAATGTTAAGGTAAGTATACCTGTTTATGAGACTAAGGAGATACCTATAAGTGTAAGTACTGCCGGAACACCACATGAGGGCTATGGTGTTAAGGCCATTAATTATGAGCCAAGCAGCATAGTGGTGGCAGGTGAGAAGGAATATCTCGATAAGATTGAACAGATTGAAATAAAGGATGTAGTAATAACCGATGCTACGGAAAATATAGAAAAGAATATAAGTCTTAATGAGTATCTTCCTGCAGATGTTTTTGTGGCAGCTGATTCGGATGATGAGATTGCTATAAGTGTTGAGATCATAAAATACTCTGAGAATGAAGTAAACATTCCGAAAACCGATATAAAAATGAATAATCAGAGTGAAGAACTTGTTTACTTTGTTAAAACTCCTGATTTTATAAAGGTCAAGCTGGAGGGCTTTGAAGAGGATATTGCTGATATTAAAACTGAAAATCTGACACCACAGATAGATGTGGGAAGCCTTGGCCCGGGTGACCATGAGGTGACGGTTACATTTGCCGAAAGTGACAAATGGACCATCAAGGAAAGCTACACGGTTATAGTGGAGGTGAAGAAGAAGGAATGACAGATATAACAAATATGAATGAGATTTCCGGACTTTCAAGTCTGCAGACAGCTATTAACGAATCAAATTATATAGTTTTCTTTGGCGGCGCAGGTGTGTCGACTGAGAGCGGAATACCTGATTTCAGAAGCCAGGACGGTCTTTATAATCAGAAATATAAATATCCGCCGGAGGAGATCGTGAGTCATACATTTCTCGTACATAAAACCGAGGAATTCTATGAGTTCTATAAGGACAAAATGCTTGCTCCCGATGCAAAGCCGAATGCTGCACATCTGAAGCTGGCAGAGATGGAGAAAGCCGGAAAGCTGAAGGCTGTCATCACCCAGAATATTGACGGCCTGCATCAGGCTGCCGGAAGTAAAGAGGTTCTCGAGCTTCACGGTTCGGTTCTCAGAAATTACTGTACAAAGTGCGGTAAGACCTTCAGCAGTACAGAGGATGATGTGAATGCAGGTATCAAGTATATACTAGCATCTGACGGAGTCCCCAAGTGTGATAATATGGTGGACGGTAAGGTCTGCGGCGGAGTGGTTCGCCCGGATGTGGTTCTCTATGAGGAAGGGCTTGATTCAAATGTCATAAGCCGTACTATAATGCATATCTCAAAAGCAGATATGCTGATAATCGGAGGAACATCACTTGTGGTTTATCCTGCTGCAAGCTTTATAAACTATTTTAATGGAAAACATCTTGCCGTTATCAATATGGCATCTACCGGTAGAGACAGTCAGGCGGACATAGTCATACACGAAAAGATAGGCAAAGTCCTGTCACAGATAAAAGTAAGTTAAATGTCATCCTGAGCGTCAGCGAAGGATCTTAAAATAACAAATAAATCTATGGAGGAAAAAATAAATGTTTGATTTTGAAGAAATCGTAAAGATCGACCCTGAGGTGGCTTCGGCTATGACTGACGAGCTGAATCGTCAGAATGATAATCTGGAGCTTATCGCGTCAGAGAATATTGCATCAAAGGCTGTTATGGCTGCTATGGGAAGTCATCTCACCAACAAGTATGCTGAGGGATATCCGGGAAAGAGATATTATGGTGGATGTCAGTATGTAGATGTTGTTGAGGATCTTGCACGTGAAAGAGCTAAGGAGCTTTTCGGTGCAGAGTATGCAAATGTTCAGCCTCACTCAGGTGCACAGGCTAACATGGCTGTATTCTTTGCAGTACTGAATCCGGGCGATACATTTATGGGAATGAATCTTGACCACGGCGGTCATCTTACCCACGGTTCACCTGTAAATATGTCAGGTAAGTATTTTAACTGCGTGCCTTACGGAGTTAATGATGAGGGACGTATTGACTATGATAATGTTCTTTCCATCGCAAAAGAAGCTCGTCCGAAGCTCATCGTTGCAGGTGCATCAGCATATGCAAGAGAGATTGATTTCAAGAAGATGCGTGAGATAGCTGATGAGGTTGGAGCTATCCTTATGGTAGATATGGCACATATCGCTGGACTTGTTGCTGCAGGTTATCATATGAGCCCAATCCCTTATGCTGATATTACAACAACTACAACACATAAGACTCTTCGTGGACCTAGAGGTGGAATGATCCTCTGCAGTGAAGAGGTTAATAAGAAGTATAACTTTAACAAGGCTATATTCCCTGGTATCCAGGGTGGTCCTCTTATGCATGTTATCGCAGGAAAGGCTGTCTGCTTCAAAGAGGCTCTTTCACAGGATTACAAGGATTACATGGGAAGAGTTGTTGAGAATGCGGCTACACTTGCGGCTGCACTTCAGGACAGAGGCTTTGATATCGTTTCAGGCGGAACAGACAATCATCTTATGCTTGTTGACCTTAAGAGACTCGGTCTTACAGGTAAAGAGGTTGAGAAGGCTCTTGATGAGGTTCGTATAACAGTTAATAAGAATACTGTTCCTAACGATCCTCAGTCACCATTCGTAACAAGTGGTATCAGAGTTGGTACTCCTGCAGTTACAACACGTGGTGCTGTAAAGGATGATATGTTTATCATAGCTGATGCATTTAAGGCTGCTATCCTTGACAAGGACAGTGCAAAGGCAGAGGCTCTCGTAAAGAGCATTACAGACAAGTATCCACTTTATCAGTAATGATTTTTAAGTAAAGAAGATACAGAAAACAGATACAGAAAACAGATACAGAAAGATTTATTAAATGGAAGAAAATAATAATCAGAATAATAACGACAAAAATAATGGTAAAAAACCGGGTGGATACAATTCTACTCTGGGCGTGATCATCATTACCGTTATCCTGTCAATCATATTTATCATGGCATATAACAATTATACCTCTTCCGGAGAAGAGGAAGTGTCCTATGATAAATTCATTCAGATGGTGGATGAGGGCAAGGTAAAGAATGTTGAGATATACGAACAGAAGATCAAGTTTGTTCCCGATGAGGAAGATAAAAAGACTGAAAATCTGACGTATTATGTTATCAGAACAGATGATTACGAATTAGTTGACAGACTTGAAAAAGCAAAGGTAAAGTTTACGGCAGTCGATGAGGGTGGAAATGCCATACTCAGCCAGATTCTTTACTACGTAATACTTATCGGAGTTATGTATTTCCTCACAATGATGATTATGAGACGTGTTGCAAGTGGCTCGGGCATCATGAATGTAGGGAAGTCAAATGCAAAGCTCTATGATATGACTAAAAACACCGGAATCACATTTTCGGATGTGGCAGGTGAAGAGGAAGCCAAAGAGTCATTGACTGAAATGGTTGACTTCCTGAAACAGCCTCAGAAGTACCTGGAGATAGGTGCACGTCTTCCCAAGGGTGCACTTCTTGTAGGTCCTCCCGGAACAGGAAAAACACTTCTTGCAAAGGCTGTGGCAGGAGAGGCAGGAGTTCCTTTCTTCTCAATGTCAGGTTCTGAATTCGTTGAGATGTATGTCGGTGTCGGAGCATCCAGAGTCAGAGATTTATTTAAACAGGCAAATGCAAAAGCACCTTGTATTATATTTATCGATGAGATAGATGCCATCGGAAGAAGCCGTGATACCAGACATATGGGTGGAGATTCAGAGCGTGAGCAGACACTGAATCAGCTGCTTTCAGAGATGGACGGATTTGATTCATCAAAGGGTATCATCATACTTGCGGCAACAAACAGACCTGAGGTTCTGGATAAGGCTCTTCTCAGACCGGGAAGATTTGACAGACGAGTAGTAGTTGAAAGACCTGATCTTAAGGGTCGTGAAGATATACTTAAGGTTCATTCAAAGGATGTCAAGCTGGATGAGACAGTTGACCTTCATGAGCTTGCAAGTGTAACAAGCGGTTCGGTTGGTGCCGATCTTGAGAATATCATAAACGAAGCTGCACTGACTGCTGTAAGAAAGGGTAGGAGATTTGTATCTCAGGCTGATCTTATAGAATCTGTCGAGGTGGTATTTGCGGGTAAAGAAAAGAAGGATCGTATATTATCCGCAGAAGAGAAGAGTATAGTTGCTTATCATGAAGCAGGACATGCGCTTCTTACAATGCTTCAGAAGAATACGATGCCGGTTCAGAAGATTACCATCGTTCCGAGAACTATGGGTTCTTTGGGATATGTATGGCAGACACCTGAGGAAGAGAAGTATCTTGAAACAAAGGCGGAGATGGAAGCTCATATCGTAATTACCATGGGTGGACGTGCCGCTGAGGCTTTGAAATTCCCGTCAGTTACTTCAGGTGCTTCTAATGATATAGAGCAGGCTACAAAGGAAGCCAGAGCCATGGTTACCATGTATGGTATGTCTGAGAGATTCGGTATGGTTCAGCTTGAAGGAATAACCGGAGAATATCTTGACAGAAGAGCTATGCTTCAGTGTTCAGATGAGACGGCAACACTTATTGATGAGGAAGTAAGAACTATCATCAATAATGCTTATGCAAGAGCATATAAGATTCTTTCGGAAAATATTAAGATACTGGATGCTATCGCAACCTATCTGATAGATCACGAATCCATAACAGGTAAAGAGTTTATGGATATATTCAATCAGGTAACCGGCGGCGTGGCGCCTGTCATTGATAAATCAGTATCACTTACCTCCGGAGATATAACATCTGATTCCAAGTACGCAGTAGTACCCGGAAAGGTTAAGGTTAAGTCAGCGTCAAAGCCGAAGGATAAGATCGGAGAGAAGATCAAGAAGAAAAAGAAAAAGGATAAGGACAAAGATAAATATAAGGTATATGCAAGTCCTGAGTTCGAGGCCAGAAGAAATGCACTTCTCAGTGATGATGAAGAGCTTTCCGAGAAGGATACGCCTGCCGAGGCTGCAGAGAAGCCGGTTCAGAGTGCTGATGTTACAGTTACTGAGTCTGTTTCGGAAATGGATGATGGAAGCGTAGTGAATGTACCGGATGGTGATGCTTCTCAAAAAATGCCTTGGGATAATTAAGTAGTAGTTTTAACGTGTGAGGAGGACGGTATGTCTTCACCGAAGATTTTAAAGAATAAGTTTTATCTATATCTGACAGAGTTTTTTGCAGGTATGTCAGTTATGGCTGTGGAGCTGGGAGCCAGTAGGCTGCTGGCTCCTTATTTTAGTTCATCGCAGATTGTCTGGACCATCATTATCGGAACCTTTGTTCCAACATTTATCAGTATACCTGCCGTGGGAACCGCCATTACATTTCTGATCTTTGCGGGAATACTTCTTCTGCTGGCAATACTATATTTTGTTTCCGCAAAGAAAAAATCCGTTAAAGCCCTGGTTGGTGTTTTGCTTTTTATCATAGCCTGCATATTCGGGCATGACAGTTCATTTGCGTTCTGGCAGCACAGCCTAACATATGATGCCGGAGATAATATTCTGACGGATGATAAGGCGCCTGTTGAGCTTCTAAGCATGAACGCGATAGATACACTGATACGTAAAGAGGTTGATTATTATAAAAGTATATATAAGGAAAAAGGTCTTAGCGGATTGATAGATGAACTTTTCTGATGAGATAATAAAATGGACGGGCTGATCAATTCAGCTCGTCCAATGTTTTTCCAAATGGTGGAAGGAATTCTTCTACGAAGTCTTTTACCTCTGGGGATTCTTTTGAGAGTTTATCCAGGATATTACCGATAGACTCTTTTGCTTTTGAAAACTCGGTATTACCAGACTTTTCTTCCTCGATACATTTGATGTAGGCAGATATTTTATCAGCCGCTTTGACCAGCTTTCTCATATATTTATCATCTGCAGAGTTATCTGTCTTAAATATCTCCTCGTATATAGGACGAAGATCCTTGGGCAGTTTTTCCAGAAGCTTATAGTTTGCTATCTTTTCAACCTGTTTATAGGCATCCTTTATTTCCGGATTATAATACTTGACCGGGGTCGGCATATCTCCGGTTATTATTTCAGAAGAATCGTGATAGAGACCGATGAGAGCGGCTCTGTCGGCATTTAGGTTTTTCTCATATCGAACATTGCCGATGGTGCATAGCGCATGGGCTATCATAGCCACCTCAAGGCTGTGCTCACTGAGATTCTCTGTTCTTGAGTTACGCATAAGAGCCCAGCGGTCTATATATTTCATTCTTGAAATTGTTGCAAAGAAATTATATTCCATATTTTTCCTCTTTCCTTGTTTTTTGGTTGCTTATATGATAGAATACGTATGTTATTTTGCTTCCGTAGCGCAGTTGGTAGCGCAACTGATTCGTAATCAGTAGGTCGTCGGTTCGAGTCCGATCGGAAGCTTTTTTTTATTGTATTTTTTCTATTTTGTATATTAGCTTTTCGGAAATGTTATGCTTCCTCAGTGGCAGAAGCTTCTGCGTGATACAGTTCGCGATAGTCTTCACTGTTTTCCAGAAGCTCTTCATGAGTACCGCTTGCCATAACGTGACCTTCTCCGATAAGGAAGATAACGTCAGCATCAACGACAGTTGACAGACGGTGGGCTATAAGCAGAACCGTGTGATCGTCGGCTATGTTTTTGATAGCATCTAAAACCTTTGACTGTGTATTATTATCCAGTGCAGAGGTTGCCTCATCCAATACAAAGATACTTGCGTTACAAAGAAGACCACGGGCGATGGCAAGACGCTGCTTCTGGCCGCCGGATATATCTACACCGCCTTCACCCAGCATAGTGTCGTATCCGTCCTCCATTTTCATGATATCATCATGAATGCAGGCTGCTTTACAAACCCTTATCATTTCCTCGTCTTCCAGATCGGGTTTTACATAGCGCAGGTTATCACGTATTGTGGAGTGGAATATATAAGGACTCTGGTTGATGATAGCCATGGAATTACGAAGGGTATCCTTATCCAGATTATTTATATCTATATCGTCTATATATATCTTTCCCGAGTTAGGCAGATAAAGCTTATCCAGAAGTTTGAAAATAGTACTCTTTCCGCAGCCGCTTTCTCCTACAAAGGCAGCAGTCTGCTTGGCTTCTATCTTAAGATTCAGATTCTTCAGTATCTTTCTGCTGGTAAGAAATTCGTTCTGTCTTCTTCTGTAAGAGAAGTTGACATTTTTAAATTCAATCTTACCATGTATTTCATCCTTACTTATTGTTCCGAAGGTTTCCTTAGGGAACTGCTGACCAAAGATAAGGGAGTTTATTCTTTCACAGGACAAACGGAACTTGGTATAAAAGTCAGTGAATCGGTCGATGGTATTTATAACATTCGGTCCCAGCTTTGAATGATAGTTATAAATAACGATGGCGAAAGCGGAGGTCATGGTTCCTTTTGAAATATAGTAAACAAGAAGTACCATGATGATCAGGGTACCGATGTTGGAAATGAGAGATGAAAAGAAACGGTATCCCCATCTTTTTGCTCCGAGAATATACTGTTTTTCGCTGGAATCTACAACACGGTTTTTCAGTTCATTCTGTATAGGTTCTTCACAGTGAAGAGTTCTGATATCAGTGAATCCTCTTACGATTTCCGTGATAAAACCGGAGTATTTCTCAGTTGCCTTTCTTGCGATTCTGTCAGTGTCGATAAGCCTTTTTGCTCCGTAATGCTGAAGAATATAAAGCATCACAAGTATAACCAGTTCGAACAAAAATACTTTATAGCTGACAAGCAGGATGGCAATAAGAGTACCGATAAAGCTTCCTATCTGTATCAGCAGATCCATAACAGTATTAAGTCCTGCTGAGAATGTAGATGTATCGCTGGTCATACGCTGTATAAACAGACCGCTTCCATAGGAGGTCATGATATTGGTTCTTACACCCAGAACACTTGAAACCATGTCTTCCTGAATACTTGCAAGAATGGTATATGAAACTCTGTTGTAGCACATGCTGGCAACGTACATGACTGCCTGCTCAAGAATGCTCAGAGCGAAAATGGCTCCTGCCGTAAGTATGGCCTGGGTTGCAAGATTTTTTGTGTAATGAACGATAAGCTTTGCAATCAGAAATGAAGCAACTATGTTGAACATGGTTGCTGCAAGCTGAGAAGCAACACCAAGGAAGAAGACCTTCTTTTTTTGTTTTGTATATCTCCAGGCAAAGGCCAGATCTTTCTTCATTGTATTGAAAAGAGGCATTTCCAGAGTGACGATATTCTTACCGTTTTTATATTGCCACTGAGGAATATCAGGTGCCTGTTTCAATAAATTCTTATATACCAGAGCCTCCTCATCCGTATTCGGATCCATTTTATCTCCGAAAACAGTGAGAGTCAGTGTAAGTTTGCCCTTTTTGTTACTGGTCTCAAAATGAACCTGAGTGTCTTCACCAAGTGAAGAACGGTAAATGATCATAATCTCCTCAAATAGCATAGATGAGCATGTATGACGGTTTGATTCTATACGCTCTTTCTGAAAAAGCTCATCAAGCTCATTGAGGATTTCCTGTATATTTTCATATGAAAGATTATATGTTTTATTCATATTTGTATTTCCTTATGATTTTTTTGTTCAGATATTCAGATACTTCCTTCCACAGCTTTCGTGGATAGCTGTAGTATTCTTCCTTAAGAGGCAGTATACGGTTATCATCATATCCACCCCAGACGCCCAGTACATAGCTTCCTGCACGTCCTACCACCCAGATATCATTATTATAGCTAAACTCCATCATAGGTGGAAGAGGGGCGTTAAAAATGTATGATAAGGACTCATTTTCCGACCTATCCTTTGTATGTGGTTCCGAAGCCGGATCCAGTAATACCTTTCCCTTATAACTCAGAACTTTTTTGTAGAAGTATGCAGCATCGGTTTTTTCTCTGCTTTCGTAGTTTGAATATGCTATGCATAGTTCTATAATACTTATCCCGTTCGGGTTTTGCGGTATGTGATTCGTTATCTCGAAAAATCTTTCCAGTGATTTGTGATGATAGTCTCTTCTCGCATCTGTTGATCTGTTAAAAATGAGACTTCTTTTCTTTGTTCCTCTGCCTCCGACGGATGCCAGTACATACCCTGTATCCGGATCCATGAGGATCATTGCCGTCTGGGGGCCTTTTCTTTTTCTTTGTTCGGGAATATAGTCACAGTCTCTGAATACTTTTTCACAGTATCTTTGTAAGAAACTGTCCTCTGATGAATATATACGCAGTCCGCCGCTGTATATTTTATTTATTGCCCGGTCGTATGTGATGTCCAGACCGTTTTTCAGATCTCCTGCTACCTGGGATAATAATGAGTCTTCAAAATATGAATAGCATTTTGGTGATCTGATGGCCTTTCTTTTTTGCTTAATCAACGTAGAATAAAGATCAACATTTATTGCGTTGGAATATTCGTTTCTGGTTATCGCTCTGTCGATATAAGCTTTTCTGAGAATGAATCTCTGGCGCTGAACGGCAGAGCTTGTCCGGGTTATGGGATTGAACCTGCCGGGGGAAAGAGGCAGTCCCGCCAGCAGTGCACATTCGGCAAGAGACAGCTCCCACACATTTTTTCCCAGATATAATTTGGATGCAGTTTGTACACCGTAACATCCGTTTCCGAAATATATGACATTCAGATAATTTTCCAGTATCTTGTCTTTACTGATGATACGTTCCAGCTTTAAGGCAAGGACTATTTCCCTCACCTTTCTTTTAAGCTTGTCTTTAAATTTGTTTCGACTGTACCAGTCAGGAAATACTGTGTTTTTGATAAGCTGCTGTGTTATGGTACTTCCTCCCTGGGGTTTCTTCCCGAGAGTAGTAATTGTTTTCACTATTGAACGCATCAGACCTTTGGTGTCAATACCGTGATGATTATAAAATCGTTTGTCTTCGGTGTTGATAATAAGTCTGATAAGATCATCCGGAATCCTTTTGAAGGGAACAAACTCTCTGTGAGCTTCACTTCCGGCAAGGATCCTTGTCAGCTTTCCTTCTGAATTAAATATATGCGTTTCGTACTTCTTTGGTTTTACATCATTTTTAGTGATGTTAAATCTCTTCATCTGATCTTGCCAATCCATATTCTAATAAACATTCGGTTTCGTTGTAACGTTCATCGGATTCCTGAGCGTTTAACACCACGGATATCATTCGATGATTTTTTCTTTTGGCTGTACTGACGTAGCAGTTTCCGGCTAACGGTGTTGTTCCCGTTTTAAAACCGTCCAGACCTTTAACTGTATTATTTCTTAGCAGGGCACTTGTATTTTGATAATCTCTGCCCTGAAATGATACCTGTTTCATGGATGTGTAGTATAGTATCTGAGGATAATCCCTTATGATGTTTGAACATATTATCGCCAGATCCCGGGCACTTGCCGATGTTCCGGGATTTATTCCTATAACATCCTTAAAATCACATGTCAGATTCATATTTTTTGCTTCTTCATTCATTATCTCAACAAAGCTTTCCTGAGACTTAAAGAAATGCTTCACAAGAGCAACAGTAGCAGCACATGAAGAAGAAACAAGTGACAGACTGAGCAACACTTCGGCAGGGCAGCTGTCTCCCTTTTTCATATATTCTCCGCCGGAATACTGAGGACTGCCTGAGATAAGAGCAGTTTCCTCGTCGATGGTTACGGATTCCTTTAAATGCTTATTGTTTGAAAAGATATATTTCATAAGCACGTAGGCCGTCATCATCTTTGTGATACTGCCTATGGAACGCGGTTTATCGGCGTTACGCTCATACAGTATATTTCCCGTATCATGATCCATCAGGAGAAATGAAATATCCTCCCGCCATAGGCTGAGGGTATTCAGATCATTGATAAACTGTTCTTTATCTATCTGCTTGAAATAAATAAGCTTGCCGAACTCAACTCTTTTTCTTTTTGTGGCTTCGGAGCTGTCCAGTGGGCGTTCAAACTCGGTAAGTACAGGGTCTGACGCAGATCTCAGATCCGTTGCTGTTTTCAGAATTTCAAGAACTTTTGGATAATCATTATTTAATTCCATCCAAAGATATTCAAGCTGCATGGTAAGATCGCCTATGGATCTGCCGGTGCTTTTTGCATAATCAAGAAGGCCTTTCTTTCTTACCCCCATCGTCCACTGGGCAAGACCGTAGCCTGCTACATCCTTTGCAAAATTTTCATAGGTGCCGTTATCTACGGCTTCTGTATACTCCGGGCTTGAGAATCCGAGAATTGGCTGATAGTAGTATTCAAGTACATTGGACTGTAACCCTGATTCTGCGTAAAGGTTGCCCATGAGTCCGGCTGTTCCATAGGGATTATCCAGCTTTTCCATAAAGAAATCCCAAATGTCCTTTTCTCGTTTATCATCAAAATGTACCAGCTTTTTCTTTTTTGCGGGAATTCCGTATTTTTCCTCAAAATATTCTTCGAGACACAGTCTATGTGATTTAATATATTTTGCAACCCGTTTTCCCACATAGCGAAAGTGCCAGGGTTCGTATCTTACGCCGGTATAGGATTCCTTGTCCTCCGGATATCGCAGGATAAATCCAAATTCATCACAATGCTCGGCTATCCAGTCGAGAGGAAGCATATTGGTTTCATCCGGTACTGCACCTGAATAATCCAGATCAACAGCAAGTCCGGTTTCGTGCTCGCTGTATCCGGCTTTATTCGAATAACCCTCCCTTGCGGCGTGGTAGATCCTGTCCTGCTCGTCTTTACTTCGATAAGCACTGTTGATCTTAAATTTTTCATATCCGGTCTGCTTGGCGGCTTTGATCATGGAAACCAGAGCATTTGCTGCGGTTTTGTTCATAAGAAAGCTTTCGTTTGCAAGCTCAAAGCATCTGCCGGAAATATCTTTTAACGGTATTAATGGTTCCGGATCAAAGTCCTCCGGAATCGGAGTATAATAATTTACCAGTATTATATTCATAATTGTTTTGTCTTTCTTTTTTTGTACAAATTTATGACATTTATGTCATTATACTATAATTTATCTCTTTTTTAAACGACTTTTAAGTTGGCATTTATGCTTGCGAAAACATACGTAAATCCCTATAATATTAAGTGTGTAATTTGTTGTAAATGACACGGAAATTATTATAGTTTGGGAGGTATAAATATGAAGGTATTTAAGTGTACAAAATGTGGGAATATGATTTCTTATCTTAATAAGGATGCATGTGATGTAAAGTGCTGTGGTGAGGCTATGGTTGAGGTGGTTCCGAATACTACTGACGCAGCCGGCGAGAAGCATGTTCCTGTTATTGAGATAGATGGAAATACCGTAACCGTAAAGGTTGGTTCAGTTGAACATCCGATGATGGAAGAGCATTCAATACAGTGGATAGTACTTGAGACTGAGCAGGGTAGACAGCGTAAGATTCTTAAGCCGGGTGAAAAGCCTGTGGCTGTTTTTGCACTGGCAGAGGGGGATAAGGCAGTTGAAGCATATGAGTATTGTAATCTTCATGGACTTTGGAAGGCTGAAGCATGAGGATAAAAAGCAGTTTGAAAAACAAGGCTAATGGAATAAAAGAAAAAAACTGGTATAAGCATCTTGCCACTATCAATGAGCATAAAATAGAAGTAGGAAAGAACTGCTTCAGGTGCGGACTTTATAAGCAGGGCATACTGCATGATCTGTCCAAGTATTCATGGACAGAGTTTTCGGTTGGAGCAAAGTATTACCAGGGAAACAGAAGTCCGAATGAGGCGGAGAGAGAGGATATAGGTTATACCTCCTCCTGGCTTCATCATAAGGGCAGAAACAAACACCATCTGGAATACTGGCTTGATTATGATCTTGATAAAAGAGACGGCAGTGTTACAGGAATGAAGATGCCGGATAATTATATTGTTGAAATGTTCTGTGACAGGGTTGCTGCAAGCAAGATATATCGCAGGGAAAATTATACTGACAGCTCCGCTCTTGAATATTATACAAATGGAAAAAGCAAGAATATACTTCATCCATACACAAGGCAGAAGATAGAGAGACTTCTGAATCTGCTTGCTGAGCGCGGTGAGGACGAGGCTTTTGATTATGCGAAAAGATATGTAGAAGGCTACAAAAAATATCAGAAGAGACAGAAGTATAAGGATAAGCTTAAGAAAAAGTATAATAAAAAGCTTGATGACAAGATGGAAAAGAAACGGGAGAAGTTTGAGGAAAAGTATCTTCCGGATGAAAAAGACAGGCTGGCTCTGGAAAGATATGAGCGTAAGCAGAAAAAGAAGTACAAAAAGAAGGCTGACAAAAAATACTCAAAAAGAGAAAAGAAGGATGTCAGAAATCTGAAGAAAGAGAAATATAAAGAACAGCAGAAAAAAGACTCGGAAGCATAAGATGCTTCGAAAGAAAGGAAGCAGCAGGAAGTGGCATTCACACATTTACATGTGCATACTGTATACAGTCTTCTTGACGGTTTTGCAAAGATACCGGATCTGGTATCAAGAGCAAAGGAGCTGGGCTTTGACAGCCTTGCCATAACCGATCACGGAGTTATGTACGGTGTTATCGAATTTTATAAGGAATGTAAAAAGCAGGGGATAAAGCCTATCCTCGGATGTGAAGTATATGTGGCTCCCGGAAGCAGATTCGACAGGGAGACCGGAACTAACGATGAGAGATATTATCACCTGATCCTTCTTGCTGAAAATGAAACCGGATATAAGAATCTTACAAAGATCGTATCACAGGGATTTACGGAAGGATTCTATTATAAGCCAAGAGTAGACAGAGAGCTCCTTGAGAAATATCATGAGGGGCTTATCTGTCTTTCTGCATGTTTACAGGGAGAGGTTGCATTTTACCTCAGAAGAAGACTTTATGATGAAGCAAAGAAAGCCGCTCTCTGGCATCTTGAAACCTTTGGGCAGGGAAACTATTTCCTGGAGCTGCAGGATCACGGCCTTTCGGATGATGTTACGGTAAATAACGATCTTCTTCGTATGTCCCAGGAAACGGGAATAGAGCTTGTCTGTACAAATGACTCACATTATGTCAGAGCTGAGGACTGGGAAGCTCATGACATACTCCTCTGTATGCAGACCGGAACAACCGTGGATGATGAGAACCGTATGCGTTATGAGGGCGGGCAGTATTATCTGAAGTCAGAGGAGGAGATGGCACAGCTTTTCCCTTATGCAAAGCAGGCTCTTGAGAATACACATAAGATTGCCGAAAGGTGTAATGTTGAGATAGTATTCGGAGAGCAGAAGCTTCCGAAGTATGATGTTCCCGAGGAGTATGAGGATGCGTATTCTTATCTGAAGGATCTTTGTGAGAAGGGACTGGCAGAGCGTTATGAAAATGTAACTCCCGAGCTTAAAGAACGTCTTGAATACGAGCTGGGGGTCATCAGGGATATGGGTTTTGTGGACTATTTCCTGATTGTCTGGGATTATGTAAACTACGCAAAGAATAATGGAATCAGTGTTGGACCGGGCAGAGGTTCGGCTGCGGGAAGTATAGTTTCATATGCACTGAAGATAACAAATATCGATCCTATAAGATACAGCCTTATCTTTGAGAGATTTTTGAATCCCGAAAGAGTAAGCATGCCCGATATAGATATTGATTTTGCCCCGGAAGGCCGTCAGGATATGATACGTTATGTATCACAGAAGTACGGTCCCGAGAAGGTGGTACAGATCATTTCCTTCGGAACCCTTGCGGCAAGGAATGCCATCAGAAATGTGGGCCGTGTTCTGAATGTAAACAGAGGTCTTGTGGATGTGGTGGCTAAGTCCGTTCCCGGAGGTGCAAAGCCCATGACTCTCACAGAAGCCCTGAAGGAGAGTCCGGACTTTATAAAACTTTATAATGAAAATGCAGAAGTAAAATATATGGTGGATATGGCGAAGGCACTTGAAGGTGTTCCCAGTCATCCATCACAGCATGCGGCGGGAGTCGTTATCGGCCGGGATCCCATCGTTGAGTATGTTCCCCTTTGCAAGAACAGCTCGGAGTCTTCTGTTTCAACTCAGTTTGAAAAGGATACTCTGGAACAGCTTGGACTTCTGAAAATGGATTTCCTGGGACTAAGAAATCTTACTGTCATAGCCGATGCCCTTGAGAGCATAAAAAACAGAACAGGTATAGAGATAGATATTGATAATATTCCTCTGGATGATCCGAAGGTATTCGAACTCATTTCCTCAGGTGAATGTGCCGGTGTTTTCCAGTTGGAGAGCGGCGGAATGCAGAACTTCATGAAGAGGCTGAAACCTGCCACCATAGAGGATATAGTTGCCGGTATATCTCTTTACAGACCGGGTCCGATGGATTTTATTCCCCAGTACATAAAGGGAAAGAATAATTCTGATTCCATAGTATATGATACACCTGAGCTGAGACCTATCCTGGAAAATACATACGGCTGTATTGTTTATCAGGAACAGGTTATGCAGATAGTTATGTCTCTTGCAGGCTACAGCATGGGTAAGTCCGATGAGGTTCGTCGTGCCATGGCAAAAAAGAAGGCCAGTGTCATGGAAAAGGAACGTGAGAACTTCGTTTACGGAAACGAGGAGCTGGGCGTTCCGGGCTGTATAAAGAATGGCATAAGTGAAGAGGTGGCAAATAAGATTTATGATGAGATGACGGATTTTGCCAGCTATGCATTTAATAAGTCTCATGCGGCGGCTTATTGTATAGTCACATATCAGACTGCCTATCTGAAGACATATTATCCTCTTGATTTTATGGCTGCCCTTCTTACCTCCGTCAGAGATAAGTCCACAAAGCTTGCAAGCTATATAGAGGCTGTAAAGCGTATGGGAATAAAGGTTCTTCCTCCTGATATTAATGAGGGCTACGGAAAATTTACCGTTGCAGGTGATGCCATAAGATATGGTATGTCGGCCATCAAGTCCATTGGAGACAGTGTGGTTGATGTTGTTCTTGAGGAAAGAGAGAAGAACGGGAAGTTCAAGGATCTGAAGGATTATATAACCCGAATGTCGGGAAAAGAAGCTAACAAGCGTACCATAGAAAGCTTTATCATGGCGGGTGCATTTGACTGCTTCGGAAAAAACAGACGACAGATGATGATGGCATTTCCGGAGATATCAGGAAGTGTTGCAAACGAAAAAAAGAAAAATGCTACCGGACAGATGTCCCTTATGGATTTTATGGGGGAGGAAAATAAGGAGGCATTTGATGTGGAATATGCAGATGTGCCGGAATTCGCAGAGGATATAATTCTCGGCGGAGAAAAGCAGATGCTGGGTCTCTACATTAGCGGACATCCTCTTGACGGAGTCAGAGAGTTTCTTGAAAAGACAACGGATATTACATCCCTTGATTTTGAAATAGAAGAAGAGACCGGAACTGCAAATGTAATAGACGGAAGAACATATACATTCGGAGGCCTGATAGAAAGTATCACCAAAAGGATAACCAGAAAGAATGAAAACATGGCTATCATAAAGGTTGAGGATTTCTACGGAACAGTTGAGGTTCTGGTGTTTCCGAATGCATATGAGAGGTTCAGAACACTGCTGGAGGAAAATGCTCCCATCATAATAAAGGGCAGGGCACAGGTATCGGAAACCGAGAGTAAGCTTATTGCATCGGAAATCATTTCCATGACGGAAATGGTTGAGAAAAATAAAGCTGAGAAGATGCAGGTCTGGATACTCTTTGAGGACTCGGAGGCATTTGAAAAGGGTAAACAGGATCTGAGCAGTCTCCTGAAAGAGAGGAAGGGCCATACACCTGTTTATGTACAACTTAAAAAAGAGAAAAAGGCTGTAAGGGTTCTGCCATCAGTGGATCTCGGTGCCGGGGTTCAGGCTGCACTGGAACTGTCCTACGGTAAGGACAGAGTTATAGTCAGAGAAACTAAGGGATGAAAGTAATATAAGAAATCGTGAGGATCTGAGCATGGAGAATATAATATCACTTAGTAACGGAAAAGTTAAAACTGTTGTTAGACTTCAGAGTGGTCCGAAGGAGAGAAAGTATCTTGGCAGATATGTTGTTGAGGGGCCGAGAATGGTTTCGGAAATACCAGGCCAGGATATGGACAGTCTTTTTATGACCCAGCAGTTTTTACATGATAATTATAAAGTGGATCAGAGGATAAGCAATCTCATAGAGAGGGCTGAATTAAGAGGTAGATGTTATACGGTATCCGATCAGATACTCCGTAAGATGTGTACCACAAAGAATCCTCAGGGGGTTCTGGCGACGGTTACAACAAAGGAATATACGGTGGATGATATTCTAAACAGTCCGAAAAAGACTCCGTTTATACTTGTGGTTGAAAGACTTCAGGATCCCGGAAATATGGGTACCATCATCAGGACAGCCGAGGCTGCGGGAGTGACGGGAATCCTTGTGAGCTATGATTCTGCCGACATCTACAGCCCGAAGGTTGTAAGAGCTACTATGGGGTCCTTATTCAGGATGAAGATAGCGACTACATTTGATCTGATAGGTGATATTGCAAAGATAAAAGGTGCAGGAATTAAAACCTTTGGCATGCACCTGGAGGGAGATTCAATCTACAGGACAGACTTTACGGGACCTGTAGCCTTCCTTATCGGAAATGAGGGGGCGGGTCTTTCGGATGCAGTAAGCCGACAAGTTGACGGTCTGCTGGCTATACCTATGCATGGTGAGGTTGAGAGTCTGAATGCGGCAACCTCGGCTACGGTTATAGCCTATGAGACCATGAGACAGAGAGGAATGTATATTTAAGTAATATATAGCGTTTATGGATGCATAACAGTCAGGATATATGTATAGCAGTCAGGATATATTGCTGTTTGACATATACACCCTATGAGTGTTATAGTAGTTAAGAATGTAGAGGACGCGATGATTATCAGTACCATTTCGGATGAGGCTGGCTCAGAGGAAGATATGGGAAAGGATGATTCGCCGAAGCGGTGATGAAGGGTCAGGAGGCCTGAGACAGATATATCACCTGCTGGGACCTGGATTAACAGTTCAGGGACTGTCATCTTGTATTCAGGATGGAGTGCTACGGTATAGAGATAATTCTATGGACCGAAACCTCCGTTTTGGTCCATTTTCTTTATTACTGAAGGACCGGAGATTTTATTTAATTATTTGAAGGAGGATACTATTTATGTCAATTTTTAAGGGATCGGGTGTTGCACTTGTAACACCATTCACAAAGGATTATGCAGTTGATTATGAAGGGCTGAGAAAGCTGGTTGATTATCATGTAGAACATAAGACAGATGCGATCATCGTATGCGGAACCTCAGGTGAGTCTGCAACAATGACTGTTGAAGAACATCTTGAGTGTATCGATGTTGTTGCTGAGCAGGCAAACGGACGTATACCTGTTATTGCAGGAACAGGTTCAAATGATACCATGACAGCTATCGAGCTTTCAAAGGAAGCAGATAAGTGTGGTGTAGACGGACTTCTCATGGTTACACCTTACTATAATAAGTGTACACAGGGCGGACTTTTCAAGCATTATGAGAAGGTGGCTGAGGCTGTTGATACACCTATCATCGTATACAATGTTCCAAGCCGTACAGGATGTAACATACTTCCTGCAACAGCAGTTAAGATGGCTAAGGAGATAGAAAATGTAGTTGCCATTAAGGAAGCTTCGGGAAATATATCACAGGTTGCAGAGCTTGCACATCTGGCTGATGGCTGTATAGACATCTATTCCGGAAATGATGATCAGATACTTCCCCTTCTTTCACTGGGAGGAATCGGTGTTATCTCAGTTACGGCAAATATCATTCCTGATGATACACATGATCTGTGCCAGAAGTTCTTTGACGGAGATATTCAGGGAGCTCTTGAGCTTCAGCTGAAGGCTATAGATCTCTGCAAGGCACTTTTCTGTGAGGTTAATCCTATACCTGTTAAGAAGGCTACAGAGCTTATGGGTATGACAAATGGAGTTGTAAGACTTCCTCTTACTGAGATGGAGCCGCAGAATGCGGATAAGCTTGTTAAGGCTATGAAGGAATACGGGATTGAGTTTTAGGCGTCGTTTAAATAAGGAGAAGATGTATGACAAGAATAATAATGAGTGGATGCAGCGGCCGTATGGGTCGTGTGATCACTGAACTTGTAAAGGGTATGGATGATGCCGAGATAGTTGGCGGAATCGATATCATAGATGATGGGACACTGGGATATCCCGTATTTAAGAGTGTGGCTGAGATCGATGTCAGTGCTGATGCCATCATCGACTTTTCATCTCCGAAGGTTGTGGATGCGCTTCTTGACTATTCGGTGGAAAAGAACCTTCCTCTGGTACTCTGCACAACCGGTCTTTCGGAAGAACAGATCGGAAAGGTTGAAGAGGCATCCAAAAAGGTTGCAGTTCTTCGGTCTGCAAATATGAGTCTCGGTATCAATACTATTATCGAGATTCTGAAAACAGCCACATCTGTTTTCTGCCCCGCAGGCTTTGATGTTGAGATAGTCGAGCAGCATCATCATACAAAGCTGGATGCTCCTTCCGGAACGGCTATAGCACTTGCCGATGCCATCAATGAAGCGGCAGGCGGTGAGTTTGAATATGTTTATGACAGAAGTGACCGTCGTCAGGTAAGGGATAAGAAGGAGCTGGGAATATCTGCTGTCAGAGCGGGTACTATACCGGGTACACATGATGTTATCTTTGCAGGACAGGATGAGGTTATCGAATTCAGACATATAGCTTATTCAAGAAATATATTCGGAAACGGAGCCATAAGTGCGGCTAAGTTCCTTGCAGGAAAGCCTGCAGGTATGTATACTATGGCCGACGTTATAAGTGACGCCATAAAGTAATATGGAAAAACATTTGGAGGACATATGACAGAGGAACAGATTCTTTGCAGTGCATCTAAATATACGGAAAAATTTTATCTGAATCCGCGCTTTTCAAATCTTCCGAAAAAGATACAGGATGAACTGAAGATAGCATGTGTGCTGTTTACAAATGAGATAGGCGGCGTCATATATCTATACTATGATGATGAAGGCAGTCTTTGTATAGCAACAGATTATAATGAAAATGATTTTCTTTATGATGAGATCGGAAGCGGACTGAAGGTCAATCAGATGAGGAATGAAAAGCGGGAACTTTTTGAACAGTTGGAAGAGTACTACGAGCTGCTGATACTTATGAAACCGGAGGGTTAAGGAATGCTGTTTGCAATTGACGTAGGAAATACAAATATTACAGTGGGATTGTTTGACGAAAAAAAACTGGTTAAGCAGTTCCGTATGATAACTCAGACATCACGTACCTCGGATGAGTATGGTGTATTCATGAGACAATGGCTGGATATAAATGCAGAGGGTGCAAGTATAGACAGCGTGGTTGTTTCATCAGTTGTTCCGAATATCATGCATTCCCTGACAAGCTCCATCATCAAGTATTTTGATGTGAAACCGCTTATAGTAGCTCCCGGAATAAAGACGGGAATCAGGATAGCTATTCCGAACCCGAAGGAACTGGGAGCAGACAGACTTGTAGATGCGGTAGCTGCTTATGAAATGTATGGCGGACCGGTTATTGTTGTGGATTTCGGAACAGCAACGACACATGATCTGGTGCTGGCTGACGGTACATTTTCGGCAGGTGTTACTTCACCGGGAATAAGGCTTGCGGCAAACGCTCTCTGGAGAGGAACTGCAAAGCTTCCTGAGGTTGAGATAAAGAAGGTTGATACGGTGCTGGGAACTGATACGGTATCCAGTATGCAGGCCGGTATTTATTATGGCTATGTTGGCCAGACAGAATATATAGTAAATAGAATGAAAGAGGAATCGGGACTTGAGGGAGTCAAGGTTGTAGCTACAGGCGGACTCGGAAAGCTTATTTCCGAGGCTACGGATGCCATAGATATTTACGACCCTGAGCTGACACTTCATGGCCTCAGGATCATTCATGATAAGCAGAAATGATTATATGAATAATGAGATGTTTATAAACAAAATAGTACTTGGACCTATGGCAGGAGTTACAGACCTGCCATTTCGTCTTTTGTGTAAGGAGCAGGGAGCGGATGTCATGATCACGGAAATGGTATCTGCAAAAGGCCTTTACTATGGAAGCCGTAAAACGGATATACTGCTTAAAACCCTTCCGGAGGAAAAGCCTGTGGGAGTGCAGCTGTTTGGAAGTGATCCGGAAATAATTGCAGGTGAAGCAGCAAAACTTCAGGACAGGGGATTCGATTTCATAGATATAAATATGGGTTGTCCGGTTCCGAAGATAGTCGGAAATGGAGACGGTTCGGCACTTATGAAGAATCCTGCTCTGGTTGAAAGGATAGTATCAGCTGTCGTAAACGCGGTAAATCTGCCGGTAACCGTAAAGATAAGATCCGGTTTTTCCGAGGCAGAGAAGAATGCGGTGGAGGTGGCACTTGCAGCTGAAGCCGGAGGTGCTTCGGCAGTTGCGGTTCATGCCAGAACCAGAGAACAGTTCTACAGCGGAGAGGCTGACTGGTCTGTTATAAAAGATGTAAAGGCTGCACTCAAGGTTCCGGTTATAGGAAACGGCGATCTGAAATCTGCTGAGGATGTTCTGAAAATGAAAGAAGAGACCGGCTGTGACAGCTTTATGATAGCCAGGGCTGCAAAGGGAAATCCGTGGATATTCAGGGAGATAAAAGCAGGACTGGAAGGAAAAACAGTGGAAAGACCCGGTCTTGAAGAGTTGAAGGCTATGATGCATAAGCATATTGAGCTTATGATAAAGGAAAAAGGCGAATATATAGGAGTGAGAGAACTTCGGAAACATGTTGCATGGTACACCGAAGGCATATATAATAGTTCTAAGATTAGAAGAAAGGTTTGCGAAGTAGAAACAGCTGATGAACTTGGCTTTTTGGTTGATCAGTTGGGGGAAATGTGTGGGACTTGAAATATGGGCGAGAAAAAGAATCACAGCATTAAAATCATAATAGGCACCATTCTTTTAGTTATAAGTATGGGATTTCAGTTACTGGCCTGGTATATAAATGATCAGGGCAGCTATTATGTTGCTCAGACAATCAGACTGGTATCTGTTTTTGTTTTTGTCATTGCTGTTGTGATCCTTCTTCTTATTTATGCTCAGATGAGTAAGGAAAGGGCAGCGCAGAGAAAAGAGAATATAACTATTTACGGTATTGCAAAGTCTCTTTCCTTTGATTATGACAGTGTTTATTATCTGAATACCGATGACGACAGTTATCTTGAGTATGGCAGAAAAGAGGGAGATAAAACCGGAGAGGCACTGACTATTCTTTCAGCCGGAGACGATTTCTTTGCTGACACGGTAGTTAATGCTGAGAAGATGGTTTATGAACCGGACAGGAAAAAATTTCTTGCTCTCTTTGAAAAGGAGAATCTTTATACTTTATTTAATGAAAAAAGAGCTGTTGAACTGGATTACAGACTCGTTCTTGACGATGGAATATATTATTATCACCTGAAGGTTACACAGGGAAGCGGACCTGAAGATAAATATATAGTTATCGGTGTCAGAAATAATGATAAGCAGAAGCGTGAAGAGGACAAGGTAAAGGCGGCTGTAGAAGAGGGTGTGACCTATGGAAAGATAGCACAGGCTCTTGCTTCCAGATATGAGGTTCTTTACTATGTAAATACCAATACAAATGAGTATGAAGAGTATAGCTCAAGTAAAGAATACAGCAGGCTTGACAAAGGAAACCATGGACAGGATTTCTTTGAGGACTGTCAGAAGAATATGGTTCGTGATATCTATTCCGAAGATTACAAAACGCTGGCTGCGGCTATGGAAAAGAACACATTGCTGGCATCAGTAGAGGAAAAGAGAACATTTTCCATAGTATATCGTTTGATTATTGATGGAAAACCCGAATACGTGAATCTCAGAGCGGTAAGGCCGAGAGATGATAATGAGCATATCATTATCGGAGTTATCAATATCAATGAGAGCATGCAGAAGGAAGAAGAATATAAGGAACGTATTGATATGGTCATGAATATGGCCAATCGTGATGTTCTTACAGGTGTTAAGAATAAGAATGCTTATTCGATCATGGAAAAAGAAATCAACGAGCAGATAAAGAATGAAGAGAATTTGAAGTTTGCCGTTGCCATGTGTGATGTGAACAATCTTAAGATCATAAACGATACTAAGGGACATACGGCAGGTGATGAATATATACGTGAAGCCTGTATGATGATTTGCCGCGTATTTAAACACAGTCCTGTTTACAGGATCGGTGGTGATGAGTTTGTTGTTATCCTGAAGGGAGAGGACTTTGACCATAGAAGGATACTTCTTGAACAGCTTAAGATTGAGGTGGAAATGAATATCGAAGACGGAAAGGTAATAGTAGCCTGTGGTATGGCAGACTTTATGTCCGGAGAAGATAAATCTTTAAGTGACGTCTTTGAAAAAGCCGATAATGAGATGTATAATAACAAGAAGTTATTAAAATATAAGTAATACATGAAAGAGGTTTATTATGAGTGAATATGTACTTAGCTGTTGTGCGGCATGTGATCTGAATCCGGAGTGGATGGAGAGAAGGAGTATAGAGTATATTCCTTTCAAGCTGACGCTGGATGGTGAGGAGTATCCTGATGATATGGGAAAAACATTTTCTCCGAGAGAGCTTCTCAAGAAAATGGAGGAGGGTGCTGATGCAAAAACCTCACAGATCAGTACGGGTGATTACATGGATTATTTCAGAGAATTTCTGAAACAGGGAAAGGATATAGTTCATGTATCTCTTTCTACGGGGATATCCGGAACCTTTCAGAGTGCCTGTCTTGCAGCTGAGGAGTTAAAGAAGGAATTTCCTGACAGAAAGATATATGTTGTGGATTCGCTGGCAGCGTCTTCAGGCTATGGGCTTTTGATGGATTATGCTGCTGATATGAGAGACAGTGGTCTGTCGGCTGAAGAGCTTGTTAAGTGGATAGAAGAAAACAAGCTTAATATGGTTCACTGGTTTTTCTCAACGGATCTTACATATTATATAAAGGGAGGCCGTGTTTCAAAGACAGCCGGTACTATCGGACAGGTGCTTAATATTTGCCCTCTTCTGAATGTGGATAATGAGGGAAGACTTATTCCCCGTGAGAAGATCAGAACCAAGAAGAAGGTTGTAAAGAGAATAGTTGAAAAAATGATAGAGAATGCCGACAGTGGTATAAACTACACCGGAAAGGTATTCCTTTCGGATACAGATCAGGAGCTGGGAGATCAGGTTGAGAGCCTTATCAGTGAGATATTCCCACAGCTGAAGGGACGTATATCAAGGTTTGATATAGGCTGTACTATCGCAAGCCATACAGGTCCAGGAACAGTAGCCCTGTTCTTCAAGGGTAAGAAGAGAGTTGACTGATGATTTACCTAAGTGACAATGGAAAAAAGCTATTTTTGATATTCACATCATAGTATAAATAATCGTTAAAAATAAAAAAAGAAAATACAGAAAGATAAATTGAGAGGAAAATTATGGGAAAGATAATATTAACAGGTGACAGACCTACCGGAAAGCTCCATTTAGGTCATTATGTAGGTTCGCTTAAAAGAAGAGTGGAGCTTCAGAATTCGGGAGAATTCGAAAAAATATTTATAATGATCGCTGATGCGCAGGCATTAACGGATAATTTTGATAATCCCGATAAGATAAGAGATAATATTATAGAGGTAGCTCTGGATTATTTATCAGTGGGGCTTGATCCTGCTAAGACAAATATGTTTATTCAGTCTGTAGTAACAGAACTGACTGAGCTCACATTTTACTACGCAAATCTTGTAACGGTTTCACGTCTGGAGCGTAATCCTACTGTTAAGACTGAGATTAAGATGAGAAATTTTGAGACCAGCATACCTGTGGGATTCTTCACATATCCCATAAGCCAGGCTTCGGATATAACTGCATTTAAGGCAACAACGGTTCCTGTAGGTGAAGATCAGCTGCCTATGATCGAGCAGACCAGAGAGATAGTCCGTAAGTTTAACTCAACATATAATGCTGATGTTCTGGTTGAGCCTGATGCTCTCATTCCTCAGAACCAGATATGTTCAAGACTTCCCGGTACAGACGGTAAGGCAAAGATGAGTAAGTCTCTCGGAAACTGCATCTATCTGTCAGATCCTGAGGATGTAGTAAAACAGAAGGTTATGAGCATGTTCACTGACCCTGATCATATTCAGATATCGGATCCGGGTAAGGTTGAAGGAAATGCTGTATTCACTTATCTTGATGCATTTGCAACGGATGATGATTTTGCTGAGTTTCTTCCTGATTACAAGAATCTGGATGAGATGAAGGATCATTACAGGAGAGGTGGTCTTGGAGATGTAAAGTGCAAGAAGCTTCTCCTGAATGTAATTAATAAAGAGCTTGCTCCGATAAGAGCTCGTCGTAAGGAATTCGAGAAGGATATACCTGCAGTTTATGAGATACTTAAGAAGGGCACTGAGGTTGCAAGACAGGAAGCTGCCCAGACACTTTCTGAAGTAAAGGCTGCTATGAGAATAAACTATTTTGATGATGCTGCACTTATTCAGGGACAGCAGGAGAAATTCAACAGTTAAGCCGTTATTTATATCCGGCAGGCTTGAAAAGGGGGATATGCGTGGTTTATACAGATATGACCATACTGGCCATGAAGGTTGCTTACGCGGCACATGAGGGACAGGTGGACAGGATAGGAGTGCCGTATATATATCATCCGATTCATCTGGCTGAACAGATGGATACTGAGGATGAGTGTGTGGCTGCACTGCTTCATGATGTAGTAGAAGATACGGATATTACTCTTGAAGAACTTAGGAGTAAGGGGTTTACGGATACGCAGCTGGAAGCGGTAGAGCTTCTTACCCATATACCTTCCCCGGAGAAACAGGCGGAAGAGGAAAAGCTGGAGGAATATCTGGATTATGTCAGAAGGCTTAAATCAAATGCCATAGCCCGTAAGGTTAAAATGGCAGATCTCAGGCACAACTCCGATCCCGAAAGAAAAACGGGAGATGAAGAGGCAGACCTGATACGCCATGAGAAATATAAAAAGGCACTGGATATACTTATTCAGGAATAATAAAAAAATCAGAATTAATAAATATGATCTGAAATAATGAATATATGAATTATGCGTTGGCATTAAAAAAAGACGGATGGGGTGTTCCGTCTTTTTTTGCCTTTCGGCAAGAAGGGGGTATGTCAAATATAAGTATTAGTCTTCTTCAATAATATATACATTTGCACTTCGACGACCGAAGCTTATTGCTTCACCGTATGAACCGACAAATACGTCGATAACTCCGCCGCCCATTCCACCGGTATCTTCAACTACATATTCTCCGTAGCCTTCGATATATATTCTTGTTCCAAGTGGAAGTGAATTACATGCAACTGTATGATTAACTGTAGGATATACACCTGAAGCACAAGGACTTCCTGTTGCAATATAAGCTGTCAGCTGATATGAACCCACAAGTGTCATCTTAGGACCGGCGTTCTTTTCAGCAAGCTCATCAAGACTTTTCTTTGCAAGGAACTTGTTTGCTTCCTCTTCTTTATCATGAGCCTCACGAAGTGCTTCCTCAGCTTCTATCTTTTCTAATTCTAATCTTTCTTTGTTTGATTCCAGCATCTCGCTTGTTTCGGGGTAGAGCATATGACCTTCATACGCTGCTGTATCGAGATCCGGACTGAATGTTGAATAAGCAAATAAAAATGATAACGATGTAACAAATGTTACAAGCTTTACGTGTTTTTTCATAATTACTCCTTTCGCATATAATGTTTTACAATATTATTAAGAAAAATGCAACACTTTTGTAACAAAATCTAAAAAGTTTGTAGAAAATGTTAATAAAATATAAACTAAAATCCATCATTTGTATATTTTCACCATAAAAGTACAAAATCTTGGGTTTTTATATCATTTATATCTTTTAAAATGTTACATTTAAAGTAACATTTGTTTCGGATCCAGGCCGAAATGAAGCAAAAAAAGGTATTTTGCGGTTGAAAATCGTAAAAATCATAAAATAGTTACAACAAATCAGTTGACATTTGGAGCAGAAGATATTATATTGAACATATGAACAAGTGAACATATGAAACAAAGGAGGTAATATGGCAGACAATATGATTAATAGTGATCCTGCGGCAAATGTTGCAAAGAATATGCCTGCTGATGAATATTTATATGATCTTGCAGATCTGTTTAAGATATTCGGGGATACTACGAGGATAAGAATACTTTATTCATTATTTGATAATGAGCTTTGTGTAGGAGATATTTCGGAGATATTGGGGCTCACTCAGTCTTCGGTAAGCCATCAGCTCAGGATACTTAAGGATTCAAAGCTGGTTAAGTTCAGAAGGGACGGAAAGAGTATCTTCTATTCATTAGATGATGACCATGTACGTTCCATCCTGAATCTGGGTATGGAGCATCTGGAAGAATAAGATAGACAGGAATGATAATAAGAAAGATTATTAAGATTAAGAAAGAAAAAAAGATAAGATAAATAATAGAAAAATAATAATAGGAAAGATAACAATAAGGATAATAATAAGGAGAATAAGAAAAAATGAAGAAGACATATAAGATCGATGTTGATTGCGCAGCCTGTGCAGAGAAAATGCAGGAGGCCATAAAGAATACAGAGGGCGTGGAAAGTGCTACTGTCAGCTTCATGACACTTAAGTGTAAGGTGGAGTTTAAGGATGGCGTGGATTCTGACGCGGTTATAAAGGCTGCACGTGAGAACTGCAAGAAGGTTGAATCTGATTGTGAGATATTCATTTAATCCTAAATAAGATAAAACAGATCCAAAGATTTTTTGATTGATTATTTATTGAGTTTATTGAGGAAAAATAATGACAAAAAAACAGAAGAACAACTTGATCCGGATTATTATAGCTTTAGTTCTTGTTGTGGCATTTTCGGTTGTATTCCATTTTACAGAGCTGCCATGGTTTGTGGAGCTGGCATGTTTTCTCATACCTTACTTTATTGTGGGATATGATGTTCTGCTGAAGGCGTGTAAAAATATCCGGAATGGTCAGGTATTTGATGAATGCTTTCTCATGTCCATAGCAACCATAGGCGCCATAGCGACGGGAGAGTACCTGGAAGGCGTAGCGGTTATGCTTTTCTATCAGATAGGGGAGCTTTTCCAGAGTATTGCAGTGGGAAAAAGCCGTCAGAATATTGCGGATCTTATGGATATCTGCCCTGAAGTTGCAAATGTACTCCATGAGGATGGTTCCATCACAGAGGAAGATCCCGACGACGTAGAGATAGGTTCTGTTATAATAGTAAATCCCGGCGAGAGAGTTCCTATAGACGGAATAATCATAGAGGGAGAAACAAGTCTGGATACAAGTGCACTTACAGGTGAGTCTGTTCCGAGAGCGGCTCATGTGGATGATGAGATAATCAGCGGATGCATATCCCTTACCGGAATGATTCGTATAAAGACCACAAAGGAGTTTGAAGATTCAACTGTATCCAAGATACTTGAGCTGGTTGAAAACTCCAGCATGAGAAAGGCCAAGGCTGAAAACTTTATTTCAAAATTTGCAAAGCATTATACCCCGATAGTGTGCTATGCGGCCCTTGCGCTTTTTGTACTGCCACCTGTTTTCAGAATCATTTTAGGCATGCCGCCTATGTGGCTGGACTGGCTTATGAGGGCTCTAACATTTCTCGTAATATCATGTCCATGTGCGGTGGTTATTTCCGTACCACTCAGCTTCTTCGGAGGTATAGGCTGTGCTTCATCAAAGGGAATTCTTGTAAAGGGTTCCAACTATCTGGAGGCACTGGCTGATACCGGAACAATAGTATTTGATAAGACCGGAACGCTTACTAAGGGCGTTTTCGAGGTTCAGGATATTTATACAAACGGAGATGTTTCAAGAGACTATCTGCTGCAAAGAGCAGCGAATGCCGAGAGCACGTCGAATCATCCCATAGCAGAGTCGGTTCTCAGAGCGTACAAAAAAGAATTTAAAAATGAAATCAATTACAGTCTGATTTATGATGCGGAGGAGATAGCCGGTCACGGCGTTTCTATCAAATATAGAGAGACACCGGACGGTGTAGTTGAATCAGTTGATAAAAGAAGCGTTTCGGGCGAGGAGACCCACTTCAAAATATATGCCGGAAATATGAGACTCATGAAGATGGTCGGAGTAGAAGTTCCGGAGCAACATGATGAAGGAACTGTAGTTTATGTTGCAGAGAGCTGTCTGGGAAATTCAGAGACAGACGAAAATGAGAATTTATCTGATAAGGAAATAAAATATCTCGGATGTATCGTTATCGCTGATGAATTAAAGGAAACAAGTGCGGCAGCTATGGAGAGACTTCGTAAGCAGGGTATAAAGACTATAATGCTTACGGGAGATTCCGAGAAGGCAGCAAAGCTTATTGCTGAAAAGGTTGGTGTTTCGGAGTATAAGTCAGAGCTTCTGCCGGGAGATAAAGTAAATGAGGTTGAACGACTGCTTGGTGAAGAAGAGTCAGATGACGCCTCAGGGAAAACTGAAATCAAGAGTCGGCTGGCATTTGTCGGTGACGGAATAAATGATGCTCCCGTACTTGCCAGAGCGGATATAGGAATTGCAATGGGTGCCATGGGCTCGGATGCTGCGATAGAAGCGGCTGACATAGTTCTCATGGATGATGATCCTGCCAAGATATCTCTGGCCATGAAGATTGCAAGAAAAACCCTTAAAATAGTAAGGCAGAATATTACATTTGCCATAGCAGTAAAGGTGCTCTGTCTGATACTTGGTGCACTCGGAATAGCAAATATGTGGCTTGCCATTTTCGCGGATGTGGGTGTAATGGTGATCGCGGTGCTGAATGCTACCAGAGCACTTAGAATAAAATAAATGTTTTGAAGTACTGTGAACAGTAACATGTTTTGAAAGGAGCGGTGACTGAGATGCACCGCTCCTTGATGATTTTTATTTATAGTGATATAATGACATAAGTGTCATAGATCAATATGCTTTTCTGCTTGCAGAAAAAGCATTTTGACTTTATGACACGCTGAAACATGAGGAAGTAGCTGTTTTTGAAAAAAACAAGCGGATTCCGAATGTTTCAAGGATTGTGAGAGTTTCGTAAGAAACGAAGCAATCCGTATGTCATAAAATGTACATTATTATAGATGTTAAAGAAAGGGAATGTATATGAAAGCAGCAGTTATTATGGGGTCAACCAGTGATCTTCCGAAGGTTGAACCGGCAATAAATCTTTTAAAAGATTCCGGGGTTAGTGTAAAAGTAAGATGTCTTTCAGCTCACAGAGCTTCAAGACAGTTGACAAAGTTTATCGAAGAATTAAATGGTGACGGAACAGAGGTTATCATTGCAGCAGCAGGAATGGCAGCTGCCCTTCCGGGAGTTGTTGCAGCACAGACTGTACTTCCTGTTATTGGAGTTCCTCTTTCAGGATCAGTTCTTGACGGACAGGATGCACTTTATTCAATAGTACAGATGCCACCCGGAATTCCGGTTGCAACAGTTGCTATTAACGGTGCAAAGAATGCAGCATGGCTTGCACTTGAAATCATGGCTGTAAGACATGATGAGCTTCGTGCAGCACTTCTCTTTGAGAGAAAGAAGATGGCGGATGTTGCGGTAGCAGCGAATGAAGAGGTTATCTCAAAATACGAAGCAGAGGATGATGAGTAGGGATTCATCTGTAAACAGATGCTTTTATACAAGAAAAAAGGATGTGGTTTTGATTTACGAGCAATCACCACATCCTTTTTCTTGTATAGTTCTGTTTATAATCTTTCTCCTGTCAACATCTCATATGCAGAGAGGTACTTATCTATTGTCTTATCTACGATATCCTGTGGAAGCTCCCAGTCTTCAGGCTTTGCTGTGTTGGCATCAGACTTGAGCCAGTCACGTGCGAACTGCTTATCGAAGGATGGCTGACCGTGTCCCGGTTCATATCCGTCTGCAGGCCAGAAACGTGATGAATCAGGTGTGAGCATTTCGTCACCGACAACGATGTTTCCGTCTTCGTCGAGTCCGAACTCGAACTTGGTATCTGCAATTATGATTCCCTTTGTAAGAGCGTAGTCAGCACATTTGTTGTAAAGTGCGAGAGTGTAGTCGCGAAGCTTTTCTGCATATTCCTGTCCTTTGCCCGGGAAGTCCTTCTCGAGAATCTCTATTGTCTTTTCAAAGGAGATGTTTTCGTCGTGATCTCCGATCTCAGCCTTGGTGGAAGGAGTATAGATTGGTTCAGGAAGTTTAGAAGATTCGACTAAGCCTTCCGGAAGGATGATACCACAGACTTTACCAGTCTTCTGATAACTTGCCCAGCCAGAACCGGTGATGTAACCTCTGACGATACATTCGATTGGAATCATGGTCAACTTCTTACACATGATGGTTCTGCCTTCAAATTCCTTGGTCTGGAAGAATGCTGGCATATCTTTGACATCGGTGGATAAAAGATGATTCTCACAGATATCTTTCGTGTAGTCGAACCAGAACTTACTCATCTGCGTCAAGACTTTACCTTTGTTGGTAACAATGTTGTGGAGAATGACATCGAAACAACTGATACGATCGGTGGCAACCATGATGAGGCTATCGCCGTTGTCGTAGATCTCTCTGACCTTACCTTCTTTAATTGGTTTCATTGCTTTGTTTCCTTTATTCTTGTTTGACAACAGATTATATTTTAATCATCGGATAGTTAATAGCCAATAGAAAAATAAAATTGCTTTTAAGAAACCGGTATCTATGGGAAAAACAAAGAAAAGTTAGATTTAAGTATATTTTGGATAATTAAACATTTATAATAATTACATTAAGTATTGAAAAGGAACGTTTTTTAAAGTTTAACGTTAAGTATCGAAAGGAGTTCATATGCCTACAGAGAACGACAATTTAAGCTGTGGTGATGGTAATTTAGAATTCTCTGCTAAGAAAAAAAGACACTTCAGTATCAAGGATTATCTAAGAGCGGGGGTTAGACTTTTGAAGTCTAGTCCATGGCTTTTTGCTTTGACGATTGTCTTATCTTCTTTATCCTTATCTTTTATAGGCTCTTCGTTAGCGATGACGTCGGTTCGTGAGATAGATGCCTTAACGCAAGCTATCCAGGATAGAGGATCTGGTGGGGTGACTTTTTACTTCAGCTCTTATTCGGATGACGGATGGAATGAGAATGATTTTTCTAAGAAGGTAAAAGATGAAGTCTTAAATTATGGTGCTCATCTTTATACACCAGAAAGATTTGATTTGAATTTTGATACTTCTTGTTCTCTTTATGGACATCATCCAGATATCAATTATGATGGTAATGGATATTATGTGAGTCCTTCTGAGGAAGCTTTAAGCATCAATCAGAAATTCTTGGATGATAACCATCTAGAAATGGCTTATGGTGTCTTACCACAAGAGAAAACAGAAATTGCGTTATCCTTGCATGCGTTTTATAGCCTACAGGATTTTGGCTTTGTTGATGCGGTCGATAAGAGTTATAACTTAAAACCGCAGGATGATATCAAACCAGAAGATGTGCTCAATCACTATATCTCTGGGGTGGATTATATCTCTGGTGATCTTGTCTATTACAAGCTGGTCGGTTTAATCGATACGCAGTTTGATGAAGATACTTATGGTAAATATCGTAAGATATCCTATTCTAATGACTTCTCTGATCAAGAAGAATATCGAAAAATGGGTCGATTATTAAGTAATTCCCTCCACGAGATGGTCTTTATTTATGATAGTGGTGAAGCTCCTGAAGAAATGTATCATTCCTTCTTTTGCAGTGATGAAAGTAAAAGTAGTGAAGCCTATCGCTATTCTGTCGGTTATTATCCATCTCATGAACATACTTTATTCTTTGATGATAGCAAGACTTCCTTACAAGGTGATGAGATTCTTGTTTCTTCGGAAAGATATTTCCATTTCTTGACCTATGGAATTCATTCTGAAATGCAGACATATCAACCAGAAGACGCTTATTTTGATTTGGCTAAGACAAGACCGATTTCTTTTGAGTTCTATAACCGTGAAAACCTCTATAGGAGTTTTATTCCTGAGACTGCTACTTATCAGTTGGCGGCTGAGAAATATCTTGATTTTAAAGATTCTTCGCTCTTTAAGATTTTCTATGAAAATCAGCAAACAAAGAAATATGGTGGCTATTATGATAATTCCTATTATAAAGATGCTACTAATAAAACCAAGTTCGTCTATCCTTGGGAAAATGACACTTCTTATGTGTTGACTTCTAAGGATAAAGAAGTTATCTATCACTGCTTTAGAACCTATTTATATAATATTTGGAATTTGAAAGTTACTGATGCTTCTTATTATTCTGATTTGACGGCTCTTATTGCTAGTCTTACTACCGATTATGACAACCACCATCCATATACTCCTGATGAATTAGATAATTATTATCAGGAAATGGAAAGAACTACGCGTGAAGAATATCTTTTAAATCATGCGGAAAGCATCTATGCCCAGTATAAAGATCATCCGATTTATCAAGGCTTATACAAGAATCAGAAAAAGGCTGATACTGCTAAAAAGGATACCTTAGATTATTTGATTGATCTAAAAGTGATCCCTGAAATCAGAGACGATTATCTAAAATATTTGATTGCTGCTTATAAAGATTGCTTAAAGGGCAAAACAGCCTTAGTGGAAATGGAGAGGAGTTTTGATCTTTATAATGAAGATAAAACTTTCAAGATTGTCGGTATTGATTTTGATTTGATAAATCGTTTCAAAAGAGCCTTATCCTTGTCCACATCCGCTTTTGATGAATATACGAAATATTGGAATATCAAGAGTCCTTATTTAGATAATGAATTCCTCATGCTGATTCCCCAAGAGGAAGAGAGTATTCGTAATGTCGTCAATTTTGTCGAAAAATTTAATGAAACATATGACTATGATAGTTACTTAGTAAAAAATGGTGTTCCTCATGCAAGTATCTGGTGGAGAACGGAATCTTTATCTGATATTCATTATGAAGTTTATGACCTTCAAAGCACCTCTCTTTCTTATTTGATTGGCGGTATTCTTCTAGCAGTAACCGCTTTGGCTATTTTTATCCTCTATCTTATGAAGATAAAGAAGAAACAATGGAATTTCCGCTTGGTAGAAAATCAGGTAGAGGATGAAAAAGGCGTTGTTAAGATTGTCTCTGTTCAGTGTCTTTTTGTCGCTTTGATCAGTTACGTGATTTCTGTTTTGGTGATGAATTTGATTGTTTTGATCATCAATCTTGGTATCAAAGCCAGTTCATCCGTAGATATTTTCTTGATTTATACTCCAATCGGATCTTATTTCCTGATGCTTGGCGTTTCTTTATTGATGGCTGTTTTGGCTTTTATCTTCGTCTGGATATTCTATCTCAGAGAGAAGAAGTTAGATCAAGCAAGAACCCAAGAATAGCTAAGTGTTAGTAAAAATATCAGTATAAGTTACAATTGTTACATGGTACAGAATTGATATCTTTGTGACCGATAATTCTATAGACCAGGATATCAGTTTGATATATTAAAAATACATAAAGTAAGGAGTGAACATTTCTTATGTTAGAAGTAAAACACCTGAAGCGTGTCTACAAGGTTAAAAATGGCCAACCCGTATACGCGCTAGATGACGTATCCGTGAAGTTTCCAGAGACTGGTTTGGTCTTTATTTTAGGTAAATCCGGTTCTGGTAAATCCACCCTTTTAAATGTCATGGGCGGGTTGGATAAAGTCGATGATGGTGAAATCATCATCAACGGCAAGTCCAGCAAAGAGTTCTCTGGCAGTGAGATGGATTCCTATCGTAATACCTATTTAGGTTTTATCTTCCAGGAATACAACATCTTAAATGACTTTACAGTCAAAGAGAACATCGGTTTGGCTTTGCAGTTACAGCATAAGAAAGCCACCGATGAAGAAATCGATAAGATCTTAGCGGAAGTTGATTTGACCGGCTATGGCAAACGTAAACCTAATGAACTTTCCGGTGGTCAGAAACAAAGAGTCGCTATCGCCAGAGCCTTGGTCAAAGAGCCAAAGATCATCTTTGGTGATGAACCAACTGGTGCTCTTGATAGCAATACGGGTAGACAGGTCTTTGAGACTTTAAAGAAGTTATCCAAGGATAAACTGGTTGTCATCGTCTCTCATGATAGAGACTTTGCGGAGCATTTTGGTGACCGAGTCATCGAACTCAAGGATGGTAAAGTCATCTCTGATATCTCCAAGATGAGCGTGGAAGCCAAACAGGAAAAACCGGGCGTCTCCATTCTTGGTAATAATGTCATCCGCATTGAAAAAGGTCATGCTTTAACTGTCGAAGATTTGGAAATCATCAATAAAACTTTGGCCAACCAACAAACAGATACTTTCATCACTGCTGATGAACATGTTAATGATGCTATTTGCGAAGCCGCTAGAATTGATAAGAGCGGTAATCGTCAAGAATTCTTTGCTACCAAAAATGAAGACATCAAGTTGAACCAGGAGGATTTCAAACTCATCAAGTCTAATTTCTCCCTCCACAACGCGTTCAGGATGGGTAGCCGTTCTTTGAAAGTAAAACCATTCCGTTTGGTGATGACCATCCTTCTTTCTGCGATGTCCTTTACTCTCTTTGGTACCGCCTTTACCCTAGGTTTATTTAATTCTCCACAAGCGATGACAGATACTGCTATTTCCCAAAAAATCAAATTCAGTCGCTTTGGCGCAAACTATAGATATACCTCATATAACACAACAAATTATCTTCCTGACGATGAAAAGGCAAAATTGGAAGACTTTGGTGCAAAAGTATTCAGCGTCGAAAATAATTACGCTGTTTTGAGTAATAATATTCCTGATGACGATTCCATCAACTATGTAGACTTTCGAAACAATAATTATTATGCTAATTCTTTAAATTATGTTTTGGAAGTTACTGACACTTTCCTCTCGGATATCGGTTTTAGTGTTACTGCCGGCCAATTACCAAAGGAAAGTGAGGAGATTGCATTAACGACACACGTTTTGCAAACCTATGAAGATTTCGGCTTTAAAGATGCTATTGATTCAAATTACATTGTGAAAACTGCTGACCATGTCACAGCTGAAAAGATCATTGGGCACTATATTGCAAGCAAAGATCCAGCTTCTGATGAAATGAAATATTATAAGATTACGGGCTTTGTTGATACTCAATTCCCAGAAGAAACCTATAAACAATACCGTAAAGCTGAGACCGCACCAACCTGGAGTGATGAAGGTTATTCCAACTTGTATTCCCTTGCTTATTCTTCTCTTCACTGTTGTGCATTTGTTGCTCCTGTTGAAGAAAATGTAGAGGAAGATAAGGTTTCAAAAACTGTTCTTTTCAGCCAACTAGAGAACGATCACGTAGAATTCTCCTATGGTAACTATAAGTCTCATAATGCAAAATACTTCTTCCAGGATGGTAAAACTGTTTTGGCCAATGATGAGGCGTTAATCAATCCGCAGGGTTATTTCCGTTTGTTGAACGCTAAATATAGTGAACAGCGTCCAGATTATCAGAGAAACTATACTCCTAGTAATGTCTACAGTGATTATGATCAAACTATGACCATGAGTCGTGATTTCTATTCCAGAGAAGAAATCACTAATAACTTCCTTCCTGAAGTTGCCATCAATCGTGTAGCAAGGGAGAAATATCTGGATTTCAAGGATAATGAAATCTTTGAGGTTTACTATTCCAATACGAATGCAGAGTTGTATGGTTATTGTGACGACTCCACCTATCGTGATCCAAATGATTCTAGCGTTGTCAATCTCCCCTGGAAAAGCGATCCATCTTATACTTTGTCAAATGATGATCACCATATCATCTATAACATCTTTAAATCTTATTTGTTTGCTATTTGGGGCAATAGGGTGTTAACCGCTCCATTCTATAGTTCTATCACTGAATATATTCAATTCTACGAACAGGAATTTGATACCCTCTTCCCAATGAGAAATTATGAGAAAGAAGAATTCTATAACTCAAAGGCAGACAACATCTTTGTTGAGTATTGCATTGCTCATGCAGAAGAAGTATATGAAGCCTACAAAAATCATCCAAACTATATAGCTCTTGCGAATATGTTCAATGGTGGCAGCACGATTGATAAAAAATCTATTCTTCGCATGATCATTGAACGACAACTGTCAAGCTTCTCAGATGTTCTAACAAAATACAATAATTATTTTGCGACAGCAATATCCGACACAATTAAAAAACTCAATCCATCAGAAGAATCTCTCTCTCTGAGATATTATAATGGCGATGGTGAAGAGGGTTGCCAAATCACTGTTGTTGGCTTTGATTTCGAACTTCCAACAACCAACTATCCAATTCCTCTCCATATGAATTTAGAAACAACGGAGAGACTTATGAATGATAGTAAAGAATCATTTACTTCTGAATCTGAGAATTATATGGTTCTTCTTCCTAAAGAACGTGCGCAGATGGAAAAATTCTTCAAGTATGTTGAAGATAGAAGAAAAGAAATCGAAAGTTATGAATGGGAGGATGTCCCGATTGGTAGTGTGTCATTTTATTTTGATGAGACCCAACTCAGCAGCGTTCAGTCCTTGTCCTATACGCTTTCTATCTTAACTAATGTCTTCATTTATGTCGGCTTGGGTTTGGCGGTGTTTTCCATGTTCCTCTTCTATAACTTCATCTCGATCTCCATTAATAACAAGAAGAGAGAAATCGGTATTCTCAGAGCCGTCGGTGCCAAACGTGGCGATGTCTTCAAGATCTTCTACTCGGAATCTTTCATTATTGCTTCCATCAACTTCTTGTTGTCTGGTGCTAGTACTTTAGCTTTATGTCTTGCGCTTAATAATATCTTTATACAACAAGCTGAGGTAACATTTAACATCATGACTCCAAATGTGATGGTCTTTGGTATTCTTATGGCTTTATCCTTGATAACTTCTATTATTTCTGCCTTGATTCCTGTTACAAGAATAGCAAACAAGAAACCGATCGACGCCATTCAAAATAGATAAAGTAAAAAAACAACCTGACTTTTAAAGGTCAGGTTGTTATTTTTGCTAGGAAGATTTACTTCTTGGTGATCTCGTTGAAACGGTCCATGAAGAGCTTGTTGAAGCCCTCTGGAGAGTTCTTCGCTTCTTCAGAGTTGACAGCGATGGTATCAACAAAGAGGGTGACAGGAACACCATTGACATTCTTGATGGATTCGATGATGGAGACGATGCGATCGGTGAAGATTTCCGAGTTGCTCTCATTTAAGAAGGAGCGGATGATGGCAAAGCTGCCAAAGCCGATATGAGAGATGGAACTGTCGACACCGAAGTTTGTCTTTAAGGAAGTGGCGATTTCACGTTCGACATCATGGGCGATATCCTTACCCTGTAAGTTTTCGATTTCCTTGATGTTACGAACATGAATGGTGATGGCACTGAAGGGGACGTTTAACTTTCTCGATTCATTGATGTATCTCAATAAGCCATCTAAGAAACCACGGGAGTTAAGAACATCGGTTTCATTATCAATCATGCCATCTTCATAGGCTTTCTGCTGGGTTTTGTCATCGTGATCGACAAAGTAGCCAAACAAACCGATGATCTTACCTTCACGATAGATCGGCCAGACGGTAGTTGCGATATTGTGAGGAACACCTTTGATGATACGGATACCAGGCATGGAATGAATCATCTTACCTTTGTTGAGAACTTCGCATTCATCGCACTGATGTTCGTCCATGTTGACGTTCCAGTGGATTTCCTTTTCGGTTTTACCGATGATTTCGTTTCTGTTCTTGAAGCCAAACGCGTCAAGGAAGGATTGAGAACAGCCCAAGAATTTGCCTTCTTTATCCTTCCAGAAGAACTTGACATCGGAATAGTTGACGGCATTTTCACAGAGATCTTTGTAGTTGATCGGTAACTTTAAGATGTCATTTAAGCCTTTTAAGGACATGATGCCCGCGACTTCTTCACGAAGGAGTTTTCTGGTGATGAGCAATAATTCGCCTTTTTCTGGTGAAGAGACAAGCAGGATGAACAACATCTTCCAGATGATTTCACCGTTTTTATCATAGAAACGCATCGGTCTGACGATATAACCGGTAGAACCAGCAGTGATGCGGTCCATCAAAGTCTTTTTATCGTAGAAGTCGATGAATAACTGTTTATCTTCAATGTAGACCTGGTTTTGTAAGACGTAGTCGAGAGCGACACTGAAGGATCCGGAACTGATTCTCAATCTGTTCTTGTGGGTTGAGAAGTTGGAAATCGGGTCAATCTTATCTTCGTTGAGATTGACGGAATAGACTTCATCATAGATGGAATAGATGCTGGAGATGGTCTTTTCTAACTTGCCCTGGGTGAGTCTCTGTTCTTCGGTGGTGAGGTTGTTGATATAGACGACATACATGAAGTGTTCATCCAAAGCGGCGATGTTACGGGCCTGGATACGGATGTAGTTGCCTTTGTAGGTGTAGAAGAAGGTCTTTTCAACACCGACTTCTTCTGGTAAGTAAGAAGAGGTTTTGACCTTCTTAGCAAACATGGAAGTGTCAGAGTTCAAAAGTGTCTCTAATTCCGTGTTATTGCTGATGTTGATATAAGAGAGAATTCCTTTTAAGGCGTTGTTGATGAAGAGGGTTTCAAACTTGGAGGAATTCTTATGATAGTTGACAATACACATCGGCATATTCTCATTGAAGTCGATACGAGAAATCTCATTGTAGAAATGAGAATAACGAGTGGCTTCCATGCTGACGCCTCTTAATTCCAACAATTCCAGCATGTCTTCAAATGGAAGTGGTTTGGAGAAGAGATAACCCTGGGCTTTTTCACAGCCGACAGACTTTAAGAATTCAAAGTTCTCTTCGGTTTCAACACCCTCAGCAAGGGTCTGAATACCTAAGGATTTGGCTAAGGAAACGGTGTGCTTGACGATTTCTTGGCTCTTGACGGAGAAGTTTCTCATGAAGGCCATATCTAGCTTGATTTCATCAAAGGTGAAGTCTTTCAACGTACCTAAGGAGGAATAACCAGAACCGAAGTCATCCATCCAGATTTCAAAGCCTTCTTTTCTAAGCTTATTGGCGATTTCAATGATGCCTTCTGGATCTTCGACGAACAGGGATTCAGTGATTTCAATCTTTAAGGCAGAATGAGGAATCTCATACATCTTACAAGTGTCGATGATGACGTTATAGACGTCCATCAACATGAAATCCAATCTGGATAAGTTGAAGGAGATAGGAACAACACCAAGACCTTTGTTGATACGGTCTCTGATGAGTTTACAGATCTCGTTGAGCATATGCTGGTCGATTTTGTGAATCTGACGAGCGTCTTCTAAGGCGGGGATGATGTTAGCAGGACTGATGATACCATATTGTGGGTCAACCCAACGGACTAAGGCTTCCGCGGAACATAATGTGCCGCTTAAGGTACGGACAACTGGCTGATAATAGGCCTGAATCTAACCTTTTTGGATGGCTTCATCCAAATGGTCGATGACGTAGTTATAGATACGCTGAGATCTCTTCATCTCATCGTCGTAGATCTTATACTGAATATCGTCAGAATAATCAAGTTCATGACAAGCGCGTCTAGCGTTATCTAAAGCGCCGTCAAGATTGGTCATATCTTCTTGTCCGATGACATAGACACCAGCCTTGAGGGTTACATTTTCATACATGTAGTCTTGGCGTAAGGTTTTGTTCAAGTCTTTGATCTTATCTTCGATATGAGAAGATTCGGCAAAGATACCAAAAACGGTATCACCCATTCTGGCAATCATGTTGCCAGCAAAATGTTTCTTTAAGATGGAAGCGACATCTTTGACAAGATCTTCACCAGCTTTGATGCCGTAACGGATGATGAATCTCTTGAAGTGAAGGATGTTTAAATAGACGTAGGCATAAGAAGAAGAATCCATCGACTTGCTCATGATGCGAATCATCTTGTGAGAATAGTCTCTGAGTCTTCTTGGTCCTGGAAGGCCGGTCACTTTATCGACGTCATAAGTTAAAAGCTTCTGGTCAGAGTCAACAAGATAGACATAGTAAAGAGGACCCTCTTCCTTGTCGACGACATAATGACCGAAGTCTTCAATATACTTGATATCACCAGACTTGGTGTTGATGTGATAGTAGATGTGATCAAAAGAATCGAAGCCACTTTGAATCTGGACATCGATTTCCTTTTCGATCACGTCGAGATCTTCTGGGCTTACAATGCCTTTAAAAGATCCATGGACATGTTCTAAGAATTCTTCGTAGGTGTCACAATCAAACATGCGGATGAGCGTCTTGTTGGCATACAAGATTTCTTCATCCTGGTTGTCAGCACGGTAGATCAGAAAGCCGCCAGGCACGTGTTCTAGGGCGCTGTCGAGAAAGAATTTCTTTGGTTTGTCACTCATAATAATACTCCGTTAAAATAGAAAAAAGCACCTTGAAACTATGGTGCTTTTGCTCTCTATATTGTGGACGGGAATAATTATATCGGACACATGTTTACTTAGCAACAAAAAAGCATTGAAAAATTAACTATTTTCTTATATTTTTAGAAAAACTACAAATAAACTGCAAATTTTGGTTATTAATAAAATGAGAAAATGTCTAAAAAATGTGTGATTTATATAGTGAAATAAGCACTTTTATTTATCTTTATAAATATGTCGAAAAGAGCATTTTTCCTGATAAATTTTCAATATTTTTGTCTTGCTGGCTTTGGCTCATTTTGAAGGTGGTTACAAATGAAAGGGATTTGTACTATCGTTCTGTCACTCTCTTACCGGTCATGTGTTCAATTTCGATGTAGTACATGGCTGTCTGTGGAAGATCTTGCTTGATTTCATGCTCGATATAAGTGTCATCAAGAGTGAACTTATGACTGAGTTTTCTAGCGATAGCGGCAATCTCACTTTTATCTTCGACAAAGTGAATCTTACCAAAGACGATGACACTCTCAAAGAGTCTTGCCCAACCATTTTCATGAACACCGACATCCTTCATGACACAATAGGAGCACTTGTTATCTCTTTTGATGCAGTCCATCTTGTAACCGAATTTACCACCGTGGAAATAAAGGCGGTTTTCTTCTTGGACATAGAAGTGATTCAATGGCATACCATAAGGGTAGTCATCATCTCCGTTTAAAGATAAGACGCCTCTTAATTGCTCTTCTAATATCTTGATACACTCTTCTTTTGATAATACCTGTTTGATTCTTTTGATCTCGTGAAACATATTGCTATCCTCGATTTGCTTCATCTTACCATATATATAATAGGTAATAGAAAGAGATATAAAAAATTGTCTATCCTTGGACAAGAATAGACAATCATAAGTTCTCTATGGTGGAGCTGAAGGGGCTCGAACCCTCTACCTCCTGCTTGCAAAGCAGGCGCTCTCCCAGGTGAGCTACAGCCCCATAAGAAACAAGCCTTATCATTATAAGATTGTTTCTTAAATAAATCAATAAACTTTTGTTTTTCCACAATCAAAGATGATATCGAAGAAAAACTATAATTTTAGCTTGATAAACTGACAAAACTATAATTTTAGCTTGATAAACTGACCGGTGATATCCGTTTCACTCTTAAAAGAGAAACGAAGATAATTTTCGGAATAACCCTCATATTCACCAGTCTTTTTGTTTAAGCCTTCGACCAAAACAGTAACTTCTTTCCCTTTCAATTGTTCACGATATTTCTGATCGTTTTCTTCACTCAGTTCAATCAGTCTTTTCGTGCGGTCCATACGGATTCTCATCGGGATAGGGTCTCTTAATTTAGCTGCCATGGTGAAGGGTCTTTCACTATATGGGAAGGCGTGAATTCTCATAAAACCGATCTCTTTACAAAAGTCGTAGGTCTCTTGGAATTCCTCTTCACTCTCGGCTGGAAAACCGGTGATGACATCGCTAGAAAAGGCGACATCTGGAATCTGTTCTTTGATACGTTTACACATACGGCGGAAGTCTTCTAGATGATACTTGCGGTTCATTCTCTGTAAGACATGTTCACTACCCGATTGCAGTGGTAAATGGAAGTGTGGACAAAGCTTATCAGGATGAGAGGCAAATAAGGAGATGTATTCATCAGATACCTGACTGGCTTCAATAGAAGAGACACGGATACGATAGGGTTCACTAGATAAATCTAGAAGGTCATGTAAGAGATTGACGAAGTGATAGTTATCATCTTCAGGATCGATATAACAACCGGTATCAATACCACCGATGATCAATTCCTTGATACCGTGGTTCAATAAGGATTTACATTCTTCAATGATGGATTGATGATTGCGGCAACGGGATTTACCTCTGGTAAAAGGAACGACACAATAAGAGCAGAAATTATCACAACCATCCTGCACCTTGATATAACCGCGGACGTTCTTTTCGCCTTCATGGGTAGGTGTATCCTGATAAGTGAAATGACGAGAGTCCATGTTGACATGGTCAATCGTCTCATCCTGATTATCAAAGAAGGTTTCGATGATGTTCTTTTCTGAAGAACCAACAACACCTTTTACACCAGGAATGGCAAGATAATATTCTTTATGAATCTGAGAAGAACAACCCATGATATAAATCGGTTTACCAGGAAAAGAACGAGAGATTCTTCTGACTCTCTGTAAGTCTTTTCTCTCGGCTTCGTTGGTGACCGCACAGGTGTTGACGAAATAGATATCGGCTTCTTCACCTTTGGCGGGAGTGTGACCTTCCTTTTCTAATCTTTCTTTCAGGGCTTGGGATTCATAGGCGTTGACTTTGCAACCGAAAGTGTAGATTTTATAAGTCATGGTTTCTCCTTTTCATCTTCTTCTGGTATTTGAGTTCTTCTTCCATACATTCATCATAATAATATTTGGAGAGAAGCTTTGTTTTTAATAAATCATCAAAGAGCTTGACTCTGTCTCCGGCAAAATAATCATTAGCAATCAGATTGAGGTTTTCAAAGAGATGCAAGTTATCTTTACCTTTACATTTCTCATCTAAGATTGGTAAATCTTCGACAAGATTACATTCTTCATCGACAAAGAATAAGGTTTCAAAATCAATGTGATAAAAAACATGGATGTTATCCTTATTTGCTTCTAAACGAATCAGACGAGAGAAGGGAGAATCCAGCAAAGCTAAACCATACGTCTTAAAAGGATTGACGATGGCATAGTTTTCATCTTTTATGCACTGACAATAGGGTTCTTCTTTTAATAACTCGGCATGCTTGTAGTAGATATCGTTGATCTCGATAGAATAGGTCGGAATATAGATTCTATGATTCTGATAAGTGACAAAAGGAGTCTGTTCTAATAAAGCAGTCTGAATGACTTCTCTGGCTAACTGTTCTTTAGGGAACTGTTTGAAGTCTTCGTTGAGTTTGTTACGATTGAATAAGCCTTTTAAGATGATGTCGGATTTGATGACATCAAAGATGGAACGATTCTCGTTATAGATGCTTGTCTTCACATTAAATAAGGAAGCGTTAGCATCATAGAAGGTCTGTTCAAAGGAATTTGCGATAGATTTTGGATTTGCCCATTTTAAGGCAGCGATTGCAGTTTTAGCCATACTTGATTATTATACTAGATTTTCAGAAAGAAAAAACTCCTGATTTCTCAGGAGTATATTTTCTAGATGGAGCAAGCGACGGGAATCGGACCCGCATATTAACCTTGGCAAGGTTACGTTCTACCACTGAACTACGCCTGCAGCTATAAGAGAGATGGCGGATCCTACGGGATTCGAACCCGTGGTCTTCTCCGTGACAGGGAGACGTGATAGGCCTCTACACTAAGGATCCAAGTAAGTTTAGGATTTTGCTTTCTCTCTCGAGCGCTTATCTATTATCTCAATAACGCTCGATAAAATCAAGAACTTTTTAAAAATTTTTTTGTAAATTTTTTTAGCGTTATTTTCACCTATTCTATACTCAATATTTTTCTTTATTTATTATTAACTTTCATATTAAATGCGAAAATAGATAGGTAAACAATGTAGTGGGATATCTTCCTGTCTCATGAGACAGGAAGACGGGCATTTGTGCCCCTCATGAGACAGGAAGACGGGCATTTGTGCCCGACCACCTTTTTTTGGTATCCTTTTCTCAGCGGTCTTCCCTTCTTGAAAGGAGGACAGAGAATGAAGGAAGAAAAGAAGGAAAGACAACCATTCCACCAAATAGGTCACAACCAGCGGACAAGCATTTTGGCAATGCTTGAAATGGGATGCTCCATACAGAAAATCGCCAAGAGACTTCATAGGCACCCATCCACCATCTACCGAGAGATAAGGCGCTACCCGGTCTCAAAGGAAGGCGATGGCTACAAATACGGAAAAGGATGCAAGGATCTAGGTGGCAAATACCTCGTCTGCAACCAGTGTCCCAGGCATTTCACCGGATGCTTGAAAGACAGGACCTACTATGACCCCACCCACTCTCATGAGGAGGCACACAGGAAACGTCACGAGAAGAACCAGGCACACCTGTGAGGAGATAAGAAAGGTTTCCGTCATCACCATCAGGAGATGGATTTCCTGCGACTACATGAAAGCCAAACCAATCCATCTGAGAAGAAAGAAGAGATACAAAAAAGCCTATGATTACGGGCTAAAAAAGGCGGATCTAGGCGCCAACGCCCAGATGAAGCTGGGAAGGACGATGGATGACTATACCGCCTATGTCGAGGAACATCCTGACCACATCCTCATCCAGACAGATTCCGTGGAAGGAAAGATAAGCGACAGACTTCGGCTTCTGACCGTGATGTTCGTGGAGACAGGATTCCAGCTCGCTCTGATTTATGAAACAGCCGCAGCATCGGAGGAGGTCATCTCAAGGCTCCTTCCCGTCATGAGGGATGTCAGGAGCCGGACCAGCAGGCCAATTGTCCTGCTAACGGACAACGGAACTGAATTCAGTTCCGTAACACAGACAGAGGAAGTAGATGATCTTCACGTCTTCTTCGCAGACCCCTATAAATCCACTGATAAAGCTAACTGTGAAAGAAACCATGAGATGATACGCTTTGTCATCCCGAAGGGGTACACCCTGGATGGACTTACCCAGAGTAAGGTGGATGAAATCATGTCGAACGTGAATTCTTATGCAAGAGATTCGCTGAATTGGAAAAAGCCCGTCTCGCTATTTAGACAGGCTTTCGGCGATGAATTGCTCCAGAAGTGGCAAATTCAAGACATTCCCTCTTCTGAAGTGTATCTCAGAACCATCTTCTAAGAAAAATGATTGGGAAGACCGCTA
>CACZLA010000005.1 GCA_902781895.1 uncultured Lachnospiraceae bacterium
GCACGAAGTGAGAATATTGCTCGACATCTTTCCAAGGCGTATGAAATGGGTATAAAATTTTGAGACACTCAAAACTTCCCGTTTGTCGAGATTAAGCGACAGTAAGATATACCGGAAGATAACCAACTATAGGATTTATAAAATGAACAATATACAGATGTGCGAAATGCTCAAAAAATTGAATGAATGGGAATTTGTAGATGGTTTTTCGGTCGGTGGGTTTGAATACATGGGTTTTTCCGGAGTGTCCCCAAATAAACTGATCATCATATCGTCACAAAAGGAAACAGTATTTGACTGCGATAATAAGAGCATGTCGGAAATAGAGATTGATATTGATGATTCATATATTTCGGATAAAGGTTGTTTGAAACCGGTTGTCATGCTTCGTATGGGACAATCAGAACATAGATGAGAAGTAGTAGGAGGAGAATTCAAATATGTCATTATTCAGCAAGCTATTAAAAAAAGATGTAAAAGAGAATGATGGGAATAAAAATGATTTACCTATGCAAACGCAGGATAGAATCTGCATAGAGACACATTTTGCTACATTTACATATATTAATTATCCGAATGAAGTAGGATATGAGGCGGATATAAACTGGTATGATATGCCGGAAGATGAAGAAGGGCGTTTATCATACATTCCTGTTGGTTGTTATATAGATTGTAATACATCGGAAACAACAGAGGCGTCGCTTTGTCTTGATCGTTTGACAAGATTGTTTGAGGACAGATATGGAACCGATATCAGAGTAAAGCTGGCGGTGGCCAATTATTATGCAGATGAAAATGGACTTATTAAAACCAATTCCGGCGAAATGATTTCAAAGGAAGACTTAATGAATGAGTTGGAAATCAGGTTTATATCCGTAACCAGAGACGGAAAAACAACATATTCGTTGTATCATATAAGTCTTGATATTGAAGGAGATATTCATATAGTATTTGCTGAAGATGGTTCGGTAACTGTTACGGGAGATAAAGAATTTTATAATTTTGAGTAAATCCATGGAATGATGAAGATTATCCGTATATATTGCCTCTTAACTTTGGTATGAATATCACGGAAGAAAATGTGCTGGAACTGTATTTCCATGGAGCGACAGAAGGGACAAAATTGGATTTGATTGCAAAAGATAATCGGGCAGGCTTTGAAATGGATTGTGAGCATAATGAAGTTCCACTCAATATTGGTGGTTATAAGTATGATAAGACTACTAAGACATTTCCTGTATTCATTAATTATGACAAAAGTGATGATATACAGGATACGATAAAGTATGAGGATCATTTCACCTCAAGAAGTACGTTGATAGCTATATCCAAACAGAGCAGATCTCTGGAATCAGAAGATGTTCAGAACTTCCTTTATGCAAAAGAACGAGGCATAGATGTTGAACTATTCGTGAGAAAGAACAAGGACGATAAGATATCCAAGGAGTTCTATTATCTTGGTAGAATGACAGCTACAGGCAATACGAATGAATTCATTATGGCCAATACTGATAAGTCTGCCGTGGAGATAGAGTGGAAGTTGGATACACCTGTAAGAGAAGATAGCTATCAGTATATTGTTAATGGATAAATATATAGACTTAATGTATGGAGACAGAAGATGAGTTTACACAAGATAATAGACTTAACAGAAGCTGACTTTGGCTGTGAGGAACATTTAGATGGACCTCATGCAGTTCTGGTTTTTGAAGATGGTACCAGACGCGAGGTTTCCGAAAAGTGGATATCAGATAATAAAATAGAAGAAGGAAAATCTGTTTGGATTAAAGATGATAAAACAATAATCAAGGCAATCAATGTAGTTGCAGCAGTTATTCGTCATGGTGATAAGATATTTGCAACGCAGCGCGGTTATGGTGATTTTAAAGACAGATGGGAATTTCCGGGAGGAAAGATTGAACCCGGAGAAGATCCTAAAGAGGCACTTGTCAGAGAGATAAAGGAAGAACTGGATACTGAGATAAAAGTAGGAAACCTTATAAAAACAGTAGAGACAGATTATCCCACATTTCATATAACTATGCATGTTTACTGGTGCGAAATAGTAAAGGGTGAACTGACGCTTCTGGAGCATGAGGCGGCTAAGTGGCTTGAAATTGATTCAAAGCTTCCAACAGCGGTAGACTGGCTGCCGGCTGATCTGGAAGTGATTTTAAAGTTATTAGGTGATGAAGTTGGATAAAATAATTAGATTTGGATGGATAGCACTTTTGCTTGCGATGGTTGGCGATATTGTCATTCAAAAGTGATGAGGGTGCTACAGGAATTGTAAGTATCATTTGTTTTGTTATTGCTATGGCTTTCTTTGTTTTGTTTGTGATGTCTGATAAACCGGAGTTCTCTGATACGATTATAGATAATGAGGGATTATGGCAAAGGTTTAATCTGATATTTATGTATGTGCCACTCATTATGGTCGCTATCAGGCAGATGAAGATTGGTAGGGATTAAGATGCCATAAAACTTGTGGTTGCAGAAATGGTTGATGGTGCAAGGTTCGGGGTATTGAGGCGTTTTAGGATAAATAGGAGATAAAAATGAAGGCATTGATCATAAATTGCAGTCCTGTTCGTACAGGGGCAACTGCTGAAATAGTTAAGTTAGTTTCAGAACAGTTATCAAATAGATATAGTGTTAAAAGTATTTGCATAGATGATTATACCTATGCTTTTTGTAGAGGTTGTCGTTCATGCCATAGTACAGCAAAATGCGTTATGAGAGATGCAACGGTCATCGAAAATATAATGGATGAGTATGATGCGGCGGATGTAATTGTTTCGGTTTCCCCATCATATTGGGCTGATATTCCCGGGCAGTATAAGGCATTTATAGACAGATGCACGCCCTGGTGTGATACACATGAACCACATGCGTCGATTAGGGAAGGCAAGAAGGGATATTCGGTTGCTCTCAGAACAGGCTCGGGTATGCATGAGTGCGACAGGATAATTCAGAGTATTGAGCACTTTTATGGGCACTTACATATTGAATGCTCCGGACACCTCGGACTTACATCAATTGAGTATAAGGATAATGTTGAACCGAGGAAAAAAGAAATAATTGAATTTTGCAAGAGCATATAACTTTCAGCTTAAACTTCGAGGGAGAGGATGAGTTATTCAACAAATATGAGAAGAAATGACAGAGAAATAACAGACAAAACTTTAATTAAACAATTTATTGCAAAAGAACGGATTATTAGAATTGCATTCTATGATAATGGCGATCTGTATATAGTTCCGCTTAATTATGGATTTATACATGAGAATGACAAATATGTTTTCTATTTTCATGGAGCTAAGGCAGGTCGAAAATACGAACTTAGCAAATCCTCACCTAGTGTGGGATTTGAAATTGATGGTGCATATGAATTATTAGAGGCTGATGTTGCGTGTGATTATTCAGCTAAGTTCCAAAGCGTTATTGGTACGGGCAGGCTATCAATAGTTGAAGATGATGTAGAAAAGATAAAAGGATTAAATGCCTTAATGAAACATATTTCTGGAAAATCTGAATGGAGTTTTTCTAAAGAAATGGTTGATGCAGTTGCGGTTTTTCGTTTAGAGGTTGAGAAACTTTCATGTAAGGCAAAGTAACATTATATTTCAGAATAAACGACTAACGCAAATCGGCAGTTTAACGCGGTGCCCATTCGCATTCCCCTCTTTACTGGACAAACTGGTAAGGGGGGCTTTTTTCAGCTATAATCATCCGTGGTGAGTAACTGATACAAATAAAAGACTGCCGGTACAGCCATTACGATCCATTTCAGATTCAGAAGGGCATTTGCAGTATCTGTTTTATAGGTGGTGGAAAGTGCTTCGTAGAAGTTGTCAAACAGATTGGTTCCGATGTTTTTGATCATTTCTTCGTAGTAGATTCCGGTTGCTCTGGTAACAAGGAAAATATTTGCTATAAGTGATATAATGAAAACTATAATTGTCCATTTATTTGGTGTGTTACGGCCCATCAAGTTCGCTATAACGATAAGGCCTATAAAGAACAGTATCATATAAAGTCCGCTTCCAACGGCGGAGAATGTGATATAGCCTGCGTGACTGCTGACGTTATGCAGCAGGACGAAGACAAGGAATTTTTCGTATAGTATTGTGAGGATCAGAATGATGGCGATGCCGATAATAATTACCGTAGTCAGATTGGCGGAATTTGTGTCATCACGGCCGTGCTTATGGAAATGCAGGAGTGCGATGAAAACTCCATATACAAGAAAAACAAGGATGTAATGTAACATTTTACGTGCTCCTATATTACATGGTGAAAAAGGCTTTATGTTTTAAGTATACATTTTATTTACTAAGATACAAGGGGGAAGAATATGAGAGATAATAAATCAGCTCATAATTCCGCAGTATATGATGCTCGTATAGAGAATGTACTGCCATATTACAGAGAGTACCATTTCCAAATCATGGATATGGTTAACTCTATGGGCTTTAAGGATGTGAAATGGCTTGATACGGGATGCGGAACCGGAACACTGGCTATGAGGGTTCTGGAGGAAAGAAGTGATGTGAGTTTTACGCTCTCTGATCCCTCCGAACAGATGTTGGCAGTGGCAAAGGAGAAGCTGGCCGGAAGAGATATAAGATATATTGTGGGGACATCTCAGGAGCTTGAATTTGAGTCGGAGTTTGATGTGGTTACTGCGGTGCAGAGTCATCATTATCTGCAGCCGGATGAGAGAAGGTTGGCAGTTCAGAAATGCTACAATGCACTTCGGGACAGCGGCATCTTTATGGTGTTTGAGAATATAAGGATGACCACTGATGAGAGCGAAGCTATAGCTCTTTCGAGATGGGCGAAGTATCTTGAGGAACATGGAAATACTCAGGAAGAGATACAGTTTCAGATGGACAGGAGAGGCACGGAGGTTCTGCCTATCACGATAGAGGAACATATAAAGGTTCTGAGAGATGCAGGCTTCAAATCTGTAAATCTGCTGTGGGCGTCGTACCTGCAGGCAGGACTTTGGGCGATAAAATAAGATAGATAAATATACTTGATATAAAAAAATTTCGGAGGGGTTACATGGCAGCAAATTTTACAGACAGAGTACTGGCCACAGCGCCGCTTATGATGCTGGTGGAAAGGCTGAGAAGAGTTCAGGGTTATCAGATCACTAAGGAATATGCTGATGGATTCGGCGGGGCGATTTTTGAGCTTATCCATTCTATATCCTTTTCATCCTGGGGTGAAAATATAACAATTCATTTTTCAATATATAACAATACCCAGACACTTGTTGAGATAAAATCAGAGTGTACTCTTCCTACGCAGGTGGTTGACTGGGGAAAAAATAAGAAGAATGTTACGGCCATTATGAGTTACCTTTTGAATGGAATCATGGTGAGCAGGATATAAATGGAATAAAAGACAGGCTATAAGAAGATAGTAATTTGTGTATTTAAGGCTACAAATCTTTACTATTTAATGATAATATAATATTGGTGTCAAAAGATTCTTTTGGCGCCATATGATATACGGATTGAGCAGTAAATATTTTGATTCGGAGAGGGCATCGTTATGGGAGAAAGCACCAATGGAAAAAATGCTCCAATAACCTTTGGAGAGATAGCGTTGGCACTTGCTGCAGATTATGACAGCATTTTTGTTATTGATGCAGATGATGACAGTTACGTGGAGTACCTTGCACAGGGCGATGATAAAGAGCTTGTTAAAAGAGCGTCAGGCGAAAATTTTTATACGGATGTTATAAGAGATTGTCGTGAGCAGGTTTATCCTGATGATCAGGACTTTTTTATAGCTTCCTTTAAGAAGGAAAAAGTAACCGAGATACTTAAAACGGGAAAGTCCTTTTCTCTGAATTACCGTCTGATGGTGGATGGTAATCCTTTGTATTACTACCTTAAGACCATCAAGGGTGTTGGAAATAAGGTAATAATCGGTGTAAGAAATGTTGATAAGCAGACGAGAAGAGAGATAGATGCGAAATCCCAGCTTGAGACCTACAGTCATATAGCGGGGGCTCTTGCCAGTTGTTTTGAGGTTATCTATTACATCAATATTCAGAATGGTAATTATATTCAGTACAGCTCCAGTGATGGATATTCGAAGCTGGGGACAACTATAAAAGGTGATGATTTCTTTTTAGATGCAGCGAGAGATATCAGAAAATATATTCACCGGGATGATATGGAAACTGTTCTGTCTGAAATGGATAAGACAAGGTTTCTTCATAATCTTGAGGAAACCGGTATGCATACCTTTGAGTACAGACAGCAGCTTGGCGATGAAATGCGTTATGTATCTACAACTGTAGTACGTCCGAAAAATGATGTGGATCATATCGTTATGGGTGTATTGAATGTGGATGCACAGAAAAAACGTGAGCAGTCCATTATCAAAGAAAATGAGATATTTGATGAGATAGCTATGGCGCTGGCTGCAAGGTATGAGGTTATATATCATGTTAATATCATAACCGATGAGTATGCGGAATACAGTGCAAGTGAAAAGTATACCAGACTTGCTGTAGGAACCACCGGAAAGGATTTCTTTACAGATACCCGTAGAAATATGGAGCGGGATATATATCCGGAAGATCTTCCTATGATGATCAAGGCGATGAGTAAGGATTATCTGTTAAAGAACCTTGATGAATCAGGTAAAATATTCCTGAACTATCGTCTTATGCTGGATGGACGTCCTCAGTATGTTACCCTTTTTGCAGTTCGTCCTAAGGAAGATTCAAATCATATTCTTGTTGCGGTTGCAAATGTTGATGCGGCAAAGCGTAAGGAAATGGAATTTGAAGCCGCTATTGATTCGGCTATGGATATGGCGAACAGAGATGCTCTCACCGGAGTAAAGAATCTTCATGCTTACACAAATTCTGTTAATCAGCTGGATGATTCTTTGAAGGATAAACAAATTGAAGACAATCCATTTGCCATAGGCGTATTTGACATAAACGGGCTTAAGCAGGTGAATGATACGTATGGTCATAGTGCCGGAGATGATTTTATAAAAAGTGCGTGTGAGATAATATGCGAGATATATAAGCACAGTCCGGTCTTCAGGATAGGCGGAGATGAGTTTGTTGTTATCCTGAAAGGAAGCGATTACATAAGACGTGATGAGCTGTTTATAGAGTTTAAAAAGAAACAGAGAGAAAACAGAAAAAAAGGTGTTGTTACTCTTGCGGGCGGCATGTCGGATTTTAATCCGAAAATGGATGCATGTGTGCAGGATGTATTTAGGCGTGCCGACAGCCGTATGTATGAGTATAAGAAGATATTTAAAGAATCTCAGGATGATGATGCCGGAGATGATGCATATCCTGAATCAAGACGTATCAAACTGGATAAACTCTTTGAGGCTTTCTCTATAGTCGCAGAAGGTACATACGTTTATCTTTGCGATATGAGATATGATGTTTCCAGATGGTCGAAGAATGCGGTTAATACCTTTGGACTGCCTGATGAATATATGTTCAATGCCGGAAGTATTTGGGAGAAGAGGATACATCCTGATGATATTACGGTTTATCATACCGAGATAGATAATATCTTCCGAGGAAAAACCGTTGGACATGATATGCAGTACAGAGCCAGGACACTGGAGGGGGATTACATCATCTGTACCTGTCGTGGAACTGTACTTATCGATGAGACCGGTGAACCGGAATATTTCGCGGGATCCATACGTAATCACTCTATACAGGAGAATATAGATACCCTTACCGGACTAAGTAATCAGTACGGATTTCTTGAAACTCTTGATGAGAACATGAAGAGAGAAAAAGAGATGGAGATTATTCTTCTCGGTATAGGAAAGTTTGCTGAGTTTAATGATGTGTATGGATACCATTTCGGTAATAAGATACTTCAGAAATTCTCGCGTCAGCTTTATGAATTTGTTGGAAATACCGGAAATGTTTTCCGAATGGATGGAACTAAGTTTGTGGTAATGTTCAATACATTTGAAACCGAGGAGATACATAAGAGATATGAAGAAATCAGAAGAATCTGCAGGACTGAATTTGTGGTGGATGGGAAAAATATCATCCTTGATCTGAATGCAGGTCATATCTCAGTTAAGAATTTTGATGTTGATCCCCAGACGGTATATGCGTGTCTGAGCTTCGTTTACAGTGAGAGTAAGCTCCATAGACAGGGAGATATAGTTGACTTTACGGATGATCTGAATAACAACAATTCAGAACGGATCGAGCAGCTTCATTATATCCGTGGTTCTATCATGAAGAACTATGAAGGCTTCTACCTGCTTTATCAGCCGGTAGTGGATTCAAATACTGAAAAAATTGTGGGTGCCGAGGCTCTGATAAGATGGAAGAGCGAGAAGTACGGAACTGTTCCTCCTGATCAGTTTATTCCTCTTCTGGAGAAGGATCCCTTGTTCCCTGAACTGGGTGAATGGATTCTTGAGACAGCACTGAAGGATGCAAAAAGGATTATGCAGCTGGTTCCGGAATTTGTGGTAAATGTCAACCTCTCCTATACACAGCTGGAGAAGGGCGGATTTGTGGATATGGTGCTTCAGAAGCTTAAGGAACAGAATTATCCGCCGGATCATCTCTGCCTTGAGATTACGGAGCGATGCCGACTGCTTGATATGGGCATCCTGAAAAATGTTATCGATAATCTCAGAAGCTTTGGTGTTAAAATAGCACTGGATGATTTCGGAACAGGATTCTCGTCCATCGGACTTGTTAAGAATCTTCCGTTTGATACCATAAAGATAGACAGGAGCTTCGTTCTCCGTATCGAAGAGGATGAGAAGGAGAAGGCTCTGGTTGAGAACTTCGTAAATGTTGCGGCTACATTTGGCGCAAAGGTATGCGTCGAGGGTATTGAGACTGAGGGAATGAAGGAAATACTTCAGAAGTATCGTGTACAAAGCTTCCAGGGCTACTACTATGCGAAGCCGATTTCCGTAGGCGAGCTGGAGACGTGGTTAGTGGGACAGGATGATAAGTAATGAGGGTTTTATAATGAGTGAAAAGAAACCTGACAAAAGAGTTTTAAAAACCAAGAGAGCTTTATGTGAAGGACTGGCGGAGCTTCTTACCGATAAGGAGTTGCGCAAGATAACCGTTCAGGAGATAACGGATAAAGCGGATGTGAATCGTGTTACATTTTATAAGCATTATTTAGATGTTTATGATCTGTATGAGAAGCTGGAAAATGAGGTGATCATTGACCTGGGAATTCTTGTTCTTGATGCTGAGAAAGGCCCGACGGAAGATTATAACTCCAGTCTTATTGATTATATAGATAGTAACCGAAAGGTTTTCAGCATGATATTCAGTCCGTACAATACCGGCCAGCTTAGAGATAAGGTGGAAAAATTGTTTGCGGGTCTCTATCTTCAGATATATATGGAGAAGTTCGGGATAAAGAAAAAGACTAAAGAAGTAGAATATGTAAGCTATTATCATTCAAGCGGATGTATAGCAATCATAGAAAAATGGGTTCGCAGCGGATATGACGGATCAAAGGAATCCATAATCAAGATAATTTCCGATATGGATAAGAACTTCGAAAAAAACGGAGATTACTCAAAATAGTAATAATGAGATGACAATCGTTATCGGTTGTCATCTTTTTATTTTTGTCTTATAATAATGTAAGTTACTAATCTGTGGCAAATAATAAATCGGAGGTATGGTATGGTGGAAAAAAATACGGCTTGCACTACTGACAAGGTTATAGCAGGCGCTGCCATCGGAGCGGGCGTTGCTTTCATTGCGTTAGGAGTAAAAAAGGTTTTTACTGCACGCAGGATGAAGAATGTTACAACTGATCCTGAAGATGTAAGGCAGGAATTTGAAGATTATCTTGCTGAGAAGGAAAGAAAGCAGGTTGCTAAGAGAAAAAAGAAGTTCAGAAAAGGTATATTCAACATTATTGTTGGAGTAGCTTCAGCAGCTGTTGGTGCTGTTTTCCTTTCACCTTATAAGAAATATCTGACTGATAACAGGGTAGTTGTAAAGGTTAAGGATGCTGATGTGATCGGTAAGATCAAGGATTCTAATGTGGTTGGTAAGTTCAGAGAAGCTGATGTGATCGGAAAGATCAAGGACACTGACCTGGCTGGAAAGCTGAGAGATGCTGATGTTGTCGGCAGAATAAAAGATAATGAATTTTTCGGCAAGATAAAAGGAAAGCTTGATAAGGAGTAAAGAAGAAATATGAAAAACAGGGAATACCCATATTACGATGTTCCTCAGATGTCAGATCTGAAAGATATGATTAACAGGAATGCGGCAGAAAAACCAGATCAGACTGCGTTTATGTATCCAATTGAAACAGGTGAGATGAAAAAGTCATTTCTCAATCTGAAGGAAGATGTTGAGGCCTTTGGTACATGGATGTATCAGAAGAAGATAAAGAATAAGCATGTGGTCATTTTAGGAGAAAATTCCTATGAATGGATTGTTACATTCCTGGCTACTGTAAATGGCGGAAATACAGCTGTAGCAATTGACAAAGGTCTTCCGGTGGAAGAGGTCAAGGAACTTGCAGCAACTGCGGAAGCTGAAATCGCATTTGTTTCAGATACATATTTTGAAAAGCTTGAAAAGAAGGCGGTTAAGAAAACATATAATCTCAAGAATTTTGATGATATTCTGGCAGAAGGAAGAAAGCTTCTGAGGGATGGTAAAGAGGATTTCCTGAAGTATGAGATAGAGCCTGATAAGACAGCCGCTATACTGTTCACATCCGGAACATCGGGTGTCAGCAAGGGCGTTGAACTGACAAACAGAAATATAGCTTTTGAGATTGTTCATACAAGTCAGCTGTTTGCTCCTAAGGGAGGAGTGCTTGCGGTGCTTCCTTTCCATCATGCATTTGGACTTGTGGTTGGAATCTTCATGGTTGTTAATTATGGATTCCCTATTTATATCAACAAGAGCCTTAAGCATGTAAAGAAGAATATGGTCGACTTCCGTCCGCAGACTATGTTCCTTGTTCCGTTATTCGTTGAGTTCTTCCATAAGCAGATATGGGCAGAGGTTGAAAAGAAGGGCAAGACTACTGCATTTAAAGGACTTATGAAGACAACAAATCTTCTCCTTAAAGCAGGTATCGATGTTCGTAGAAAAACATATGGTTCCATCCACAAGGTATTCGGTGGAGAGCTTGAATATATCATTTGTGGTGGAGCTGCTCTTGATCCTATGTATGTTAAGGAATTCAGAACATGGGGTATCGAGATACTAAACGGATATGGTGCTACAGAGTGTTCTCCGTGTACTGCAGTTAACAGACCGCATTTCTATAAGGACGGAAGTGTAGGGAATCTGGTTCCGGGAATTGAGGTTAAGATAACTGATGAAGGTGAGGTTGCATTTAAGGGTGACCTGATAATGAAGGGTTATTACAAGAATCCGGAAGCTACAGCTGAAGCAGTTATAGATGGATGGTATCATACAGGCGACCTTGGATATGTTGATGATGATAATTTTATTTTCCTTACAGGACGTAAGAAGAATCTTATTATCCTCAGTAACGGTGAGAATATCTCTCCTGAGGAGCTTGAGATGGATATAGCCAGAGATGAGGCTGTTCAGGAAGTTCTTGTTTATGATGAGAACGGAAAGATAGTTGCAGAGATATTCCCTGTTGAAGAGCATTTTGGAGATACAGAGTATTTCGAGAAGTTAAAGGATAAGGTAAATAAAGGCAGACCTCTTTATAAGCAGATAGCAAGGGTGAAACTGCGTGAAGAAGATTTCATAAAGAATGCTACTATGAAGATAGTAAGATATAAGAATATACCTAATCCTCAGAACAATACTTTCAAGTCAGAGTACTAAGTCTTTTGACTTGGAAACGATCTATTAAAGCTTTGACTAAGGAGAAATAAGCTAGGTGAAAATCGGAAACAGAGATTTTGATTTTAATTCCCATCACGTTTACGTGATGGGAATATTAAATATAACGCCGGATTCCTTTTCGGACGGTGGAAAATATACAGATAAGGATACCATACTGAACCATACCCGGGAAATGATAGACGCAGGAGCTGATATTGTTGATGTGGGTGGGGAGAGTACCCGTCCCGGCCATGTTCAGATAACGGTTCAGGAAGAGATAGAAAGAGTTACATCTGTGATCAGTCTCATCAAGGACAGCTTCGATATCCCTGTATCCATAGATACATATAAGGCCGAGGTGGCTTCGGCTGCCCTGGAAGCCGGAGCGGATGTGATAAATGATATCTGGGGACTTAAATATAGGGATGATAATATATCGGAGAAATCAGAGCGTGAACCGGGGGAATCAAAGAACAATTCGGTTGAGATGGGGCATATTGCTGCAGAGACAGGTGTTCCTGTAATCCTTATGCATAATGATCATCTCGGCAGAAGCCTTGAAGAAAGAAACGGAAAAGCCCTGGAGGAATTCCTGAGAGATAATCCCGGCAGAAGTGCAGTCGAGCTGCTTAGTGTTGTTGGTGAAGACAGAGTCGCAGACAGAGTAGTCTGGGGCCTTGAAGAAAGCGTGAAGATAGCACTGGATGCCGGAATCAAAAAAGAAAACATCATTCTTGATCCCGGAATCGGATTTGCCAAAACCCAGAGAGAAAACCTTCTGGTGATGAAGTATCTGGCGGACATCGTGAGAAGACTGGACTATCCTATGCTGCTTGCCACATCCCGTAAGTCTATGATAGGGAATGCACTTGATCTTCCGGCTGATGAAAGAGAAGAAGGAACTATCGTAACTTCTATACTCGGAGCCCGGGCGGGATGTAAGATGATAAGAGTTCATGATGTGGAGAAAAATGTAAGGGCGCTTAAGATGTTGGATGCGATTGAGTGCGTATAGTGTGACGATAAAATAAACAAGCTCCGGTGTTTTCCCTAGGGAAGACACCGTTTTTTTGATAGATTATATTGTGCAAATGTGATAAAATAAAGTATGTGATTTATGAATTGTTATGCAAAGTAAACATAAAACATTGCGCTTTTGTTGCGTTCCATTTTTATGAATTTGGTGAAATAAATGAAAGGTTTTTGTGAAAAAAAATTCTATTCAATGTTTTTATCCGGCACTTTTACGAAGGCTGTTATGTACATTATGCTTCTTTGTGACAGCATAATTGCCGGTCACTATATCGGCGCATCAGGAGTGGCGGCGATAAATGCCATTACTCCCGTAACGGGAATCGTTACATTTTTCGGGGATCTGGTTTCTACCGGTGTCGGAATCATTTATACGAGAGAAAGAGGGGCTATGCGGAAGGATCGAGCTGACGAGATTTACAGTCAGGGACTGATCATCAGCATAACCATCGGATTAATCTCGGCCATTACGATTTTTTTGATTCAAAATGTCTATTTCAGTGTGAATGGAATTACAGGAGAGATTCTTGGACAGTCTCTGAAATACTACCGGTTTCTTCCAATCAATGCATTCCTGACAATCGTTATCTTTTATCTTGAACAGATGGTATACAGCGACGGAGACGAGCTTTGCAATAATATCTGTTATGTTTTCCAGATCGGCGGAAATATTGTATGCTCTATCGTGCTCGCGAAGTACTATGGTATGAAGGGAATCATATTAGGCTCTATCATAGGAAACGGCCTTGGTATTCTTACATGCTGCTGGCATTACTTCCGTAAGTGCAATACCCTTCATTTCGTATGGCATTTTTCGATTAAAGATTTCTTCCTTACTTCCAAATACAGCATTGTGGATTCATCGGTATATCTTTGCTGGGGACTTATGGACTATGTGATGATAGGTTTCGTCTCGGGACATTACGGAGAATCAGGACTGATCACTCTTGCAGTTGTTGTAAGCCTGATTGAATTCAGTGTTGTTTTGGATGGAGTCGGTATGGCGATGCAGCCTCTCATTGGTACCTATTTTGGGGAGAAGAATCACCGGCTGATAAAAAGAGTTATGAAAGCGGCAATAAAGGCTGCTTTAGTTGAAGGTGTTGTCGCAACGTTACTTATATGTATTTTTGCGAAACAATTTTGCGGCCTTTTCGGAATTAAAGGATCAGAGGCATTGGAACCGTCTATGCAAGCTATTCGGATTGTTTCAATCGGATTCACTTTCTGTAGTGCAGTTTCCCTTATGACATCCTACTACATGCTCATAGACCGGATCAGAATGGCAACCTGTTTTGCCTGCTTGCAGAATGGTTTGCTTTATATACTTCTGCCGATTTTAGGTTCGACACTTTTTGGAATAAACGGCATGTGGGTAGGATTTGTGATAGCGCCTGTCCTAACTCTGATAATTTCGTTGGGGTTTGTATATCTTCGCTTTGGGAATGATAATTTCCCATTCATTTTAAAGAGTATGGATTCAGAAATCGATGTCATAGATGACACGCTTACAACAGAAAATGTGGTGGCTCTTTCAAAAAAAGTCGGGAACAGTCTGGAAGAACACCAATATTCTCCGGCAGATGTAGCGAGGGTGAGGCTTTTTGTTGAGGAGGTTGGAATTGCCATCATAGATAAGAACAGTCAGAAGAAGAAAGCTCCTTTGATTGAGTATTCATTATTCTATGAAGAAGATTCGGTTCTTATTATAGAGAGAGACTCCGGTGAGTTGTTTGATCTTACGAACCCGGACAATCCGATAGAGGCGCTCAATGTGTTCGTTCTGGACGCCCTTATGGAATCGCACAAGGAAAAGGCATATTTTGTAACCACAGGATATAATCGAAATATCATTCGTTTTCAAAAAGAGATAGCATGACATGAATATTATCATTTATGATTTTGGGACAAGCAGTGTAAAAACATGTTTATTTGATATCGATTCCGGAATAGAGCTTTTAGCAAGTTCTACTGCATCATACTCCCTCTATATCTCCGATGACGGAGGCGCGGAACAGGATACGGAAGAGTGGTGGGCAGCCCTTTGTTCCACTACACGGGATTTATTTCTGAAGTCCGATGCAAAACCGGAAGAGATTGAAGGAATGGCATTCTGTTCACAGATGCAGGGAACCGTTTTTGTTGATGAGAAAGGAAATGCCTTAAGACGTCCGATGACTTATCTGGACCAGAAAGGAATGAAGGAATATAAAGAATGCATGGGCCGGGGAATCATTAAAGTATCCGGCTGCAGTCTTTATAAACTTGTTAAGAATCTCAGGGTCAACTACGCTGCTTCCACCAGTGCCAAGGATCCTGTCTGGAAGTATAAATGGGTGGAGAAAAATGAGCCGGAGGTTTTCGCAAAAACCTATAAATGGCTTGATATCTGTGATTACCTTGCAGGCCGTTGCACGGGAAGGATCATTCGAACCGCCGATTCCGCATTTGCCACTTTTCTTTATGATACGAGAAAGGGAAAGGAAGGCTGGAATAAGGGGCTGGTGAAAATGTACAAGGTAAACCCGAAGCATTTGCCTGAGATCATTGATAGTTCGGACCGGGCTGGCGAACTGACTGCCAAAGCTGCTGAAGATCTCGGACTGGTTGCGGGGATCCCTGTCTTCGGAGGTGGTGGAGATACAACTTTTGTAAGTATCGGTGCAGGATCAGCAAAACCGGGGAAGACACATATATATGTCGGGACCTCCGGTTGGGTTTCCACATTTCTTGATTACCAGACGGTTGACATTAATGCAATGATCACCGGAGTTCTTTCGGCGAAGCACGGGTACTTCAATTATTATGCCGAGCTGGAAACCGCAGGAAAGTGTTTCGACTGGGTGATAAACCATCTCGCACTGGATGAGGTAGGTATTTATCTGAAAAACAATAAAGTGAAGGATGATTATGAGAGCAGTTATACAAGCCTTTATGATTATATTTCCGAAGAAATAAATAAGGTTCCGCCGGGGGCGAACGGTGTGATCTTCACTCCGTGGATGCATGGAAACAGATGCCCTTTCGAAGATTCCAATGCGGGAGGAATGTTTTTTAATATCCGAATTGAGAACGGAAAGAGAGATATGCTCCGGGCTGTTTTGGAAGGAATCTGCTATCACCTTCGCTGGTTACTGGAATGCGAAGATGTGAAAGTAAAGACATCCGATCCCATCCGTTTTGTAGGAGGCGGTTCCCTGTCTCCGGTTACCTGTCAGATGCTGGCGGATATTACAGGGCGGAGGATTGAGACGGTTAATAATACGCAGGAGGTCGGTGCCATCGGAACGGCGCTTACCGTTGCTGCAGGGATCAGAGGCGTGGATGTTTTAGAACTTTCAGAGCAGCTTGTCAAAGTAAAACAGACATATCTTCCGAACACGGAGAATAAAGAAGTGTATGATCATAATTACAGGACTTTCAAAAAACTCTACAAGTCCAATGCAGCTATGTTTAAGGAAATGAATGGATAAGTTACGGAGGGGGCATTATGAATAACAATCCCATCTTACGTGAAAATGAAGTGGAAGCAAATCGCATGATGGCGCTGGTACTTGATGTTACCTTCGTGATCGTGGCAATTACCTGGGTTTTATTCGAGATGGATGTTTTCTATATTCGGATCCAGTATCGCGGGCTGATGATCTTTAACCTTGCTCTGATCGGTATTGTAAATATAATCAGTCGACATTTCAAATTTGAAAAAGTATGGATCAAATATTTGCAGATGACGGCTGCAATACTTGTTTATGCCGTGACCACCATGGCACTTACTTATAATGTACCTTTTTTGGCAGCAATTCCGATCCTTTTATCCATACGTTATTTTAATAAACTATATACGATAAACATTTCTATCATATCTGTCTTTGTATTCTTTATTGCCTATATATTAGGGGCAAATTACGGAATGCTGGATCTGAACTTTGTTCAGTATGACCCCGGGACCACCATTGTCACAAACGATGCAATGTGGCTTGACGATGCCGTCAGAGACATCCCGTATGATAGTATGCAGATGGTTAAGAATACGATCATTTCAAACTACTTTGTCAAACTGTTACAGCTGGTCATCATTGCGGTGGCTTCCAGGCAGATGGTAGTTTGCTGTCAGGTTCTTCTGCAAAAGGAGAAAAAACTTGCGGAAGGTAACGCAAGGATCGGAGCTGAACTGGAAATGGCAGAGAAGATTCAGAAGGATATGCTGCCGAGCATCTTCCCTACTTTTTCGGAAAAAGAGGAATTTGACCTTTACGCTTCCATGACGACAGCCAGAGAAGTCGGTGGTGATTTCTATGATTTTTTCATGATCGATGAAAACCATCTTTGTTTCCTGATCGCCGATGTTTCCGGCAAGGGAATCCCGGCAGCCATGTTTATGATGACAGCCAAGACTATGATCAAGGATTATGCTCTGACAAGGACAAATACGTCGGAGATTTTTACAGAGGTAAATGAGCGGCTTTGTGAGAATAATGAAGCCGGGATGTTTGCAACGGCATGGATCGGAATCCTGGATCTAAAAACGAGGATCTTACAGTTTACCAATGCAGGACATAATTTTCCTATAATCCAAAAAAAGGGAATGCCTTGTGAAGCGCTGGAAAAGAAACACGGTCTTTTCCTGGCCGGAATGGAGGGGGTCGTATACAGACAGGATGAGATGCAGCTTAATCCCGGGGATCGTATTTTGCTTTATACGGACGGGGTTACCGAGTCGCATAATCCCAAGAAGGAACTCTTCGGAGAAGAACGTCTGATGAATATTCTTAACCGTACCGATGGTGAAAAAGGAGAAACTGTGCTTTCGGGAATCTTAAATGAAGTAAAGACATTTGAGGCGGGAGTGGAACAGTTTGATGATATTACAATGTCGATTCTGACATTAAAATAAAACAAGCAGGAGGACAGAAAATGGAACTGGAAATGAAAACTAAAAAAGATGGAAAAAATATGGAAATTATTTTAATTGGGGAAATAAATACGAATACCGCCCCGGAACTTAAGACACTTTTTGAAAATGAACTGGATCCTTCCGGGGAGCTTACACTGGATTTTAAAGACTGTGATTTTGTCTCATCCGCAGGACTCCGTGTTCTTTTAAATACATTTAAGAGTATGAAGAGTTCCGGTGGTCAGATGAAGTTCCTGAATATCGGGCCGAATTTCAAAGAGGTACTTTATATAACCGGACTGGATGCGGTTTTCCATTTATAATGATTCAAATACCCTCTGAAAGATGAGATATTTATATGAATGTATACGATTTTGACGGTACGATCTATTATCCGGATTGTGCATTAAACTTTATGTTTTGGTGTTTAAGAAGACACCCTTCTTTGTTCTTTACGTATGTACCGAAACTGATAAAATGTGGGATTCAATATAAACGAAAAAAGATTCCCAGATTTATTTTTGAGCGGACATTTTTCAGTTTTCTTTGTAAGGTTGATGATTTTGATGTGCAGATAGAGAAATTCTGGGATAAGGCCATAAAAAGAATGTCTGCGTGGTATCTGGCACAAAAACGACCTGATGATCTGATCATCAGTGCTTCTCCAAATTGCATCATCGAGCCGATTGCCAGAAGACTCGGTGTTAATTTTGTTGCAACAGAGTACGATCGTGAAGTTGGGGCTTTTGTTGACAATCTGATGTTTGCAAGAGAAAAAGCCGCATACATTTTCGACCAGGGATTTCCGGAGATCGAGAATTTCTATTCCGACTCTTTAGCAGATACTCCGATGGCTTTGTGCGCGGAGAAAGCACATCTGGTAACACATAAGGCACAGGTGGTTGAGGATTGGCCAAAACTGGATACGGAAACACTAAAGAAGGTATATGAAAAAATAGATTCAGGCTGGTCGGTTCACTTATAGGAAAAAGGAAATTAGTGTAAATGAAAGAACTCCATGTTAATTCTAATGTTGAGAATATTCCGACAGTGAAGAACTTCGTCTGTTCCGAACTGGAAAGACTCGGCTGCACGGAAAGGCTTGTGATGCAGATGAAGATGGCCGTGGATGAACTGTTTGCAAATATCAGTTTTTATGCTTACGATTCAGAATCCGGACCGGTTACCGTACTATTTGACTACGAAGAGGAGTCCTCGACGGCCATTCTTACTTTCATCGATGAAGGAAAGCCTTATAATCCCCTGGAAGCTGAAGAACCGGATGTTGAACTTGAGGGAGAACTTCGCCCTATCGGGGGGCTTGGTATCTTTCTGGTTCGAAATCTAATGGATGATATGCTGTATGAGTATAAAGACAGACAAAACATATTAACCTTAAAAAAGAATACAGAAATTCTATTTTGAATGATGCTTGACAAAATAATAATCCAAGAGTAAAATGAAAATCGTTTTCAAATTGAATTTGAAAACGATTTTCATTTTGTTATTAATGAGTTAATGCATATGGAATTCAACAATGGCATTAACATATGAAAAAAAGGCTTCATACTATGAATACAAAATCAAAATACAATACAAAACAGAAAGCAGAGCTGACGGCATATCTGATGAGTAAGGCCGGCGAACATGTGACTGTAAACGACGTCTGCAGACACTTTGAAGAAAAGGGCAGACCTATCGGAGTTACAACTGTATACAGGCAGCTTGATAAGATGGTGGAAGAGGGACTTGTAAACAAGTACAATCTCGACTCCAAAAGCTCTGCCTGCTATGAATATATAGATTCAGAGCATCATATGGATGGAGCGTGCTCCTGCTATCACTGTAAATGTGAGAAATGCGGAAAGCTTATCCATCTTCACTGTGAAGAAATAGAGGAACTGATGAAACACATTGAAGGAAACCACGGATTTGTGATAAATCCAAAAAGTACTGTATTTTACGGAGTTTGTGAGGACTGTAAATAGTGAAGAGAGGGTTTACCGGGATGTGTAAAAAAGATAAATGGATGAAAAGGATTGCTGCATTATGTGGTATATTTCTTGTTGGAATTCTCCTTCTGTCAACGGCTTTTATTGCAGAGGAAATCGGTCAACATGACTGCGCAGGCGAGGAATGTCCAATATGTGAGACTATTGAAGAATGCATTAATAATATGTATGTTTGTGGTCTTGGTGTAGTACTTCTTACGTTATTTGTTGTATTTACGGGCGTTTTCAAAATGATTACGGAACGTCTGCAGATATACAGAATAATAAAAACACCTGTGACATATAAGGTGAGGCTGGATAATTGATAATCCTTTTGGTTATGGTGTAGAAGTTGTCAGATAGATTGGAAATAATATAGAAAAGGATTATTTAATATGAAGAGTTATATAAAAAAAATAGTTACATTTATTCTTGTTTCATCTATGGTGCTGGGACTTACAGCCTGTGGATCAGGTTCATCCAAAGCGAAAGCCGGTGATGGAAAGCTGCATATAGTTACGACTATATTTCCTGAGTATGACTGGGTCAGGGAAATAGCAGGAGACAAGATAGGGAGTATTGAGCTGACCATGCTTCTTGATAACGGTGTGGATCTTCACAGCTTTCAGCCAACTGCGGAAGATATAACAAAGATAAAAACCTGCGATATATTTATCTATGTGGGTGGTGAGTCTGACAAGTGGGTTGATGATGTTTTGAAGGAAGCTTCAAATAAGGATATGACGGTTATAGACCTTCTGGATGTTCTCGGCGACTCAGTTAGAGAAGAGGAAGTTGTCGAGGGAATGCAGGGAGAAGATGAGCATGAGCATGGAGATGAGGCTGATCATGAAGATGCAAATGCGGATGAACATGAGGATGAGAAGGAAGATGTAAATGTGGATGAAGCTTCGGATGAGGGAAATGGACCACAGGGCTTCAAGGAGATACCACAGGAAGAAGCGGAAGCGATAGACGGTGAAGGCTCTATGGAAGACGGCTTAGAGCAGGAAAGTGATCTTCATGATGCAGATGCAAATGAGATAGAAGATGCTTCAGATGATAAACATGATGATAAGGAAGATAGTGACCATGAGGAAGCAGAGGGACATCATCATGATGACAGGGATATAGAGTATGATGAGCATGTATGGCTGTCCCTGAGAAATGCTCAGGTGCTGGTAAATGAGATATCCTCAAAAATGTGCGAGAAGGATCCCGGGAATGCCGATACCTATAAGAAGAATGCAGAGGATTATTGTAAGAAGCTTTCGGATCTAGATGCACAGTATAAAGAGACAGTAGAAAACGCCAGGATAAAAACTGTTCTGTTTGCAGACAGATTTCCATTCAGATACATGGTTGAGGATTACGGCCTTGATTATTATGCAGCATTTGTGGGATGCTCTGCTGAAACTGAGGCCAGCTTTGAAACAGTCATTTTCCTTGCAGAAAAGATAGATGAACTTAGTCTTCCGACTATTTGTACTATAGAAAAGAGTGATAAGAAGATTGCCGAGACAGTTAAGGAAAATACCAAAACAAAGGATCAGGAAATCATAACTATGGATTCTCTTCAGTCAGTTACATCAGAGGATGTAAAGTCGGGTGAGACATATTTAAAGAGGATGACAGACAATCTTGAAGCTTTGAAGAAGGCACTGGGTGTTACCGGATAATAAGAAAAGAGTTTGAACGAGATGAATTATATAGAAGTAAAGGATATTACAACAGGATATGATGGGATTCCTCTTACGAAGCATATAAACTTTAATGTGGAGAAGGGTGACTATGTCTGTATAGTCGGAGAAAACGGTGCCGGAAAAAGTACCCTCATGAAGACTATCCTGAAGCTTATCCCTGTTATTAAGGGTGAGATTTTATACAGCGATGAACTGGGGAAAGGTGATATAGGATATCTGCCTCAGCAGACCATAGTTCAGAAGGATTTCCCGGCAAGTGTCTGGGAGATAGTTCTTTCCGGAAATCTGTCCAAATCGGGAATGCGCCCTTTCTATAACGCAGAGGAAAAGAAAGCGGCGAAGGAAAGTCTGAAAAGACTGGATGCCTGGGACCTGAGGAAGAAGACCTTCAGAAATCTTTCAGGTGGACAACAGCAGAGAGTTCTGCTGGCACGTGCGCTTACGGCCACATCTAAACTCATCCTTCTGGATGAACCGGTCAGCGGTCTGGATCCGAAGGTTACGGAGGAACTGTACAGAATAGTTAAGTCACTTAATGAAGAGGGTGTTACCATTATCATGATATCCCATGATATCAGTACTGCTGTCAGATACTCAAGTCATATACTTCATCTCGGACATAAACAGCTGTTTTTCGGAAAGACCGGTGATTATGTTGAGAGTGAAGCATATAAATTCTTCTCCAGTATCGGTGAAGATAAAGATGAAGATTAAATACATATTTAAAATAGGAATTGGTAATGGACGAATTATTTTATTATCTACAATTTGATTTCGTTATATATGCACTTATAGTCGGAGTGCTTATAGCACTCTGCTCGTCACTTCTCGGCGTGACTCTCGTGCTGAAGCGATACTCCTTTATCGGAGACGGACTGTCACATGTGGCATTTGGTGCTATGGCAATAGCGACCGTGTTAAAGCTCACCAGCAATACCATACTTGTAATGCCGGTGACTATCATAGTTGCAGTCCTGCTTCTCAGAAACGGAAGTAAGTCGATGCTGAAGGGTGATGCAGCTATAGCTATGCTTTCGGTTACATCCCTGGCATTTGGATATATGATAATGAATGTATTTTCAACCTCGGCAAATGTATCCGGAGATGTCTGCAGTACTCTCTTCGGATCCACATCTATCCTTACACTGGATAAGACTGAGGTTATTATATGTATTGTTTTATCGGTAGTTGTTATCGCATTGTTCATTCTTCTTTATAACAAGATTTTTGCGGTTACATTTGACGAGACCTTCTGCAGGGCAACTGGTGTTCCTGCGGGAAGATATAATTTTTTGATAGCAGTCATCATAGCAGTTATAATTGTTATGGGAATGAATCTGGTGGGAAGTCTGCTGATATCCGCCCTGATCGTATTTCCGGCACTGGCTGCTATGAGAGTCAGCGGAACCTTTAAGGGTGTTGTCATCCTTTCGGCTATATTTTCGGTGATCTGCGCTCTGGTGGGAATGATCATTTCCATACTCTGCTCCACACCGGTGGGTGCTACAATAGTTGCAATGAATCTGGCTGTATTTATAGTGGCTTGGTTTGTGGGTAAATTTATAATGAAGCTTTCATAGTTAAAATATCTAATAAGAGAAATCGACTAATAAGAGAAACCTACTAATATAGAGGAAATTGTTTAACAAGAGAAATTGTTTAATAAGAGAAATTGACCAACAGGGGAAAACGTTTAAGATGGAAAAAATAGTGATAAAGAAAAGTGTAATTAAGAAAACAGAAAAAACAATAAGTGTTGCGCTTGCATCAATGATGCTGCTCAGCCTTTCGGCGTGTGGAAATGCTTCAGCTGACAGCAAGGTGAAGACAGGAAATAATGTGCAGAATACCATAGATCAGCAGGTTGCCAAGGAAACATCTTCAGAGGAGACTACCCAGGCTACGACTGAGGCAACAACTCAGGCTACCACGGAGGCCACAACAGTTGCAGGTACGGCTTCCTCAACGGACGTTTCAAATTGGGACGCAGATGTAACTGCTGAAGAGATAGAGAAGTATTCATCTGAGGATGCAGATATAGATCTTACAAAGATGGACAGTAATATGATATATTCCACAGTCTATCAGCTGACTTATGACGCTCATTCATATGAGGGTAAGATGGTAAAGATGAAGGGACAGTATTATGTGGGAATAGATCAGGAGACCGGAGCGGTTTACCATTTTATTCTGATGAAGGATGCCCAGGCGTGCTGTCAGCAGGGAATAGAATTTGTTTGGGGAGACGGAAGTCACAAATATCCGGATGAATATCCTGCAGACGGAACGGATATCGTTGTTCTGGGAAGATACGAAACCTATAAGGATAATCCGGACGATGAATATGAATTCTGTCGTATTGCAAACGCAAGTATGGAGGTTGTAAAAAACTGATGATAAATATAGTTCTGATGGAGCCGGAAATACCTTACAATACGGGAAATATTGGCAGGACCTGTGTTATCACGGGAAGCCGGCTTCACCTGATAAGACCCTATGGTTTTATGATCAATGATAAAATGTTAAAAAGAGCAGGCCTTGATTACTGGCATAAGGTTGATGTGACCGAGCATGACAGTATAGAGGCCTTTTATGAATATGTGGATAATGAGCGGAATATATCAGAAATGAGAAAGACGGAAGATATAAGAACGTCGGGAAGTGTCAGAAGTCCTCATATATACTATGCCACGACCAAGGGCAGACACAGATATACAGATGTGGAGTACCATGACGGCGACTATATAGTTTTCGGACGGGAGAGTGCCGGAATACCGGAGGAGATACTGATCAGACATCAGGATGACTGCATAAGGATTCCCATGCTTCCCGAAGAACGTTCGCTGAACCTGTCAAACAGCGTTGCGATAGTACTTTATGAGGCTTTGAGACAGATGGAATTTCCCGGACTTGAGACAGAAGGTGAACTACATAATAATGTAAAGTGGAAGGATGTTTTTTGAGTCAAACGTGAATAGTTATATGAAAATACATCACCATGGATTGTACAATATATATAGTTCATGGTAAAATCGTTCTGATGGCTTCTATTAAAATTGTTCTGACGGTTTCTATAGAAGTGTTCTATTGGTTCCTATTAATGAAAGTTTTATTATGGGGGAGTTTTAAGTAGTATGAAAAAAAGAGGAAGGCGTATAGCGAAGAAGCTTGTCGGAGTATTACTGGCTTCGGCTATAATGCTTCAGTCAGTTGGTTGTGGATCAGAGATGCTGGGGGTGACCAGCCGGGACATGGGAAATGGATAAATTCCAATCTTCCTGAGAATGCCAGTAAATGTGCTGAAATTCGTCTGCAGGATGATTTTGCAGCTGCAGCCAATGCCCAGTGGAATGAGAGTCAGAACTTTGATCCAAGTGAAACATATAGTACACTTGATGATGCAGGAAAGATAGTGCGTGGTAAGCTTAGGGAGATTTTTGCCGATGAGTCTATCAAGGATCCGAATGTTGAAAAGCTTCGTGTCATAGATGGACTTTATACAGACTGGGATTACCGGAATCAGCTGGGGGTTGAGCCATTACGAAAGTATCTGGATTACATAGATGAGATACAGTCCATCGAAGATGTATATGAGTATATGATGGACAGCAGCAGGAATCCCTTTGTCGGAATGTTGTTTAAGCTGGAAATGTGTCAGACTGACCATATCAGTCTATCCATCTTACAGCCGGAGTATTCACTGAAGACCTCCAGTTTTTATATGAATCTGATGGATGATGGACTCCAGCAGAAGGACAAGGTTACCAGGCTGACACATTATTTGCTGGAACGTCTTGGTGAATCAGAAGATGAGGTGGATGAGCTTTTAGACGAAAACTTTGCATTTGAGCTGAAGATGGCAGAAATAAATCCTGGTAATGAGAATTATGTTGATTATTACACGGATGTAACTCTTGAGGATGTCAAAAAAAATGCAGGAGATTTTCAGATAGAACGTATACTGGAGCATTTTGGACTGGATAAATACCAGAACTATACAGGGGATATGGACTACCTGAAGGGAATTCAAGATATTCTGGTGGAAGATAATCTGGAAGGGATTAAGGCATATTTCAAAATATACCTTATTATTAAGTCGGTAAGTTATCTTGATTATGATGCTTTGGTTGAATTTCTAAACGTCCGGCTGGATCAGTCTGATCGTTATGCCGAGGCAAATGTCAGGTCTACGGATTTATATTTTTTCTCTGAGTTGGAAAACTCTCCTCTTTCAGGTCTCAAGGATCAGGTGTATCTGGATTATTATTATGATGAAGAGGTGGCAGAAGATATAAAATCCATGTGTGAGGATTATGTCAAGGAATACCATGAGATAATCGCAGAGAAGGACTGGCTCACTGATGAAAAATAAGGAACGTATCTATCAGAAAATCGACGATATGCATTTTCTTATCATGAAGCCCAATAATGTGGCTGATTATTCTGATGTATCCTTTGTTTCCAAAGAAGAGGGCGGAAGCATGCTGGATGCATATTGCGAGATAAGTCGTTTTAATCTCGAGAATATGGGTAGGATGTGTAATGAGAAACTGGATCGTGATTACTGGAATATCTATGAAAAGGATACAACAACCAGTGCAATAAACAGTGTTTACGTACCTGATAGAAATGCATTTTTTATAGATATCGGGATTCTTAACGGCGAGTTTTACTCGAAAGATATGAGCTATGAAGAGAAGCTTGGAGCTATTGGCTGTGTTATAGGTCATGAGCTTTCTCATGCATTTGATTCCTGGGGAGTCAGATTTGACAGTCAGGGCAAGGAGAATGATCTTCTTGTGGGAGATGATATGAAAACCTTCAAGAAGATGTCTGGTGATGTTGCCGATTATTTTGGAGAGGTAAGATCCTTTGAAGGCTCAGGATATTATGATGGAACTAATGATATCACCGGAGAAGCCATAGCTGATATGGGTGGAATGAAATGTAGTCTAAGGCTGGCAGAGAAGATAGATGGTTTTGATTATGATAAGTTTTTCCGATCCTATGCTTCTGTATGGAAGAAATTAACTACTAAAAGTGATTGTGTGGATAGAATAAAGACAGATCCGCATCCACTAAGTTATCTCAGGATAAATATTACGGTCCAGCAGTTCGATGAGTTCTATGAGACTTATGGAATACAGGAAGGTGATGGGATGTATCTGGCACCGGACGACCGGATAGCTATTTGGTAGGAGGTGGATTATGGGTAAGCTTATATCTTATGAAATCAAACATATAACTCATAAAAAAAGATTTATTATCCTATCTGTACTGCTATTCCTTGGTCTGATCGGATGGGCTGTGTATGTGAAGATGGATTTTTTAAATCATTTTACTTACGCTACAAATATGCAGGAATATCTGCGTGTGATCTTCAATCCCGGGGTGGGATGTATAGTACTATTTGCACAGTACAGGAGGAGGTTCATAAGAACTCTGATGAGTGAAGCAGAGGAGCAGGGCATTGGCTATAAAAAGCTGGTGATCAGCAAGTGGTGTGCCGCAACGATTCTATTTGTCGCATTTTATCTGGTGGCACTTGTACTCATTCTTTTGCTTTCTTTGATTCTGGGAGCTCATTGTAATGGTACGGAACTGTGGGCACTTACACTTAGTACTATTTTTGGATGTGTGCTGGCGGTTGGAGCATATAGCATAGCACTTTTTGTATTGTTCCTGATTCCGACTTTCCTTCCGTCATGGATATTCTATCTGGCTATTGCTGCAGTAGTACCGATAATAATGTTCAACCAGTATGCATTCGGAGAACCACGGGTCAAGATGTTCAGTCCGTTTTTCATTTCAAGGTATACGGATGAGGCATATACTGCAGGAGTTCTGGGACAGGCCAGACTCGGATTTTTACTGATATTATTGATATATATTATTATATCCTTCGGACTTTCGATTCTGTTTTTCTATCTGAAGAGGAAGAGGATCAATAAGAAGAATAAAAAACTGGAAGCAGAATTAATCGATCATACAGGAGAAGGTGAAATAATTAATCATACAGGAGAAGGCGAATGAAAAGAATAATAGGAGTACATTTTTGGGATAAGAAGGTACATCTGTGCTGGAGTGAGGAGGAATCTATAAGCACGGCATCCTTCAATCTTCCGCAGGATCTCAGAAGAGATGATATTCTTGAACAGGAGTTTGCACTGGAAGGTGTTTTAAAGGCAGTTAAGCAGTATCTCAGCGAGAAGCTGGCAATAACTGATTTCGGACTTGTGATCGCTGTCCCGGATAATTTCGGTGTAAGTAATATTAAGCTTATATATCAGACAGGAAAGAAATGTAATACTGAGATAAAGGGTGTGACTCCGGAATCTCTGGCATTCGCCCTGTATGTTTACGGAGAATATGAATTTGACGGAAGGCTTCTTTCGGCTGTGGTAGGAGAGAAGCGTATCGGTATAGCCGAATACGATTTCAGCGACAGGGGAGTAGAGAAGATAACTACATATATTTCGGGAGCATGGAATGGTGCATCCTTCTCAAGGGCGCCGTTTATAAGCAGCTACAGCAACAGACTTTTTGATGCAACTGAGGCTGAACTGATATTCTGTGCAGGTGGAATGAATGCATGCATGACCTTTGAAAATACCTTCAAAGCATATGTTAAAAGCTCCGGATTTATCAACAGGGAAATAGGACTCAAGATGATGGATGGTCACTCCATAGTTGAGGGACTTGGATATCTATGCGGAAAGCTGGAGGGCAGAGATGCATTTGCAGGTCTCGGTGTTATGGACAAGCTTTCTCCATATGAGTTTTATATCGGAATAAACGGAGAGATATATTCACTGCTTGAACCGGAAATGGCATTTCCGAAGACTGCAGGAGTTGAGATAAAGAAGCTTTTCGAGTCAGGACAGGACAGCGAAAAGTTTGTTCTGTATGAAAAGGTGGGTGGTGCATTTGTAAGTGTCGGAGCTGCAAGTATAGCCCGTGATAATCTGTCGGATTATTATAAAAAGCCAACCTGGATAGGGGTTCATATAGATGAAGACAGAAGCTTCTCACTGATAGTACAGAATATCGAAACAGATAATTATATCGAGGTTCCGCTGGAAGGAGCGGATGTTAAGGACGGAGCTAAAGATGAAGAGGATGTTGCAAGCTTTGTTGAGAAGATACTTCCGATCATCGATAACCTTGAATATGCATCCAAGTTCGCAAAGGATCAGGATAATCCATATACTCAGGGAATCATCCAGAGTTATACCCAGGCTGTAGAGATTCTGGAGAAGAGTGGAGTGACTATAATATCCGGTGAGGGTGAGCCCTTTGATTTCAATCTGCAGAATGCAGTTGCTCATGTTACGGATGTGGATCTTCCGGACAATACCGTTAAGCAGGTAATGCAGACGGGATATATGTATAAAGGAAAGGTCATCCGTACCGCGTCGGTAATCGTAGCGAACTAAAAATATCACGAAAAAACAACGAATTAAAAAAAGAAAAAACAAAGAAAAACAATAAAAATACAAAGAGAAAAGACTATGCAATATATCAAACCTGTCCCCACAGAAAAAAGCATAGTCTTTTTTATATTCATTACTTTATTAAGTAATTTATACCTCTATTAAATTTTGTCTTTATTTAAGATGCATATTATGATGTTATGTCATATCTTACTTTTATCAGACTTCTACAGATATCCCATAGGATCCACATATGAACCATTCAGTCGGACTGCAAAGTGAAGATGCGGTCCGGTTGATATTCCGGTGTTGCCCGAGTAAGCTATGGTCTGACCGGCTGTTACATTCTGTCCAACGCTGACTGCAAAGCCTGACAGATGGAAGTAGAGAGTAGAGATTCCATTTCCGTGATCTATCATGACACAGTTTCCGCCGCCTCCAAGGTAACCGGTGTAGGATACAACTCCGTCTGCGGCTGCCACAACTGATGAACCGGATGGACATCCGATATCTATTCCCATATGATTACTGGTAGCTCCTGCTGTGGGCGAAACTCTCGGTCCGAAGTAGGAGGTTATTACTGATGATGCCGGCATTGGCCATCTGAAGGCACCGCCTGAATAAGTATTCATAGGTGCAACCGGCTGTTGCTGCTGTTGCTGAGCCTGTTGCTGCGATGCATCTGTTGCACTGGCCTGTTGAGCCTGCTGTGCGGCCTGCTGCTGAGCTGCCTGTTGTGCGGCTGCTTCCTCTGCGGCCTTTCTTCTCGCCTGTGCCTGCGCTTCCATGGCGGCGATAGTTGCATTCTGCTCGGCTTCGATAGCCTGAAGCTTTTCTATACTAATCTCAGTATCCGATATCTCAGCATTATACTGCTTGAGTGTGGCCTGCTTTCCGTCCTGCATAACCTGCAGAGCTTCCTGCTCGCCTTCGGCTTCGGTTCTCAGATCTTCAATCTCAGTGATATTTTCGGAAATGGTCGATTTGTATTCGTAAATATTTTTCTCTATATCCAGCAGATCGTTAAGCTCCTTCTGATCATATGAAGAAACCTGTGAAACATACTCGGACTGATTAATTGCGTTCGAATAATCCTTGATGGTTACTATCGCTTCTATATAATCTGCGTCTCCGTTCTCGTATGCAAACTGGATACGCTCCTTCATGCTTTCGTACTGCTGTGATTCAGCAATATATGCATTCTGGAGCTGATTCTCGATAACTGCGGCCTTTGCCTGAAGGGCATTTCTACGGGTACTCAGTTCATTTATGGTTTCCTCGTAGCTGCAGATCTCATTGTCCAGATCCTCGATCACCTTTACTATATCTTTTTTATCATTTTCAAGCTCTTTCAGTCTTGCTTCAGCAGCCTTTCTTTTTTCGGTTGCATCCTTCTTTTTCTCCTGAGCATCAGTCAGTTCGTCAGCGTACACATTTGACGTGCCTGAACTATATGTCATCGGTGATGATGCAACAAAAAAAGCGGCGACCAGAAGAGCGCTTAATACTTTTCTGTGCTTTATTGATACCATAAATAACTCCCGGGTTATCGTAACTGGAATCAGTTTCCATAAATTACGATTTTATGTATACCAAAAAGCATTATACAACTATGGGAAATGTAATGCAATTGTGCATTTTGTACAAAAATATTTTACTCTCCCAGCACATCGGAAATGTGAATATATGCGGCTTTTGCACAGCTCGTAAGAAGCTTACGCATATTGTCGGTGACAAAGGATGGTTCTTCCTGCATGCCGTGAATGACCCATTCGATGACAACACCGCAAATTCCGTAAGCAAAGAAACGGGAAATAAAGTTACGCTGAACGCTGTTTACATTTCCCTGTTCATCAAGAATATCAATAGCCTGCTCAAATATGGTCTGAGCCTGATTGATAAGAAATGTCTGAATATAACTCTCTGTATGAGTGATGGTGTTTATATAAAAGTTTTTGTCGTTTTTCATGCTTGTGAGCACGCATTCCATTTTCTCCGGCCAGTTGTCGAAGTCAACGGACTGCATGTTTTCTTCGAGAAGATCATTGGCATAGATCCACTCCAGGAGCATAAATTTGTCTTCAAAATGATAATAAAAAGTCTGGCGGTTGATACCGCATTTTTCGGATATATCCTTTACGGATATTTTATCAAAAGGTTTTTTTCTTGTGAGTTCCTTCAGGCTATCGGCGATAGCTCTTTTTGTTATCGTTGATTCAGACATGACGCACTCCCTATTCTTATATTTACGACTATAATACTATACCATAAATCAGAGATAAATTAAAGAGCTTTGCCATGCGTGAAGTATGGTGCTATAATGTCATAGATGTCATTGGGATGTAATATTCATGGAGGGAATAAAATGACTACTGTAGTACCTGCTGTATTAATGATATTCCTGATTGTTTTCGGGGCTGTCTTTATACACTGCACAGTGAAGGGTGATAAGCTGGATTCCGCGGCAAGAGATAAGAGTTCTGAGATAGACGGAAGCTTGTGGGACAGAGGCTTCCAGCTGAGTAAGCTGGTTGAGATTCTGGAGTCAAAGAATATAGAACATGAGATAGATGCTCCGGATGTGAATACATTTGGACTTGGTATGTCACCTGTTCTTCAGGCGTCGACCTGCGAAACTCTGGACTCAAAGGATAAGGAGCTGAGAAGGGTTCTGAAGAAGCATCCCGAGCTGATGGATGATGAGGAATTTAAAACGCATCTTGATAAGTTCAACAATGCGAGAAATGAACTTTTCAAAGAATCGTTGGAATTTAATAAGAGCGTAAATGTATTTAACAGCTACATTTCAAGATTCCCCTCAAGCGTGGTTGCAAGATTCCATAAGAAGAGGGAAAAGAACATCTTCATGTATTATTTCGTGGAAATAAAGGATGATGAGGAGACGGAAGAAAAGGCTGATACGCAGGGCTGAAAAGGCTTGAAATTGAATATATTTGTAATAATCGTGATGATATTTTTAGACATTTTTCAAAATGTGTCAAAAAGTATGTCACGATTTTTATTTTGTCTAATTACAAAATCGAAAGCCCGTACTATCCTATGGCCAATGGGAAAATAAAACAGGAGGGATGATAATGAAGTTTGGAAAGAAGATAGTAAACTTAAGGATACCGATCCTCATACTGTCGATCATACTTTTGATACCGTCAGCGCTTGGCTATCTCAACACAAGAACAAACTATGATATCCTTACATACCTGCCCGAGGATTTCGAGACTATGAAAGGTCAGCAGATACTGGCCGACGATTTCGGAACAGGTGCTTTTTCTCTGGTAGTAACAGAGGGGATGGCGGATAAGGATATAGCAAAGATGGCCGAGGATGTTGAAAAGGTTGATCATGTTGTAAGGGTGGTCAGCTATGCATCATTCTCACAGGGGATAGTTCCTGTAGGACTGCTTCCTGACAGATTAAAGGATGCATTTGCAAATGGCGACGCCCGGATGATGGCGGTCTTCTACGATACCACCATATCTGCAGATGAAACTCTTCAGGCTGTAGAGGACGTAAGAGCGGTTGCAGGAGATCATGTTTATGTCGGAGGTATGTCGGCGATAGTTATCGATACAAAGAATCTCAGTGACAAAGAGATTCCCGCATATATCGCGATAGCTGCAGTGCTTTGTCTGATAATTCTTACTATAAGTATGGATTCATTTCTTATTCCGGTACTGTTCCTTATGAGTATCGGATTCGCAATCATTTACAATCTTGGTTCAAATGTATTTATGGGACAGATATCCTATGTTACCAAGGCTCTGGCGGCGGTTCTTCAGCTGGCTGTTACCATGGACTATTCCATCTTCCTGTGGCACAGCTACTGCGAAGAGAAAAAGGTTCCGGGAGTTGACAAAAAGGATGCTATGGCAGTGGCCATAGAGAAAACCTTTTCATCGGTTGTGGGAAGTTCCATAACAACAGTTGCCGGTTTCGTGGCACTTTGTTTTATGACATTTACCCTGGGACTTGATATGGGTATTGTTATGGCAAAGGGAGTTGTGATCGGAGTTATCTGCTGTGTAACATTACTTCCATCTCTGATACTTGTGCTGGACAAGGCTATAGAGAAAACATCGCATAAACCGATAGTTCCTGATTTTTCAAAGATAAGCAAATGGATAGTAAAGCATTACTACATCGGACTTATACTTTTTGCACTGCTTATCGTTCCGGCATATTACGGACAGTCTCATAATGAGGTTTATTACAATCTGGACAGTACACTTCCAAAGGAACTCGGAAGTATACAGGCTAATGATAAGCTGCAGGAAAAATTCCATATGAACACCACTCATATGATCCTGCTTGATTCAAATCTTAATGATAAAACAGTAAGAAAAATTACAGATGAAATAGATGGATTAAAGGGTGTTAAAGCAACTATCGGAATTCAGTCTCTGGTGGGTGCGGGAGTTCCGAAGGAAATGATACCCGAACATATAAGAAGTATAGTTGATGACGGAGAGTACCAGCTGCTGTTCATTATGTCAGAGTACAAGATTGCTACTGACGAGGTAAATGAACAGTGTGACAAGATAAATGGAATCCTCGATAAATATGATGAAAAGGCAATGCTGATAGGTGAGGCTCCTTGTACGGTAGATCTTATCAAGACAACGGACAGAGATTTCAAGGTTGTTAACTGGGTATCTATCATAATGGTCGGAATAATTATTATATTTGTATTCAGATCATTTTCACTTCCGGTACTGCTTGTATCAGTTATCGAATTTGCAATCTTTATAAATATGGCTATACCACATTACATGGGAACGGTACTTCCATTTGTTGCTTCCATAGTTATAGGTACCATACAGCTGGGTTCAACCGTTGACTACGCGATCCTGATGACGACTAAATATGTGAATCTGAGATCAAGCGGTTCGGACAAGAACGAAGCTGTAACAGGAGCACTCAGTGGTTCCATCAATTCAATATTTGTAAGTGCGCTTTCATTCTTTGCGGCTACCATAGGCGTGGCAGTCTATTCAAAGATAGATATGATCGGTCAGCTATGTATGCTGATGTCCAGAGGTGCAATAATAAGTATGTTTGTAGTAACACTTCTCCTTCCTGCAGTACTGAAGGTATTTGACGGACTGATCATTCGTTCCACAAGCGGCTTTAAGGGCTTGAGGGGTGAGATGCGTGTGAAGGAAAGCAAAGTTGAGAAGATAAACAGACTTGCGTAATTGTTATAAATGGTGAATATAAACAAGGAGTGAAGTATAATGAGGAAATTTTATAAGGGAAATATGAAGAAAGTGGTAGCGGCTTTCGTGTGTGTCATGATGGCAGGAAGCCTGGCTGCATGCGGCGGCAGTGACGATGAAGCTAAAACTATCACTCAGGAAAAGGCCCTCGCTCAGAATGAGGAGGGTGATATAACAAATGTTATTTCTGATTCACTTGGACTCGGTTCCGAAACAGATGCCGACAAGGAAGAGACTGTATATGTTATTTCGGATGCATCCGGAAATCAGAAAGAAACCATAGTAGATGAATGGCTGAAGAACCCGGAAAAGAAGGATGAGATTCAGGATGTGAGCGACCTTTCGGATATAGAAAATGTAAAAGGTGACGAAACATTTTCACAGGATGGAAAGAAGCTTACATGGAAGGCCGGTGGAAATGATATCTATTATCAGGGAAGAACTGAGGAGCAGTCACCTGTATCAGTATCAGTTAAATACACACTGGACGGTAAAGAGATCTCTCCGGATGAACTTGCAGGTAAGAGCGGCCATGTAAAGATAGAGTATAAATATATAAATAACTGTAAAGAAAATGGAGTTTGTGTTCCATTTCTCATGGGCACCGGAATGATACTTCATCTGGATACATTTTCAAATGTTGAGGCAGAGCATGCAAAGATCATTTCCGATGGAAGCAGATATATAGTTATAGGCTACGGAATGCCGGGACTCACAGAGAGCCTTGAGCTTGATAAGAAGGATATAGTTCTTCCTGATGGCTTCACAGTAGAAGCTGATGTTCAGAATTTTGAGTTAGGTATGTCGATAACTGTAGCAAGTGCTGAGAATATCGGTTCTGAGGAAGATATAGATATATCTGATGTTGAAAAAGAAATAAATGATCTTTCACATGAGTATCAGAATGGTATGAATTCCCTTGTAAACGGAGTTAAGGATTATACAGGCGGAGTTGAAAAGGTTTCAAACGGAGTAAATCAGCTTTATACAGGAACAACAGATCTGTGTAATGGTGCAGGAACTCTGAGTAATGGTGTTAATACAGCAGCAGATGGTGCATCGGAGCTGGCAAATGGAGCAACCAAGTTAAACGACGGTGCTAAGCAGCTCAGCACAGGAACAGCTTCTGCTTACAGCGGCGCAAAGCAGGTAAGCGATGGTGCTGCACAGCTGAATGAAAAGGTTCAGGCGGTTCAGCTTCCTGATATCTCAAGCATGAATCCGGGAGAGGCTGACGAAGAGACAAAGGCAGCTATAAAGAGCACAGCTGAAGGATATCTGGGACAGGATACAGCAACCTATGTAGGCGGCGAGATCGGTGGTGCCATAAATACTGCAGTTACAAATTCAGTAACACCTTCAACAGTAGGACAGGTAGTAGCATATAAGACAAGCGGAGATGCAGCAGTTCAGACAGCAGCACAGACAGCAGCACAGAATCAGGCAGCAACAGCACAGTCAAAGGCAGCAGCAGCTGCAACAGATTATGCAGGGGCTGCACAGGGAAATGCAGTTGCTATAGCTCAGTCAATCTATGGTGATGCATTTGATCCGACTGATCCGGCGCAGCAGGCAGTTATCGCTCAGATAACACAATCACTCTGCGGTGCATACGGAGAGGGCTACGGAACAGCATACTGTACAGGCTATGGTTCAGGTTATGCTGATGAATATATAACATATCTTACAGAGTTCAATTCATTCTCACAGACACTTACAGCACAGTTTGGAGGAGATGAATTTAACGGTACAGTTTCAGGTTCAGTAACAAATGTAGCAAACGCTTATGCAAAGGCCGGTTCACAGGTAACACTGGGCAAGGTGGGAGACCAGATGTCATCATTCTCAACACAGCTTGATGCGCTGAAGGACGGAACACAGAAGCTGGCTGATGGTTCATCATCACTTACAACCGGTATCGGTCAGTTAAACAGCGGAGCATCTGAGCTGGCAAACGGAACAGATGCACTTAGCACAGGAGCATCAACATTAAGCGGTGGTATGACACAGTTGAAGGATGGATCCCAGCAGCTCTATACCGGTACAAAGACTCTGAAGGATGGAGTGGGAACACTCAAGGCCGGAACAGATACACTGGTACAGAACAACGGAAAGCTAAACGATGGTGCCTCAGAGCTTGGAAATGCAACGGATAAGGTTATAGATAAACTGAATGAAACAGAGGACGGAGTTAATGACTTCGTTGATAATGTAAATAAGGTCAAAGCGGCAGGAAGAGATTATCAGTCATTCGCAGGAGTACGCGGAGACATGAAAGGAAAGACAAAGTTCATCATCAAGGTGGATGGTGTCGGTGAAACATCGAATCCCTAAGGGATTACTTCATTATACATTCCCATTTAAAGTGGGGCAGAGGCATAGTTCCTCTGTCCCGCTTTTCCATTTGAGGGAGGTGGGCGCATGCTGTTTTATTGGCGTTTCACATGTTGATTTATTGGCGTTTCACATGTTGATTTGTTGGTGTTTCACATGTCGTCTCGTATGGCATATATTTTCATAATGTGTTATAATGGCGGAAGTGTTATTTTCGGAGTTACAAATCAAAAATTCGGAAGGGGTGTTATTGTGAAAAAGCTATATCAAAACAGAGAATTATCATGGCTTAGATTTAATGAAAGAGTTCTTGAAGAGGCTGAGGATGAAAGAAATCCTTTATGTGAGAGACTTACTTTCATGTCCATCTATCAGACAAATCTTGATGAGTTCTTTATGGTCAGAGTAGGTTCACTTCATGATCAGATGCTTCTTGAGGATGATCCCAAGGAAAATAAAACAAATATGTCTGCATCAAAGCAGCTGGAGGCTATCCGTGACCGCGTTCGTGAACTGGGTATCAGAAAGGATGAGTCCTATCACCGCCTGATGAAGGAGGTTGAGAAAAAGGGTGTAAAGATAGCGCAGTTTTCCGAGCTTGCAGAGGAGGAGGGACAGTTCCTTCATGATTATTTCCAGAGGGAGATACTTCCGCTTCTTTCCCCATATACTATAAGTAAAAAGCGTCCATTTCCATTTATAAAGAATAAGGAAATATGTGCTACGGCTCTGCTTGAGACAAAGTCGGGCAAGAACAGATACGGTATCGTTCCATGCAGCAACGGAATGTTTTCAAGACTTATTGAGATTCCGAATAACAGGGGTACTTATATGCTGGCTGAGGAGCTGATATTACATTTCCTCGGAGAAGTATTCACAGGATATAATATCGCAAGCAAGTCGCTGGTTCGTGTGACTCGTAATGCCGACATCGATGCAGACAAGGTATATGATGAGGAACTGAATTACAGAGATCACATGGCAGAGGTTATCAAGCTCAGAAGAAAGCTTGAGCCGGTGAGACTCGAGTATACGAGAGATATAGATAAGAAGATTGTAAAGAGCGTTGCAAACTTCTTTAAGATCGATAAGGAAATGATATTCCTGACAAATGCACCGCTGGATATGTCATTTGTATTTGATATAGAGGATTCTCTGAGACATGATAAGGAGAACTTCTTCGAGAAGAAGGTACCGCAGAAACCTGCCTGCCTTGATATTTCAAAGCCGATACTTCCTCAGGTGCTTGAGAAGGACAAGCTGCTTTCATATCCATATGAATCCATAAATCCTTTCCTGAAGATGCTGAAGGAGGCTGCTAACAATCCGAATGTGGTATCTATAAAGATGACTCTTTACAGACTGGCAAAACAGAGTGAGGTTGTATCCGCTCTTGTTGATGCAGCGGAGAATGGAAAGGAAGTTGATGTTCTTGTAGAGCTGAAGGCCAGATTTGACGAGGAGAACAATATCGGCTGGTCCAGAACTCTCGAGAATGCAGGCTGTAATGTTATCTATGGTCTGGACGGTCTCAAGGTTCATTCAAAGCTCTGCCTTATCACTATGAAACAGGATAAGGAAGTAGTTTATGTGACTCAGATCGGTACAGGAAATTACAACGAAAAGACTGCAAGACTTTATACAGATCTCAGTCTGATGACTGCAGATCAGAAGATAGGAGCAGAGGCTGCAAGAGTATTTAATGCTCTTTCGATGGGCGACGTTATGAAGCGTACAGAGCATCTGCTGGTTGCACCAAAGTGCCTTCAGAATAAAGTTATTGATAAGATAGACCGTGAGATACAGATAGCTAAAGACGGAGGAGAGGGATACATCGGAGTAAAGATAAACTCTCTCACAGATAAGAAGATCATAGACAGACTGATCGAAGCATCACGTGCAGGTGTAAAGGTGGATATGGTTGTCCGTGGCATCTGCTGTCTCATTCCGGGAATCAAGGATGAAACGGAGAATATAAGGATCATAAGTATAGTCGGAAGATTCCTTGAGCATTCACGTATTTACATTTTCGGTAAGGGTGAGCGTGAGGAAATGTATATCGGTTCGGCAGACTTTATGACAAGAAATACCGTAAGACGTGTGGAAGTTGCAACGCCGATTTATGATCCGGATATAAAGAACAGATTAAGAGACATGTTCAATCTCCTGATGTCTGACAATGTTAAGGCAAGAGAGATGGGCAAGGATGGAAACTATACATATGTAGAGCATGCTAAGCCTGCTGTAAATGCACAGGAAACATTTTACGAGGAAGCTTATAAAGCGGTAGAAAGCTAATCGCTGTATGATCGATGGGAAGCTGATTGCTGCATGGTTGGTAGTGGGCTGATTGTTATAAGGTAGTTAGAAGGTTAGGCACCGATGAAAAATATCAGGATAAGAACTTACATTTTAATATCGATGGTTTTGATCGTGACATTGTCTCTCGGTGCAGTAGTGTATGCGACGGTTTCGCTTTTCTCCAGCAGACGTATATCATCTGTTAAGGACAGTATGAATGACAGTGTCACTGATCTGTCTCATATTGTAGAAGATGTCGGAATGAAGGAGACTGAATTTCATACGGGATTTATTAACAGAACACAGTCTCTTGCCAGATTTCAGAATGGAGTGATAGTTGTGGTTGACCGTGATTACAGGATAATCTGTGATACTGCCGGTAATCATAACGGTTCATACATCATTAATAAAGATATAATGGATGTTATGAACGGCAGGGAAAAGAAGCTGGAGTTCGAGAATAATAAAGAGGTTACAACCTTTACGCCGGTTTATTACGCCGGTAATGTGGATGGAGTTATTATTTTCAGTGTCTCACTATCGAAGGTTCGTGGTGAGATTGATGACGTCAGAAATGTACTCGTGGTAATGCTGGGCGTTCTTCTTCTGATAGATGTGCTTCTCATCATTTACATTTCCAAGCGGTCCGTAAGAGACCTTAATAATGTAAATGAGCAGATAATGCATACGGCCCTTGGTAACCTTTCCGAGAAGCTTCCGGAGAATGAAGGCTTTATCGAGATACAGGTCCTTTCCGAGAATTATAATGATGTAATGAGCAAGCTTGCCATGATCGATCAGACGAGAAATGAATTCGTTTCGAACGTGTCTCACGAGCTTAAGACTCCTATCACTTCCATGAAGGTTCTTGCAGAGTCACTTACACAGAATGAGTCTGCCACTGCGGAAGAGTATAAGGAGTTTATGACGGATATCGTTGATGAGATAGACAGAGAAACTAAGATTATCAATGATCTGCTCACACTGGTCCGTACAGATTCAAATAACAAGGAACTGAATATGGAAAAGGCCGACATCAATGAAATGATGAAGACCATTATCAAGACCGTCAGTCCGCTGGCAAAGCAGCGTGGTATCGATATGAAATATGAGTGCTACAGGGAAGTTGTTGCGGACGTGGATCAGGTTAAGCTTTCACTTGCCATATCAAATCTTATAGAAAATGCGGTTAAGTATAATGTCGATAACGGCTGGATCAAATGCAGTCTGAATACGGATCATAAGTATTTTTATATAAAGGTTGCGGATTCCGGTGTTGGTATTCCGGATGATGCAAAGGACAGAGTGTTTGATAGATTTTACAGAGTTGATAAGGCGAGAAGTCGAGACACCGGTGGAACCGGTCTGGGTCTTTCCATAACAAGAAGCATCATAAATGCTCATAAAGGAACTATCAAGCTGTACAGTGAGTCCGGAAAAGGAACTACATTTACGGTTAAGATTCCGCTGGAAAATAATCTCAAGACAAACCAGGTTGGGAATTGATAACCGTCTCTGATGGCAGAGATGAGCGGGATATGATTTGAAAAACAGTTGAGATAAACAGTTGAGATAAACAGTTGAGATAAACAGACAGTAATAAGATAGTATGATTTAGTAGAAAGCGAATGGATAGATGCGTAATAAAGTGAAATATAAAACTTCATATGGTTTAGGGTTTGTGCGTATCTATGCATCAAGGATGGTTTTGCTATTGCTAGCTTGTTTGATGCTATTTGCAGTCTCAGGTTGTGGAGTGGATGGTTCGAAGGATAGCAAGGTGGAAGGTGTGGTAAATAAGACCGGAACTGTCCAGCTGTACCATACGACTGATGTGTCTGTTGAACCGGATCCCGAAAGGTATCAGCTGATGCAGCCTGATAACCTGTCAGCATCACTTGATGAGATAATAGAAAAGATACAGATTCAGGATAAGCTTCGCATAGATAAATATCTGATTGACGGAGATCGAAATGTGACACTGTTTATTTCCGAGGTTACTCCACTTACGGAGGAAGAACTTCTGCTGAATAAAGCAGCACTTATTCGAAGTGTAACACAGCTTAATATCGGAAATGTTATCCTTGTTGTTTCCGACGAGAACGGAAAACAGATAGAGGATGCCACATATACAGATGCTTCATTTTATTATTATGAAGTTGAAAAGGATTGATGTGATAAAAGATAACGAGAAAAGAAAAAAGAGTAAAGAAAAAAGAGAAAAGAAAAAAGAGAACAAGAGAAAAAGAGATAGAGAGATAGAGAGATAGGGAGATAGAGAGATAAAGAGATAGAGAGATAGAGAGACTGAAAGATTAAGGGAGATTAGAATAGGTGAAGAGACCGCTACTTACGGCCGGTGTGATGTTCGTTTTGGGTGAACTAATATACCGGCTGGCGCAGAATAGTTTTGCGTATTCTGCAGGGATTATTACTTTAATAGTTTTGATTCTGGTAAGCAACATTCTCAGGCAAGAAAAAAAATGCTTGAGTATGTTGCTTTTTTTGTGCCTTCCTATGGGAGCGTTGTGGGGATATGGATATTACTCGGATAGCGGAAGATTGACCGAGCTTGCGGAGTCCCGTGAGAAGGTATGTGTTTCTGCATACATTTATAAATCAGAGAAAACAGAAAGTGGCGTTAGGCTGATGCTGGAATGCGATGACGGAAGGATGCTGGCGTATGTGAAGACGGAAAATGCAGATAAGAAATATACAGATAAAAAATATAATGCGGAGAAGATAGAGAATAAAAAAAACACAGAGAAAACAGAAGATTCAGATAATACGAAGTTGACGAAAAAGAAGAATATGAATCCGGAAGGAGATATAGATGGTATAAGAAGATATCTCCCGGGTAAATATATAAAAATAACAGGAACTTTGCAGGAAATAAAAGGCAGTACAAATCCCGGAAGCATGGATAGCCGGGAATACTATGCCGGACTTGGTGTGGAATGCGAGATAGTTCCCGATAGCGTTGAGATAGACCCAACGAGAGAGAATAAGTTCAGAGTTTTTCTAAGCGGGATGAGACTAAAGCTAGGGGATACTATTGATGAATATTTTGGTGCTGAGGATGGAGCAATACTTAAGACAATGATTCTGGGAGACAGATCTGATATAAGCAGTGACACCAAGCTGCTTTTTCAGAGAAGTGGTATAGCGCATATTCTTGCCATATCAGGACTACATGTGGGTTTGATAGCAGGAATATTCTCATGGCTTCTTGCTCTTTTGAGGATAAGAAAGAAAAAGGCGTGTGTTATAGTTTGTATCTTCATTATCGTATATGGCCTATTTACCGGATTTTCGCCGGCAACGACAAGGGCGGTAATTATGGTAGTGATTCTTAAGATGTCATTTGTGTTTGGCAGATCTCCGGATATTCCCACGAGTATGATAGAAGCCCTTCTGATAATGATGATAATAAATCCTGACTGCATATTTTCAACAGGACTACTGATGAGCTTTGCAGCCATTTTGGGCGTTCATACCGGAATGGTTTTTTATGATGTGATCTTCGGGAAGGAAAGATTTCTCAAGCTGCCCGAAAGGATGAGGGGATATATGAAGAAGTACTCAGCCGGACTTCTGTCAGTGCTGTCTATAAACATCTGGATGCTTCCGCTGATCATCAGTGGATATTATGAGGTTCCTGTTTATGCCATTGCACTTAATTTCATTATCATTCCATTACTCACGATAGTTGTTGCCGGTGGGATGTTTGTTGCTGTGCTTGGTTATATTGCCGGTAATCTATATCCCATAAGGATGGTCTGTCTCGGGGTCAGGTACATATGTTCCCGGATTATCGGATTTTATAAGATGATGTGCGGGCTGTTTTTGAAGCTGCCGGGCTCGGTGATCATAACGGGGCATATGAAACTGTGGCTGATGATTACATTTTACTTATGTGTAAGTCTGATCCTGTTTTGCGTTTACAGGAGGTTGAGGAGAGACAGGGATAGGGTGAAAGGATTAAGTGTTGATAAAGGTAAAAAAGGAAGACGTATAAGAGATGGTAAAAGAAGGATAGGTGAAAGTGAGGGAAGTAGTAACAATTATTTGAGAAGATATATGAAAGTCGTAATAGTTCAGGTTACTTTAATGATTGTGATGATCGCACTTACATGGTTTGTTAATAAGAGAAGTGAGGCAGTTGTATTTCTGGATGTCGGGCAGGGTGATGGTTCTATCATTCACACAGCTGATAGGAATTATATCGTTGACTGCGGATCATCGTCGAGTGATAAGGTCGGACAATATGTGCTGCTTCCGGCGTTAAAGTATTACGGAGTGAGCAGGGTGGATATGATTTTTATTTCTCATACTGACGCGGATCACGTGAACGGGATTATATATCTTCTGGAGAATAAGGAAAAGTATGGCGTTGAAGTCGGAGGAGTTGCATTTGCCAAAGGAACGATGCGTGATGAAGTGTATGAACGAATTGAAACACTTGTGGGAGAAGAAAACATTTTGGAACTTCAGGAAGGAGATGTGGTGGAAGATGAAATTGAAGTTTTGTATCCAACCCGTGAGATTGCGGAGAGTGTTGACGGGGATAAATACGGAGGCGATTCCGTGGATGATTCCAGAGACGGTTTTGAGAGTGATTCCGGAGGTGATTCCGTGGATGATTTTTGGAGTGATTCCGGAGGTGATTCCGTGGATGATTTTTGGAGTGATTCCGAAGATGATTCCGTGGATGATTTTTGGAGTGATTCCGTGGATGATTTTTGGAGTGATTCCGGAGGTGATTCCGGAGATGATTCCGTGGATGATTTTTGGAGTGATTCCGGAGATGATTCTTTGAGTTATTCCAAGGAGGTTGCGAGTCATAGCGGAAACGATTATTCGCTTGTTTTGAAGTATGTAAATAAGGGTATTGAAGCTGATGATGAAGCTGATGATGAAGCTGATGATGAAGTTGATGATGAAGCTGATGATGAAGCTGTTGTTGCTTTAGAAAAGAACGCTAATAAGAATTCGGATTTTGAGATTTTATATACCGGAGATATCGGTTCAGAAGTTGAAAAGAAGATACATTTTACGGATGACCATCAAAGAAAAAGAATTCTAAAATGTGCACACCATGGTTCAAAGTATTCATCATCTGAAGAGTTTATTGAAGGCTATGATCCGGACATAGCGGTTATATCCTGCGGAAAGAACAACATGTATGGCCATCCTGCTCCGGAAACTCTGGAAAGATTGAAAGAAGAAGGAAGCTTCATATATCGTACGGATCTGGATGGAGCGGTGATTATTGAATATTGAATGATCAAGAGGTTGAGGAGGAAAAAGCAACAAAAAAGAAAGAAAAGGCGAAAAGTGTTGCCAGAGGGGTTGAAAACAGGTGGTCGAAAGGAGGGAAAAGCAACAAAAAAGAAAGAAAAGGCGAAAATTGTTGCCGGAGAGGTTGAAAACAGGCGGTCGAAAGGAGGGAAAAGCAACAAAAAAGAAAGAAAAGGCGAAAAGTGTTGCCGGAGAGGTTGAAAATAGGCGGTTGAGAGTAGGGAAAAGCAACAAAAAAGAAAGAAAAGGCGAAAAGTGTTGCCGGAGAGGTTGAAAATAGGTGGTTGAGAGGAGGAAAAAGCAACAAAAAAGAAAGAAAAGGCGAAAATTGTTGCCGGAGAGGTTGAAAATAGGTGGTCGAAAGGAGGAAAAAGCAACAAAAAAGAAAGAAAAGGCGAAAAGTGTTGCCAGAGGGGTTGAAAACAGGCGGTCGAGAGGAGGGAAAAGCAACAAAAAAGAAAGAAAAGGCGAAAAGTGTTGCCAGGGGGGTTGAAAACAGGCGTTTGAGTGGGGGGCAGGCGTCTTAGTTATAGTGAGGGATGGTATGGATATAGTAATCAATAGTAAGGGGTAGTGACGAATAGTAAGGAATGGATGTTTAGATTATTTGTATGATTAAAATGATTGAAATGATTGAAATGATTAAAATGATTGAAATGATTGAAATGATTGAAATGATTGAAATGATTGAAATGATTGAAATGATTGAAATGATTGAAATGATTGAAATGATTGAAATGGTTAAAATGAATAAATGATTTTGAAAGGAGCTATGCTTTGATAAGGATTGAAGAGATAGAAAGTGAGATGAAATTTTATCAGGATTATTATGATAAGGTATCGGCAGAATTGAAAGGACTTAAAAAGAAGTTGCCAGACGGAGCAAGATTGCATGCGATAAAACATGGAAATACATATCAGTACTATGTTAGATGGAATGGACCAAAAAAAGAAAGAGAATATATAAGTAAAGATGAAATTGAGAAAGCAAAGATTTTAGCCCTGATTGAATATTATGAAAAATTATCGGAGAAATTGCAACAGGACATAAAATGTTTGGGTAAGTTAAAAGAAACATGGTCAGGAGATCCTTTTAATTGGGTTGAGGAAAATATGAGTCGAGGGAAATATGCCTTAGTACCTCCTGTATACTGTGATGATACGAGTTACATACGGGAATGGAAAGAACAGACATATGAAAAAATGTCATTTAAGGAGAATTCGCCGGAGTTTTTTACTAGGCAAGGAGTTAGAGTTCGGTCGAAATCGGAGATGATAATTGCTGATATGCTAGATGAGATAGAGATTCCATTTCTATATGAGAAACCTCTTAAGTTGGGGACGTGGACGATTCATCCTGATTTTACCCTGCTGGATATTAAAAATCGGCGCGAAATATACTGGGAACACTTTGGGATGATGGATGATATGGATTATAGAAATGATGCTTTTTTAAAGATGAGTAAATATGAGGAGTATGGATTCTATCAGCACGACAGATTGATTTGGACTTTTGAGACGGGGAAGCAACCGCTTAACACAAAAGTGCTGAGAAAAATGATTTCGCAATTTGCAAAAACGCTTGGTTATGAAAGAAGATATTAAGGCGTGTTTTCGGACACTTTTATGACGAGATTTGTATAGTAAGAAAATAGGTGTTAGGTTATAATGGGAAATGTATTATGTGTTGGTATAAGATATGGTTCGAGGGGAACTATATTTCGATTTAATTTTTATAGGGGATTGTTATATGAATGATTGGATAATAAAGCATAATGAATTAACAGCACAGGAGTTTATTCATATGTGGGAATCTGTATGGGGTGAAGGTCCATCTTTAGAACAGACAAAGCTTGCGATGAATAATACTCTGTTTAGAGTTTCGATATTTGATGGAGAAAAGATTATTGCTATGGCAAGAGTTATTGGGGATATGGGGCTTAGTTACTATATTAAAGATGTTATAGTATTGCCTGAATACCAGGGAAAAGGTATTGGCAGAATTCTGATTAATGAGCTGCTTAAGTTTATTAATGAACATGGTGTTCCTGATACACATATATTTGTTGAACTATGTGCTATGCCGGATAAGATACCATTTTATGAAAGGTTCGGCTTCTCTGCCAATGAGGCTCAGAGGTTGAGGATAATGTATCATGTAGATTGATATTCCAGGATATTGTAAAGGAGAAGAAATGGTAATAACAAATTCAAATGAAGATAGAGTTACCAAAATTGATACATATTTAAATGCAGCTGAAGTATTTGCTTATCGCAGTACTTGTATAAAAAGAAAATATGGAGCCGTTATAGTAAAAGATGATGCCGTGATTTCTACCGGATATAATGGTGCTCCAAGAGGAAAGAAGAATTGCTGTGATATTGGATATTGTCCAAGAAAGGAAAAGAATCTGCATCAAGGTCAAGGATATGATATATGCAGAGCTGTTCATGCGGAGGCGAACGCATTACTTAACTGTTCCAGAGAACAGACGATAGGAGCTGATCTATATCTAACAGGTATTAATCCGGAAGATAGTTCAATTCATGAAGCTAATCCATGTCCGCTATGCGCCAGGATGATCATTCAGGCAGGTATTAATAATGTCTATCTTCGTATTGGCAAAGGCGTTGGAGAATATAAAGTTGTGCCTGCTGAGAAATTATGTTGGGTTGTAGGAAACGACAATGACTAAAGGAATAAAGAAAATGAAAGTAAAGATAGCTTTTGTACAGCTTCTTCCCGGTAGGAATTTAAGTGAGAGCATTTTTGTGAAACAGTTTCCGGAAAGTGCGCGGATTCTAATGCTGAAAGGAGCAGAACTCCTTTTGGTTCCTAATGCATGTCCGATGGAATTGAATCGACTCTCACAACTTCGGGGTAGAGCCTATGAAAATATGCTGGCTATTGCCACTTGCAATTATCCGTCGCCTTATCCTGATTGCAATGGACATTCAACTCTGTTCGATGGCGTTATATATCTTCCGGAACTTTCCGGTTCAAGGGATATATGTGCTAATTCGCTTTTGCTGGGATGATGTGATAGAACGTTATATTTCAGGATAATCAAATAATGGAGAGATGTGGATTATGGTAAATGAATTTGAATGGAATAGAATGATAGCCGGCAAACTATACTCGCCGTTTAAGGTCGGTTCAGATGCATGGAGTAAGGTGCATAAGGCTCAGAAGGATTTCAATGATTCTGAGTTTTGGCATGACAGAGAACCTTTGAAAAGACTTATGAAATGCTTTGGAAGTGCGCCCGAGGATATGGTACTTACTCCTCCGGTATATTTTGATCATGGAGATAGGGTGTTCTTTGGAAAACATTTTTATGCAAATACAGATCTGACGATTCTTGATGAGAATTACGTGCGTTTTGGTGACAATGTTTTTCTTGCACCACATGTGAGCATATACACAGCCGGACATCCGATAGATGCCGAGATAAGAAATACAGAGGTTGAGTATGCCAAGCCTGTTACCATCGGATCCAATGTTTGGATTGGAGGAAATGTTGTTATCAATCCGGGCGTGACGATTGGTGATGACGTTGTTATAGGATCCGGATCAGTTGTTACTAAAGATATTCCCAGCCATTCTGTGGCGGCCGGTAATCCGTGTAAAGTAATACGAGCTATCACGCAGGAGGATCACGAACGGTGGAAAAGAGAATATGATGAGTATATTCGACGAAGCTAAAACTATAGCGATAGGAGCAAAATAACTCAGAATATAATCGGGTTTCTCGAAAGACAATCGAAGAAAACTAATCTGTTGTAAATCACTTATTTGTGTTATTATGTATGGCGGTGATGTGAGGCATCGTTATTGAGTTTCAGTGAAGTGAGGTGCAGGTATTATTTTAGCGTCTCAAAACCATGAGAGAATATCTGAGAGAAAGGAAATAACCCAATTGACAGCAGATAATCCGATTGTCAACGTATAATCGGATTATCAATAGATAATTGGATTATATGTGAAGCGTGAATAAGAAACGGATAATCATTAGTAGGATTGCTTTTGCCATCGGGGTGGTCGCAGTTATAATGTCGAGGATTCACCCGGGAAGGTATTTGTTTGATGCTCAGGCATATTGGCATGGTTATAATGGAGTTTTCTGGGATACAGTTTTTGTTGGGGTATTTTGCTTGTGCGGTATTATATGCTCAGCGAATCTTTTTTTTGAGAGCAGAAAATCCGTTGTTAAGATATGCATGACCGTGCTTATTGCAGCATGCTTTGTCTGCTTTAGTTATCTGATGTTATCGCTGATTGGTAATCATGATAAAATGTCGAAGAAGGTTGTCTTCGTAAGTGATGACGGAACCCGTGAGATAATAGATGCGGGAGGCGATGTTGATTCAAATGGAAATTCAAGCGGGTTTAAGCATTATGCAACTACATTTAAAGATGATAAGGTTTATTTTTTCAGAGCTTTCTATACATATGAAGAAGATTTTACCCCTCAGATAAAATGGTATGAAGACGGTTTCTGGGTAAGTGCATATTGTCCGGAGGATAAATCCGGTGATGTGAGTCTTGTACCGGAATCTACGGAAGCACTCGCTTTTAGATATGAAAAACGAGATGATGGATTTTTCTTTTTCTATGATTGAACAGGTTTTTAATTTAAAAAAATAAACGGAGAAAAACAGCAAGGAGAAAAACAGCATGGAGAGAAAAAATATGAAAAGAATAGTGTGCATATTACTTACAGTTCTAGTTCTGACAGTATTGACAGGCTGCGGATCGGATTCAAAGGATGCTGATGGTAATGCAAGGATTACTTCGAAGTGGAAACTGATAGAGATGTCAGTAAATGGAAGCACTGATACAGATGAGACATTTCTGGCCATGGAAGAGGCTCCGAAATTTACATGTGATGATGGAAAAACCTTTGTGTTCTCGAATATGAAAAAATCACACTCCGGTAAGCTTCAAGAGGATGAGGATGGATATACTTTGAAATTTGATGACAAAACAGTGGATATGAAAGCGGTTATAGATGGAGATAAATTGACAATTACTATTCCCAATAAAACCACGAAACTCGTTTTTGAGGCGGAGTAAACCACGAAATAAAAATACATATCAGAGTGGAATCGCAAAAGAAGTAATAAGCGAAGAATCTTATAAAAAGGAAAAATATGGAACAGGAAATAAAAGGACTTACAAGTGAAGAGGTAGCTCGCCTGACAGAGGAGGGGAAGGCAAATGTTCTTCCCAACAGTAGTTCTCAAAGCGTTGGCTCTATATTCTTCAATAATGTTTTCACATATTTCAACTTTATATTCTTTGGTCTTGCATTTCTCGTAATCATGGTCGGGGCGTATCGAAACCTGACATTTATGGTTGCGGTTATTCTTAATATGATCATTGGTATCATTCAGCAGCTTCGTGCGAAAACCGTGCTCGATAAGCTGGCTCTTCTTGATGTGACAAAATATACTGCGATCAGGGATGGGGCTGAACAAACAACTGATATGGAAAAGCTGGTCCTTGGAGATTATATAAAGCTTACTGCCGGCCAGCAGATTCCGGCGGATTCTGTGGTGGTAGATGGAAAGGTGTCCGTAAATGAATCACTTCTGACAGGTGAGGCTGATGAGATTGAGAAGGAAAATGGAGCCGAACTGATGTCAGGAAGTGTTGTGATGTCAGGTGAATGCATTGCCAAAATAGAAAAGGTCGGAATAGATTCCTACGCTGCAAGTCTTACGGCAAAAGCTAAGGAAGTAAAGCAGAAGAAATCAGAGATGATAAAGGATATCGAACTTATAGTCCTGATTGCAGGTATAGCCATAATACCTGTAGGACTTCTTATGGTTTTCAGTTCTGTTTTTATAAATGGAGAAAGCCTGCATGACGGAGTCGTGTCAATGGTAGGTGCTGTTGTGGGAATGATTCCCGAAGGACTGTATCTTCTTCTGACTATCGCGCTTACGATGAGTGCGGCGCGTCTGGCGGTAAAGAAGGTTCTGCTTCATGATATGAAGAGTATAGAAACTCTGGCAGCAGTTGATGTGCTTTGCGTTGATAAAACAGGAACCATAACAAATGAGTCTATGTCGGTAACGGACATTTATTCTCCGAAGCAGGGTGAGGGCTCGAAATCTGATACTCCGAATCAGGCTGACGATTCTAAGCTTGATGCGTCTAAAAATCTGCTGGCTAAATATATCTATACAATCCCTGATTCCAATATAACCATGAATGCTCTTCGTGAGCATATTTCCGAGGAGTCTGCGGGAGGAAAACTGAATGCATCAGAAGTCATGGCTTTCAGCTCAAAGACTAAATATTCGGAAATAGTAACGGATGAGAGCTGTCTGAGATTCGGTGCACCTGAGTTTCTTCTTACACAGGATCAGCAGGAGGAAAATAGGGAGCTTATTGAGGCTCATACAGGAAAAGGCGAAAGAGTTCTTGCATTTGTCAGTGCACCTCTTGATGACAGAGACAATTTTAAGCCTCTTCTGTTTGTAAGTATGGCAAATGAGATCCGTGAAACCGCACCTGAAACATTTAAATACTTTGCAGAACAGGGAGTTAAGATAAAGGTTATCTCCGGTGATAATCCAATGACTGTTTCAAGAGTGGCAATGGCTGCAAATATTGAGGATGCGGACAGCTATGTTGATGCGTCTACACTGACAACTGAGGAAGACTATCTGGAGGCAGTAAAGAAATATACTGTTTTCGGACGTGTTAAACCTGAACAGAAGAAGGAACTGATAGAGGCTATAAAGAAAAACGGACAGAAGGTTGCAATGACCGGAGACGGCGTAAATGATATCCTTGCCATGAAGGAAGCTGACTGCTCTATAGCTATGGGAAGCGGAAGTGATGCGGCAAGGCAGGCTGCACAGGTTGTTCTTATGGATTCGGATTTTTCACGTATGATGAATATAGTTTCTGAGGGAAGAAGGATCGTAAACAACATGACCAGATCCGGAATCCTGTTCCTGTATAAGAATATATTTTCATTCGTACTGGCTGTATTTACAATCATTTTTTCATTACATTTTCCTCTTAAACCGACGCAGATATCTCTTATTTCCATGTTCAATATCGGTTTGCCGGGATTTCTTCTGGCTATGGAAAATAATACAAAAAGACAAAGGGGAAGGTTGCTTTACAGAACTATGATAGGAGCTTTTCCAACGGCACTGTACTCCTTCGTTGCAGTGTTCTCTCTTGTAATGATGGCAGATTTTCTGGATCTGTCAAATGACGAACTGGGAGTTGCGGGAACCTTTATTCTTTCGGGTATAGGATTTGTGCTTCTTTGGAAAAATCTGAAACCGTTAAACAGGTACAGAATATTTGTATTCTCTCTTTGTGTGGTTGGAATGATAGTTACGATTCTGACCTTCTGGAACATCTTCATACTTGCTACTGTAACATTCAGAGGTGGTATGATAGGAGTTGGATACACAATTGTCTGTTCAGGTGCCTGGTGGCTGATCCAGCAGTGCATTGGGAGTAAGGAAGAGGCTGTTCGGAGTCAAATGGAATGATAGAACAGCAGAACTACAGTATCATCTTTTAAGAAGTGTAACTATAAGTTTTTCGGATGCGTTGTAGTCCAGCAGTCTTCCTGAGGTTATGGCTAGACGCATGTCATAACACAGGTCGATAGCACTCAGTATTTCTTTCTGAGAATAGTTTTTTGCAGTATTGATGATATCCCGCGTAAAGCTCGGACTGAGCTTGATCTTTGATGCGATAGTACCTACATTTGCTCCTTCATTAAGAAGCTGCTTAACCTGACTCAGCTGATTATATTTCCATGTGATAAGGGATATGATGGTCATGGGCTGAGTTTTGATGGAGCAAAGGTCATTATAGATCTGAAGAGCCTGAGCGCTCTTTTTCTGGGAAATGTATTTGCACATATCAAATATCTTATCTTCGACGGAGTTGGAGCAGAGCATGTCCACATCTTCGTCGAGGATAGTACCTTTTTCGAGACAGTAATCATGAAGCTTTGTGGCTTCATTTTTTAATAGATACATATTTCGTTCTTCGCCGTAGGCGTCAAGAAATCTGTCAGGGACGGTTGCTCTGACCTTCATGTCACCTTCGGAAAGGATACCTATTATCCATTTGTTCAGTGTCTGCATATCAGGAGTGTTGAATTCCAGACAGGAAGCGAGTTCGTTTTTGTTTGTATGAAGATATGCTTTCTTGTTCTTTGTAACACTTTTCTCGCAGAAAATGATAACATTTGTGTCCGGTACCTGAGGAAGTGAGCTTAGATAATCCGAGTCTGACAGATCAAAGAAACCGCTGTCCTCTACAAGGACAACTCTGTGCTCCGAAAGAAATGGCATCGTCAGTGCATCGTTCATCACCGCATTTATATCAAAGGAATCCTTGTTATAGGTGGTGAAGTTCATGGTGTCATCAGGAGATATAAGTGCTTCGAGGAGAGCATGCTTGTACTGATTGACAAGATAAGGTTCATCACCAAAAAGAAGGTACAGTCTTGAGAATTGCCCTTCTTTTATGTGGCTTTTAACAGTAGCCATGGATCTGTTTGTTGGATTTTCATTTGTTTTTTTCTTTGAGTTAGCCATAGTAAGAGTATAAACTCTGAACAGAAAGCGTGCAAGGATTTTGCTATAGCCAACTAAAAGGATTTTACTAAAGCCAACATGTTTTGTTGATCAGAACTACAAATTTTGTTAAAAATACCTTGACGGAGTAAGGATACTTTGGTATTATGACTTTTGCTGTGGTTTAGTAGTTTTATATGCCCGGTGTAGTTAACCCATACATCGAACGTGTCTTGGCTAAGTAGAGCTGCTTAGAAAAAGCACAGCTGATACTTTATAGAAAAGATAATAGTCCGGAGGTAAATAAAGACATGGCAAACATTAAGTCTGCAAAGAAGAGAATTCTTGTAAACAAGAAAAAGGAAATGAGAAATAAGTCTGTAAAGAGCAGAGTTAAGACAATCGTAAAGAAGGTTGAGGCTTCTATAGCAGCAGGCGATAAGGCTGCAGCAGAGGAGAACCTTAAGGTAGCTATTTCTGAAATCAGCAAGGCTGCAAAGAAGGGTGTCTTCCACAAGAATACAGCTGCAAGAAAGATCTCACGTCTTACAGTTGCTGTAAACAAGATGGCGTAAATATCGCTAAAACTCTTTGTAATTAGAATAGATATAAAACACCTGTTGTCTGTGCATTTATGTGTGCGGATAACAGGTTTTTTTGTTGCTTTTGTAACGGCATTTTTGTGCAAAAAATAATATACTTCTCTGCCTTATCATAGGATTAACAAAAGCGAAATCATATTGGGGGAAAGATGTTTCGGAAGGTATCCCGCATAGAGGTGTGGGGTGAAGATGATAAGGAGGAGAAAAGTATGTTTAGTGATTATGAAATGATGGGAAATCAGAAGTATCTCAGGATAATTGCAAGTGATAATGAACATAGAAATCAGTCGGACAGCGATATGATAAGTAATAAAGAAATGCAGGGTTTCTTAAGACTGAACTTTACTTCTTCAAATGGAGTCGATGTATATAAATACGATGTAACGGATTATGACAGACTGGATGAATGCCTGAGAGATTTCTACAGTATAGAAGAGATGGCAGAGGTGATCATAAAGATGATCAAGGCTGTTCAGAAGCTTGAAGGAAGTGGCCTCAGCAAGGATCGCATTATCATGTCAAAGTACAGTGTATATGTGAGAAAGGCAGATATGGATGTGAGATTTATATATCTTCCGGTGGAGAATATATTTGGGGATGCAGATTATCTGTTCAGAATGATGATGATAGATATACTGGAGAATAATCCATTTAGCGATGCCCGTCTTGATAAACTTATCTGTTATCTGAAGCAGAGCAGGGTTGTAGATTACTCAGTGATCGTAAAGATGCTGGAAGCTGTTATGAATACAGGCAGCGCATATGTTGATATTTCGGTGATCACATCTGATGAAACAGTTGTTGAGATAGTACAAAAGAAGGAAAGAAGATTCAGACTGTTTAAGGTTGGAAGAAAGGTAAAATCTCAAAGAAGAACAAGATCAGATAAAAAGATCACAGGAACAAGGATCGGCGATATGGGTTTTATAAAAATCCCGGCTTGAATAACGGGACATCGGATTAATACTCCCGGAGGGGAATGATATAAAGAGGAGGCTATCAAAACGTATGGCCTCCTCTTTATGTTTGTGATAGAATAATCATGCGGAGTTATGCGGTTTTCGGGAACTGAGTAAGCACCGTAAACAGTAAAAAATGATTCACTGCTTCCGGAGAATATGGAGTATGGCAAGAGATGATGAGTCCAATCGAATAAGGAAAGTCAGCAAGCAGTATTATTCTGATAAAAATAATGTCACCACGAAATGGCTGAGACAGTATGGCCGTATCAGCAAGACCGGTAACTATCAGATAAATAAGAGCTGCGTTATTGAGATATTTAATATGCTGGATATAGTGCTGGACAACAAATACAACGAGTATGTATCGAAGGCTCTTTTCCTTGGCGATGAAACTGAAAATGGAATCACAACTTTATACTTTGAATATGAGGGTCGGGGAATCCACTTCTGGGATCCGGGAGACCGTTTTAAACCGAGGCTTCATGCCCTCAGAATGTTCGGACTTGAAGTTCCCATGGAGATTGATTATCTGAATAAAAAGGTCAGAAATCTTACGGTTCACGGAAATGAGACTATAATTACCGGAGAGACTCATCAGGACGAGGATGAAAGACCTATAGTCCTTAATTATGAGAATACGAAAAATCTCATGCTCCAGATGGCGAATATGCTTGTAATCGCAGGGGCTATGGATGAAGTATACGCCCATCCTACATTTGACATGCTCAGAACCAAGGAAGGAAGAGAGCTGAAAGAGGGAAGCTACAGAGTGAATCTTCTGATCGGTGAGGGCGGTACAAGCTATGTATATCGTGGCACGCAGATAAGCCTGAACCGCCGGGTTGCGATAAAGGAGATGAAGCCCGACAAATGTAATCAGGAGATTTTTGAACGTGAGCGTAACAACCTGCAGCGGATAAGGCATCACAATATTCCTCAGATACTTGATGTATTTTTTGAAAACGGAACCTATTATCTGGTAATGGAATATATCGAGGGCAGGACGCTGGATCAGTACTGTGAGAAAAGGATTCTCAGCTGCGCGGAGAAATACAGGCTGTCTATTAAGATATGCGAGCTGCTGGGATTTCTTCATAATAACGGCAACGGCATGATCTATTCCGACCTGAAGGCACAGAATCTCATGGTCGATAATCTGGGAAATGTATTCTTTCTGGACTTCGGAATAGCAAGAGGAATAGACGAAAAAATCTCTCTGGGATATTCGGATGACTATGCGGCTCCTGAAGTTATAGAGACGGGAAGGTCCGACTACAGATCTGATATCTATTCTCTGGGACGTCTGCTTGAATTTATATTTTATAAAACCCCGACTTCCGATGAGATAACAGGAAATGTAAATAACGTTATTGAGAAGTGCATGCGATATAATCCCAATGACAGATATGAGTCTGTCAATTATGCACTGGATGACCTGAGGGGACGGACCAGTTACTATAGTCAGCTTCCGGCACAGGGTACAGTGGGTACGACAGAACAGATTATTGCTATGCAGAGTCCTTCCGGTATACAGGGAAATCTGATCATTCAAAGAATACCAAATACGCAGGGGATACCTGATCAGAATGCTATGGTGCCGGTTGCTAACGTAAATGATTTTACAGGAACTTTGTCAGATCGTCAGACTGTATATGAGAAGACAAATGAGATAAATGGCGGAAAGAAAAAGAACAAAAAACTCAGAATTGCCATAGCTTCTGTCATTACAATAACCGTGGCCATGATAGGTGTGGTTATATGGATGTCCATGGGAAAAAAATCAAATGTCGATACTTCGGGTGCAGTAAGTAATCATGGCAGTACGGGGGGCAGGGAGTCAGATGATTCTGATAAAGATATAAAAGAACCATATAACAGCGATGAATATACCGAAGAAAAAGAAGTGACCAGTCAGTGTACATGCTTTTACGGGAAGGTTGATGTATCGATTCAAAGCTACTCCGTTGAAAACTCCACAGTTGTTCTCAGGATAGATAACAGAACAGCAGGAGAGATAAGGATGTTTAAAACTCCTGTTCTGATAACTGAAAAAGAAGAGCTTGAGCTGGATTCCCTGGATAATATCTCAGTCATAGGATGCAAGATAGGAGCTGACAGCTACAGAGAGATAACCCTCAAGGTACCGGAACAGTTTATGAAGACCGGCGGTGAGATAAAAGGGGCGCTTTCAACTGATGACGATACGGTCGATGATGCTGAGAAGGTATATCTGGTTGCGCTTAAGATGGAGTAATTCGCGGATATACTTAAATAGAGTAATTCGTTGCAGTAAATGCATATAAATGATAAAATGGAGTGTAGGTTTTAAGTAAAACGGAAATAAAAAAACTGGAGGGTGTTACATGAAGGATAAGCTGTATAATTGGATAAACTGGATACTGTATGATGAGCTGATCGATGGCAAGATAAATGCACCGAAGCATCTGCTTGGAAATCATGATTATGGTGATGGTCAGGTAATTACGTGCTATAAGCCACATAGTCAGACGGTATCTATAAAAACTCCGAAGGGAAAGACTTCTCTTCCTATGGAGAAGATAAGCGAAGAAGGATTTTACGGGATATATTTCCCGAAGAAAAAATTCAAGGGAACAAACTACAGATTTGTGACAGAGTATTATGACGGAACAACTGTTGAAAGTGCTGATCCTTATGCATTTGAAGGACAGTTCACAGACTTTGATGCATATCTTTTTGCCGAGGGAAAGAACTACGACGTATATAACAAGATGGGTGCACATCCGATGGAAATAGACGGAGTTAAGGGTACATACTTTGCAGTATGGGCTCCGGATGCGAGAAGGGTTTCCGTTGTGGGTGATTTCAATATGTGGGACGGTGCACTGAACCCTATGCAGATACACAGTGCCTCCGGCGTTTATGAACTCTTTATCCCTGATGTACTTCCGGGAGCTATTTATAAATTCCAGATTTTAACCCGTTATGGTGATATCCTTTTCAAGGCCGATCCATACGGAAATCAGGATCAGGTAAGACCTGACAATGCAAATGTGGTTGTTGATATTTCCGATATCAAATGGACTGATAAGGTCTGGATGGATAACCGCAAGAAGCAGGACAGAGTTGCTCGTATGAAGCAGCCGATGTCTATCTATGAATGTCATATCGGTTCATGGAAAAAGAAGATAGAGGATTCGGATTTCGGATTCTATACATACAGAGAGTATGCTGAGGAGATAGGAAAATATGTAGTAGATATGGGTTATACTCATATCGAGCTGATGGGTATCGCTGAGTATCCATTTGACGGATCCTGGGGATATCAGGTAACAAACTATTTTGCTCCTACATCCAGATACGGAACACCTGAGGATTTTGCTTATTTCGTAGATCATATGCACAGTCTGGGAATCGGTGTAATACTTGACTGGGTACCGGCCCATTTCCCGAGAGATGCACACGGACTGGGAAGATTCGACGGAATGGCTCTTTATGAAAATGCTGATCCGAGAAAGGGTGAGCATCCTGACTGGGGTACATACATTTTTGATTATGGCAGAAATGAGGTTTCAAACTTCCTTACTTCAAATGCACTTTTCTGGGTAGAGAAGTATCATATCGACGGACTTCGTGTTGATGCCGTTGCATCCATGCTTTACCTAGACTATGGTAAGAGAGATGGTGAATGGGTTGCCAACAAGGACGGCGGAAAGGAGAACCTTGAAGCTATCGCCCTTCTCCAGAATATCAATAAGATTATGGAGGAGAGAAATCCGGGAGCATACCTCATCGCCGAGGAGTCAACTGCATGGCCGGGAGTTACAGCTCCGGCTGACATGAACGGACTTGGATTCCTCTTCAAATGGAATATGGGATGGATGAATGACTTCCTTGAGTACATGAAGCTGGATCCTTATTTCCGTAAGTTCAATCACAACAGACTGACATTCTCTCTGTCATATGTTTATGCAGAGAATTATATACTTGTTATTTCACATGATGAGGTTGTTCATCTGAAGTGTTCGATGATCAACAAGATGCCGGGACTTGAGTTTGATAAGTTTGCAAACCTTCGTACTGCATATGGATTTATGACAGGACATCCCGGAAAGAAGCTTCTGTTCATGGGACAGGAATTTGCACAGCTCAGAGAGTGGAGCGAGGCGCGTTCTCTCGACTGGTATCTGCTGGATGATCCGAAGCATAAGGGCATTCAGGATTATGTAAGAGATCTGAATCATCTGTATACACAGTATGATGCCCTGTATTATAACGATAATGAAGTAATGGGCTTCGAGTGGACAAAGGTTGACGATGCAGACAGCGGAATCGTTGCATTTGTAAGACGTGGAAAGACTGCAAAGGATCAGATCATGTTCATCTGCAACTTTGTTCCGGTAGAACGTAAGGATTATCGTATCGGAGTTCCTTGCCTCACAACCTACAAGGAGATTCTTTCCTCCGATGACAAGAAGTACGGCGGTCTTGGTAGAAATATCGGACCGAAGAAGGTTATAAAAGCACAGGCAGAGCCTGCTGACAGAATGAAGAATTCTATCGTGATCGATGTTCCGCCACTTTCGGTTACCGTACTGAAGTATGACTTTAAATAATTATGAAATAAGTATCAAAGGTCATAATAATTTGAAATAAAATAAGTCGATGGGGATAATCCTCATCGACTTATTATTTTGTGTTGTTATTATTTTGTTATTTGTCTTTGTAAAGATATGTTACTGACTTAAATAAACTTTACTGCAGTTCCATATACCATCATTTCAGCTGCACCCTGTGCAAGCTCAGATGTACAATATCTTACAGCGACAACTGCGTCAGCACCAAGGCTGCTTGCCTGCTGTTCAAGACGCTCCAGAGCTATGTCACGAGACTTACCCATAAGCTCGGTGTATTTTTTCATTTCTCCACCCACAAGGTTCTTAAGACCTGATCCGATATCTCTGATTGCGTTAACTGCCTGAACTGTGCTTCCGGAAACCATTCCGATAACCTCAAAGTTTTTTCCCGGAATCTCGTTTGTTGTTACAATAAGCATGATAAATACCTCCTTCATTTTAAACGTGTCAAAAGGAATTTTTGACACTTGCATAGTAATATACTACCATGATGTATGAAAAATTTCAAATGACAGAAAGATGTGGTTTGTTTGTAAGAAACGATGTAGTTTGTTTGTAAGAAACGATGTGGTTTGTTTGTAAGTAAGAAACAAAGTAGTTGTATCGGGATATATATAATTTTTGAGTGATAAGGAAAATGGACACAAATATTGATGTAAAAAAACGATTAACTGAATTATCTGAGAAAGCTTATCGGGAGAATCGATATGTCTTTACCGATTTTCTGAATGTGGCGCAGCTTTCGGAGTATTATGAGATGGACGGTAAGTTCAGTGTCGCAGCGTCCGCATATGGCGGAGCGGACGGATGCGAGCGGTGTGTTGTGGGATTTGGGTCGGAGGAAGAGTTTGGGTATACGGAACCATTTCCCATAACCATACTTAAGATCTATCCGGCTATGGCAAAGTATGCGGAGGAACTGACTCATCGTGATTATCTCGGCTCACTGGTGGGGCTGGGCATCGAAAGAGAGAAGATTGGCGATATAATAATCAGAAAGAACCGGAAGGATAAGGCAGTTTATGTCTTTGTTATAGATAATATAGCGGATTATGTGATGGAAAATCTCGGGTATGTGAAGCATACAAATGTAAGAGTGGAGAAATGTGATGTGGTGCCGGAGGATATCAGACCCCAGCTGGAGGAAAAGTCCATCATAGTAAGCTCCAACAGGATTGATGCCATCATATCAAAACTCTATAACATGTCCAGAGAACAGTCTATAAAATGTTTTTCTGAAAATAAAGTATTCCTGAACGGTATCTGCATGACATCAAACGCAAGACCGCTGAAAGAGGGAGATATGGTTTCGGTCAGAGGTAAGGGCAAGTTTATCTTTGACGGAGAAGGGGGCAGCACCAGAAAGGACAGGCTGTACGTGAAAGTCAGGGAATATGTCTGATAACTTTCTGGCGAACAATAGTGACTCAAAAATGACTGCATTTTTTTATAAGAAATGCGGTCTTTTTTGTTTTAGTTTATGTAGGAAAGTGGTACAATTAATATGATTGGGCAATTTTTAAGTATTAATAATAATCTATAATTATTTCATATGATGAAGAAAACAAATTGATAAAAAAAGAATCTAATTTCAGCGGGGTAAATAATATATGGGCGATAAAAGAACGAAAAAACGATTAGTGGTTTTTACAATCCTGATGGCAGGGTTGTTTATTCTTTTGGGTGGTTTGATACAGAAGAATTCCGAGGCCGCGGTTCAGGTGCTTGAAACAAATGTTTCTGAGGCCGGCGAAGGAAAGATAATGATTGGCGTGCAGGGTACATTTTATTCGACAAAAGAGAATGATATGCTTGACCTGATGAACGAGGTCAGAAAAGAAGCTTATGATGAGCATATCGAGTATCCGAGAGGTTCAGGGAAAAAGCTGGGAATAGATTATCCTTATGTTCCGCTGAAGTGGTCTAATTCTTTGGAGAATATAGCCAGGATCAGAGCTGCGGAGTGCAGTGTACGTGGGGCTCATAGCAGACCTTCAGGTGATTCTACATTTTTACCATATAACGGATTTAAGTCGAATGGTGAGGTTATTGCCTGGAATACAGAGGTTCTTAATGCAATACGTAATAAAAATGATTCGGATGACGGTGGAAGCTGGTATTCTGAAAAGAAGTATTATATAAGTGATGATTATGCTTCATATGTTACCGGTCATTATACATCTATGATCGATCCTGATAACAAGTATGTGGGTATTTCAGCATTCAAGGGGGATTATTCAACAACCTCATATGGGAATTATCTGAGTATAACAGGTGAGTTTAGTTCTACTTCAAGCGAGCTTGATCAGACATTCGTTGGACTTGATGGGCATTATATACAGAAGATAGAAGTCCTTGCTGATTATGTGACATTAAATATAGCAGGAGATAATGTTGTATATGTTGATGATGATGCGACATTTGATCTGATGGCAACTGTGAAGATATCATCCTCGAACGGTTCCTACAATTGTCCTGTATATACTCCGGCTACATGGAGTATTGATGATGATTCAATTGCGGAAATAAATCCGGCAACAGGAAAGATAACTGCTAAAAAGAGCGGCTCTACAACAATAAATGTTGAGGTAGTTACAGGATCAAAGACACTGACTGCATCTACTGATATAGTTGTTCTGGATAAGGGGGTAACTATTGAAGGGCTTGAGGAGCCTGAAATGATCACCGTCAATACAGGTACAAAGCCTGATCTTCCTAAGACAGTTAAGGCAGATCTTTCTAACGGAGAACAGATAGATGTTATTGTATCCTGGGCTGATATGAACTCTGATTATTATGCAAAGGATTCGTATTGTTATTGGCAGAACACACAGTTCGATGTGGTGGGTACATTTAAAAATCTGACAGTTAATCAAACTATAAAAGTTATAGCACAGATAAAAAGCATTACACTGTCAACTGACAGTGTGACAACGGATTCCGGTGTGATGCCGGAGCTTCCTGAGGTTCTGAGTATTGTACTAACAAACGGAATAGGATATACCAACCCGAATAAAAACTGGACCTGGGAACTGAAGGATGAATATAAGAGCCGTGAGGGCGGAGATTTTGAAATAGAAGGAAGTTACTATTTTAATAAAACAAAGACGGCAACATTTACCCTTCATGTAAATCCTGCAACCGTTACGAATGTTGAATTTAAACATGATGGTGAAATTGTAGAAACTGACAGTGGTGTTTGTCCTGAGTATCCGAAGGCAACTGTTACCTGGTCAAACACCGATGTAACAGAGGAGGATATAGAGTGGGTTGATGCCGAGCCGTCAGCGACTTACGATGACCCAAGTGATCCTGTCAGAAAATATTATATGAGAGACGGTGGCGACTACGACCTGACAGGAATATATAATGAGGAAACTACCAACATAGGCATACATGTAAATGCTGCCACAGCTGATAGTGCGGCAGTAAAAGAAGATGACAGATACATAACAGTAAACTGTGGTGAGGCCCCGGTACTTCCTTTGAAAGCAGACGTTTTCTGGTCAAATGGTGATGTGTCTTCAGAGTCTGTTACCTGGGACGAGATTTCAGAAGAGGCTTATAACGTTCTGGAGGGTAATAACTTTGAGGTTACCGGATTATGCTTCGGTAAAACAGCTGCGGTAGAAATAACAACTCTTCCGGCAGATATTGTCAGTATAGATGAATTTGATACTATAGAGGTTCCTGAAAGAGTGAATCCTACAGATCTGCTGCCTGAGACAGCCACTATTAACTGGAGTAATGATACATCAAGTGAGCTGGAGGTTACCTGGGATGAGATAGATGAATCTGATTACAGCGAACCCGGCACCTTCACTGTAGAGGGTTATATAGTTGATATGCATGGTAACAATGTGAAGGTTACCAATACCATTAACGTTAACCCAAGAAAACCTGTAAGTATAAAGTTAAAAGACGGACAGCTTGAAAATGATACCTGTGTATATAGCTATAGCAAGACCGATATTACCGGTGAGATAGATGTACACTATGACAACGGTGAGGTTGAGTCATATGATATAACACCTTCCATGATAACTGTTTTTGATGCTGACAGTACTGAGAGCAGTCAGGTGATAACAATAACTTATACGGAGGATGGTGTAGAAAACAGTCTGCAGACTACTATTTATCTTGTAAAGAGAAATGGAATTACTGTTACAACACTTCCTGATAAGACTGAGTATATTGAGGATGAATGTGAAGAGCTGGATATTACAGGCATCGAGATATATGAGAACTTTGATAACGGAACCATGAGGAAGATATCATCTGATAAATATTCTGTAGATGATTTCTCGGGATTTGATCCGAATCCATCTCAGTATGGAGATCAGGAGATTACGGTTTCATTATATGGATTCAGCGATACATTTAACGTAAAGGTTTCCGAGAAGACTCTCGAAGAGATAAAGCTCTATACAAGACCTGACAATCTGACTTATGTTGAAGGTCAGGAGTTTGATCCTACGGGTATTGTAATTAACGGTACATTTGATAACGGAAAGACATATGTACTTGATCCGGATGAAGCACTGTATAAGCTTAATACTGATCCGGATACAGGTTATATCGGAGAAGATGTAACTACGGATACGGTGGGAAGATATAAAGTATTTGTTTTATATCCTTATATGGTTGAGGAATATGAGGATGGAAGTGTAGCTAGAGGCTATCAGATAACATCCTTCTATATAGATGTTATTCCGAAGGTTGTTGATGAGATAGATGTATACACCGAACCATCTAAGACAGTATTCCCTCAGAATGATATAACCTTTGAAGATTACAATTTCTCTGATGGTGAACTGGTTGTTAATTATAATGATGGCGATACAAGGATTGTTAAGTTCTTTGAAGATGGTGTGGAAATAAGCGGTTTTGATATCACAACTCTCGGAGGACAGACAGTAACTGTTTCATATGGAGAAAAGACAACTACATTTGAAACGATGGTTAATGAGCCTCAGCTGGTTTCAACAACTGTAACTGCTCCGACAAAGTCAGGCTATGCAGAGGGAGAGACTCTTGAGCTTGACGGGGCGAAGATAGTATTTACATATGATAACGGACTTACGGACGAGATAGATGTGGATCCTGATGATGAGGATATTGATGTTGCATTTGCTGATGACACAAGTATCACAGATCCTCTTACGGGAGACAGCAAGACACTGGTTGTTATTTATAAAGGAACTGTTCTTAAAACTTTGGATGGTGAGGATGTCATCATAAACATTTCCCAGAGAGTGGGCATTGAGGTTGTAAATGCTCCTTCAACAGTTAGTTATCCTGAGGGTACTCCTCTTAGTGATATAGATCTGGAGGGAATACAGCTTGTAGCGGTATTTGAGGATGAAACAACTTCACCGATACCTGAGAAGGATTATGCTTTGGCAGCAAATGATGACTATGACTCATTAACTCTCGGAAAGAAGGATATATATGTTGAGGCATATGGTTTCGAGACATCATTTGAAATAACTATAAGAGAGAAGAGGATAACTTCGATAACAATCATGAATCCTCTTGACAAGACAGAGTATGCACAGGGACAGCCTATAGATCTGACAGGTCTTATGGTTCTGGCAGACTTTGATAACGGAACCAGCGGTTATATAGATATTTCCACTGATTATCTGAGAAAGAACTATGGTCCGGGAAATGTGCCGGGAGATCTGTTTACAACAGACGATGTGACCATAGGCCCCGGAGTGCAGGTACGAATAGTAATACCAGTTGAGACTGAGCAGGGAACAAGGTATGTTGCTTCAACTACCATGCGTATGTATGTTTATGAAAAGGTAGTTCAGTCTATATCCATAACAAGAGCTCCGGCAAAGCTTTCGGTTCCTCAGAATCTTAAAGGCTTCAGCTATGGATTATTCTCTGACGGACAGCTTACTGCTGAGTGCAACTGTGACTTCACAGAGGTTATAGATTTTTCAAATGAAGAAGTAGAGTTATCCGGACTTGATATAACAAGAGCAGATCTGCAGGAGGTTACTGTTACTTATGGTGGCCAGACTACAACATTTGAGGTTGAGGTAACAGAGCCGGTTGTTACAACTAAATCTGTGACAGCACCTTCAAAGACCAGTTATAATACCGGCGAAGAGATTGATATGTCAGGTGCCAGGTTTGTGGTAACGCTGGACAACGGACTGACTGAGTCCTTCGATCTTACAAGCAGTGCAGCTATGGCTGAGCTGAAGGATAGGTATGGTTATGAGATTAAAGCTCAGTTTGTTGATGAGTACGGAAATGTAACTGATGCTTCAAGTGCCGGAACCAAGACTCTTGTTATCACGTGTTCAAAGGACGGAGTGGAAGAGAAGATTGACATTCCGGGCGGTGCTATAAAAGTTGTTGTTGTAGATCCTCCGAAGCCTGATGACGGCGACAACGGAAATAACGGAAATGGAAATAACGGCAACGGAAACAATAACGGTAATAATGGAAATAATGGAAATAATGGCAACAAAGGAAATTCTCTCGTAAATGACGAAAAAGGAAACCGCTATATCAAGGCTGACGGAAGCTTTGCAAAATCAGAGTGGGTGACCATAAACGGAAAGAAGTACTATTTTAACAGTGATTCATATGCTGCATCCAATGAGTGGAGAGATGGCAAGTGGATAAGTGCTGATGGTTCCTGCACCTACACAGGTGAACTTATCTGGAAGAGCAATGCGACCGGCTGGTGGGTTGAAGATACTGAAGGATGGTATCCGACAAGCGACTGGCAGAAAATCGACGGAATATGGTACTATTTCAATTCAAGTGGTTACATGGCATCAAATGAGTGGTATAATGGCTATTGGTTCAACTCCGACGGCTCATGGGATCCAACCTATAATATGGCATGGCGTGGTAACAGCAGTGGCTGGTGGATAGAGGATATCTCCGGCTGGTGGCCTTCAGATTCATGGCAGAAGATAGATGGATACTGGTATTACTTTGATGGCTCAGGCTATATGGTAACCAATACCTATGTAGGCGGCTGGTGGATCGGAGCAGACGGCGTTTGCTACTAAACTAAAATAAAAAGGTCAATGGGGGAAACCCCATTGACTTTAAACACGAGAGTAGACTGGCAAGATGGTTTTTAGTTCAATCATTTTTCTGGCAGTATTTCTGCCCATAACATTTATTTTATATTATTTACCGATTCCTTTAAGCAAAAAGGCTGGTATCACGTATCGCAATATTATTCTTGTGATTGCCAGCCTTATTTTCTATGCCTTCGGAGAACCTGTATATGTTTTCCTGATGATAGGCTCAGTTCTTATCAATTTTATTTTCGGAAGAATGCTGGGAGCGGGCGAAGAAAGCGGCGTGTCAAAACACAGAAAGCTTGTAGTGGTTCTTTCGGTCATAATCAATGTGCTGATTCTCGGAGTATTCAAGTATGCGGGATTCTTTGTTAGCTCCATAAACAGTTTCGCAGGGCTTTCCATCCCGGTTCCGAAGATAACTCTTCCCATAGGAATATCATTTTTCACTTTCCAGGCTATGTCATATGTTATTGATGTATACAGGGATTCTTCGATGTGCCAGAAGAGCTTCTGGAAGGTTCTTCTTTACATATCATTTTTCCCACAGCTGATAGCCGGACCTATAGTTCGTTATCATGACATTGATAAGCAGCTGACTGATAGAGGAAATGTAGGACGTGCCGATAGTGAGAAGATATCAGCCGGTCTCATGAGATTTTCAAAGGGACTTGCGAAGAAGGTGCTTATTGCAAACAGTATGGGCTTCATAGCCGACAAGGTTTACGCTCTTGATATTACTCAGTACGGAGCGGCGGTGGCATGGATGGGCGCCATCTGTTATGTGTTCCAGATATATTATGATTTCAGTGGTTATTCGGATATGGCTATCGGACTGGCGAAGGTATTCGGATTTGATTTCCTTGAAAACTTTGATCATCCTTACAGCTCATTATCCATAAAAGAGTTCTGGAGGAAATGGCATATATCCCTTTCAACATGGTTCAAGGAATATGTCTACATCCCTCTGGGCGGAAACAGAAAAGGCAAGGCAAGAACCGAGATAAACAAATTTATCGTATTCTTCCTCACCGGATTCTGGCACGGTGCAAACTGGACATTTATTATATGGGGACTGTTCCACGGACTGTTCCTTACACTTGAGGATACAGTGCTGCCTGTATCAAAGCTGGGAACAGGCAGGAAAAAAGCCGGGGCCGGTGATGATATAACCGACAGCGGAAAATCAGATAAAAATGCTATCGTTGCATGGTGGGCAAAGTTTATCAGAAATATATATGTCTGGCTTGTAGTCATTGTAGGTTTTGTATTTTTCCGTGCGGACTCACTTAGCTATGCGGGACAGATGCTCAGGCAGATGTTTACGGGCTTCAGTGCCCCTGCAGGAAACAGGGTAGCTCTGGGAGTAGTACTTGAGCAGGCAAATCTATACAATCTGTTTATTTTACTTATGGCATTTATCTGCTCATATCCTGTCAGTAAGATCATCAGCAGAAAGCTGGCAGGGAAAAAAGCGTGGGAGCCTGCTCTCATGCTGGGATCCATGGTGCTGCTTGTTTTATGCATACTGAGTCTTGCATCATCGGCATATAATCCATTTATCTATTTTAGGTTTTAAATGAGGTGTATGAATATATGAAGGCTTTACGTATTGTTTACATCCTCCTCTTTATAGGTATTTGTTTTTCTCTGTTTATCTTGATGCCGTTTTCGAAGTCCGATATGGATGTTGAGAAAAGAGAGGGAACAAAGTTTCCGAAGATAAAGACGGAAGAGGGAAAACTGAATATGGATTATTTCGATGAGATGACGGACTATTTTTCGGACAATTTCGCATTCCGTCAGGAGCTGGCAACGGCTGATGCCATCTGGAAGTCAAAGCTTTTTAAAACCTCGAATAATGAGAAGGCGGTTGTGGGAAAGAATGAGTGGCTTTATTTTAATGGTTCACTGAATGATTATTTCGGGCGTGATCTTCTGAATGAAAGGGAGATTTACGCGTCTGCCAAAACCATTTCACTGATGCAGGAATATGCTCATTCCTGTGGATGCGAATTTGTATTTACGGTTGCTCCGAATAAAAATACCCTTTATCCCGATAACATGCCGGACAATTATCTGGCGGCAGAGGGGGATACGAATATAGAGCATCTGCGTGATGAACTACAGGTAATGAAGACAGACGCAGGAGAGGAAATCAATTACGTGGATCTTCAGGATGCATTTCTTTCAAAGGATGAAGTCCTTTATCATAAGTGGGACAGTCACTGGAACAATAAGGGTGCTGTGCTGGCGTGTGATGAGATACTAAACAGTATCGGCAGGGAGCATTATGACTATACAAATGAACCTTATACGGTTGAGAAATGTCATAGCGGGGATGTGTGGCAGCTGATATATCCTTCCTGGGATAAGAAGGATGAAAATGTTATCTATCAGAAGCAGCATGATTATACCTATGTAAATCCGGTTAAAAGTGTTGAGGATATGTTCATAGTCACTTCAACAGAGGGAAAGGACGGCGCGGTTGTCATGTTCCGTGATTCCTTTGGAAATGCACTCCTTCCTTATGTTGCAGACGAATACGGTAAGGCTACATTTATCAAAGGTATGCCGTTGAATGTGCGGCAGGTAGAGCTTACAGGAGCAACAACTCTTATATATGAGCTGGTTGAAAGAAATATACCGAATCTGATAGCGTATCTTCCGATAATGACTGCTCCGGTAAGAAATCTCGAAGATGTGCAGTTTATAGACGCAGGTGAAAACAAGACCACCGCAGAATATGAGGACAAGGGTGACCAGATCGTTATATACGGAAGTGTTGATCCTGAATTTGTTGAAACTGAGACTGATATCTATGTCCGTATAACCGATGCAGGCGGAAACAGTGTCTGCTATGAGGCAACACCGGGAAGCTATGAGCCGGCTGAGGACGGAGCTGATCTTTCTTATAATTATGGTGCTTATATTAATAAGGCGGATCTTCCTTCGGGATCAACTGCTGAAATAATTTGTGAAAAAAATAATGAATTCTATACTACACAAATTATAAATATAGGGTATAATTAATAAGTACGTTGTACATATAGTATTTAAGCTGTTGATATATGACATAAGGTCAGGAATCAACATATACTGTATAATAAATGATGGAGGATATGATGATGAAGCGTTTTGCGGGAACAGCACTTGCTGTGCTGATGCTTCTCGGACTTGCAGCATGCGGTGACAGCAAGGATACGGAAAAGACTACGGCTGCAACTACAGAGGTAACAACCGAGGCAACTACTGAAGCAACAACTGAGGCTAAGAAGGAAGAGAAAACTACAGAGAAGAAGAAAGAAGAAAAGACTACAGAAAAGAAGAAGGAAGAGAAGACAACCGAAGCTAAGAAGGAAGAAAAGACTACTGAAAAGAAGACTGAGGAGAAGACAACCGAGGCAACTACTGAGGCTACAACCGAAGCCACAACCGAGGCTACAACGGAAGCTACAACAGAGGCAACTACCGCTGCACCTTCCCTTTATGAAAAGGCATTGGGTTATGTAGGACAGCCTTTCTCGGCATGTGAAGCTGCTATCGGAGGCGGATATTCATGGTCAGAGGATATAGGATGTCTTGATGACGGCGGAGATCTGGCTATAGCACAGTACAGTGGATTTACCGTTCAGTGTTCCAGATCACCGGGTGGTGCCTGGATGGTTACGGCTGTTTATTAATGATTTGTTAGTGAACATATTTATATGGTGCTATATAAAGGATTAACAGTAAAAACTATTTAAGGAGAAAAGGTTGATGAAAAGATTTAAGAAGATTCTGGCTATGGCACTTGTGGGTGCAGTGTCCTTAACAGGAACATTTGGCGAAGTAAAAGCTGCAAGTGATGGCTGGCGTCAGGAAGCAGGTGGATGGGCATTTTATTGCGGCGATACAAAGCTGACCGGATGGATCAATGACGGTGGTTACTGGTACTATGCAGACAAGGATGGCTATATGCAGACCGGATGGGTCGAGGTTAACGGAGTCTGGTACTATTTTAATACATCAGGTGATATGGCCACAGGCTGGGTTGAAAGTAATGGTATCTGGTACTACATGGATAAGTCTTCCGGTACCATGTCAACAGGCTGGGTAGAAGATGGTGGTTACTGGTATTATTTTGATAAATCAGGTGTGATGTCTACCGGATGGGTGGATGATAACGGAACCTGGTATTACATGAACTCAAGTGGCGATATGCATACAGGATGGCTTTCTTCAGGTAGCAGCTATTACTACTGTGACAGAAGCTCAGGTGTGATGAAATCAAATACAACAGTTAACTGTATCTGGCTGGATGCAAGCGGTGCAGCAGAAAATTCAGGTTATGCAAATGAAAAGATACCTGTAATGATCAGAGCCAGAGAGGTAGTTAATTCCATATGTAGTCCTAATGATTCTTTGGAAACAAAGCAGTATGCATGTTATAAGTGGGTAGCAGATTTCCCTTATCTTCTTAAGGATTATCCTATCGGAAGCTATTATCAGGGACACTGGGCATGCTACAGTGCACATTATGCAAATAATATCCTCAATGCTTATGGTGATCAGAGGCAGTGTGGTGCTGAGTGTGCCGGAGAAGCTGCAGCGCTTGGATATCTGTTTGCGGAGCTGAACTTCGGAACCGTATATCTGGATCATTCCGATATTCACGGATGGGTAGAAGTAAACGGAAGATTCTGGGATCCTCTGAATCAGGAATCTCACAAGGGCGGAAGAAACTGGCTCAATATCGCACCAAGCGAATATGAGATGAGCTCAGGTTACCACTGGACAGAAATCTAATAAATAATAGTTGAAAAGTCACCGGGGAATCCCTCGGTGGCTTTTTAAATTTTAGTGATATTTTAGTTAAAATTCAGCTTGATTATTTAGTAGGTTTATCATATTATAAGTGATGAATGCAAATTGTGTCGTAGAGCGGATATGACACGGTTTTATAAATGAAAGGAGAGTTTTTTTATGAAAAAGAGGATACTTAGTTTTCTTCTGGCATTAGCGTTAGTAGCAGCTGTTTTCGCTATTCCAACATCCAAGTCGGAGGCTGCATCTGTTTCTACTATAAGAGCTAAGAAGGCTGTTTATTATGGAGAGAACGGTAAGAAGAACACTGCATGTGAATATGAGTGTAAGTTTGTAGGCAGGTACAATAAGTTTGTTGTTGATGTATATGATGCATCAGGCAAGAGAGTTACCGGAACATCCAGATCATACATCGGTAAGGATGGATATTCAGATACTATTATTTATACTCTTACACCAACAGGTTATAAAACAGGCACAACATTTGTTATAAAGGCAAAGCTGTTATATGGTGATAATTATCAGTATTCAACTGATGAGATAACAACAACATTTGTTATCGGTTCAAACTCAGGTACACATCGAAACGAGTGGTATAACGGACAGTGGTATGATGCTAACGGAAACAACTCTTATGGTGGAGTTCTCGTATGGCAGAGTGATGCATACGGCTGGTGGGTAGAAGATACCAAGGGCTGGATGCCAAGAAATGAGTGGGTTAAGATTGACGGTTACTGGTATTTCTTCACAGCTAGCGGATACATGGATTACTCAGAGTACCGTGGTGGATGCTGGCTCGGAGCTGACGGAAAGTGCAGTTCTACATATGTAAACGGAACATGGCACAGTGATGCTTACGGCTGGTGGTATACAGATGGCAACTGGTATCCAACAAGTCAGTGGCTGTGGATTGACGGAGTATGCTACTGGTTCGATGGAAGCGGATATACTTATTAAGATTATTCAATAAGTCAATACTTGCTTGTAAAAGCATATAAATAGTGGTAAACTAATTCCTGTTTTTGTTTTATGCACGTAATTGAAGTGCGGATATAACAAAAACAGGAATTTTTTTTGTGTTTGGAGGATAGACTGATGACAACTGCTCAAATTGGTATTGTCTGCTCGATCTTTGTTTATCTGGTGGGAATGCTTATTATCGGTTTTCTGGCTTCCAGAAAAACCAAGGATGTAAGTGATTTCTATCTGGGCGGACGTAAGCTGGGTCCATTTGTTACAGCCATGAGTGCAGAGGCTTCTGATATGAGCTCATATCTGCTGATGGGTGTTCCGGGACTGGCATATTTCTCAGGTATAGCAGATGCAGGATGGACTGCTATCGGACTTGCTGTGGGAACTTATCTTAACTGGCTGTTTACAGCTAAGAGACTCAGAAATTACACTTCTAAAATGGAAGCTATAACCCTTCCTGAATACTTTAAGAAAAGATTCAGAGATAAGAACAATGTTACTCTTCTTATCGGTGCTATAGCTATCATCGTATTCTTTATACCATATACAGCTTCAGGTTTCTCTGCCTGTGGAAAGCTGTTCGCTCAGCTGTTTGGAGTAAAGTATCAGCTGGCAATGGTTATCGCAGCTGTTATTATCATAGGATATACAACAACAGGTGGATTCCTTGCTGCTTCACAGACTGACTTTATCCAATCTATAGTAATGACTATAGCTCTTATAATAGTTCTTGTATATGGAATCCATAATGCAGGCGGATTAAATGCTGTTATTGAAAATGCAGACAGCCTTAAGGGATATCTTAACATGAATGCAACACATGTTAATGCAGATCCGAATAATGTGGCGAATCTTGTGAACAGCTCCGCATCTTATGGACTTTTCAATAAGATAACAATGTTCTGCTGGGGACTTGGTTACTTCGGTATGCCACATATTTTACTTAGATTTATGGCTATCGAGGATCCGAAGAAGCTGAAGCTTTCTCGTAGAGTTGCTTCTATCTGGGTAGTTGCTTCACTTGGTATAGCTACATTCCTCGGAGTTGTAGGACGAGCAATGACTGAAAGCGGCGCACTCAAGCTCCTTATGGATAAGAGTGATTACACAGCAACTGCTGAATCAGAAAAGCTCATCATTGTTCTTGCGGATCATATAGCTAAACATGGCTTCGGTTATGCACTTATCGGTGGTCTTATTATTGCCGGTATACTTGCATCAACTATGTCTACTGCAGATTCACAGCTGATCGCGGCTTCTTCTGCTGTATCAGAAAATATAATCCGTGATGTATTTAAGATAAAACTCAGTGCTGCTGCTTCCATGCTTACAGCAAGACTGACACTTATTATAGTTGCCGTACTTGGTGTTGTTATTGCGTGGGATCCTAACAGTTCTGTATTTAATATTGTATCATTTGCGTGGGCCGGATTCGGTGCCGTATTTGGACCTGCTATGCTGATGTCTCTTTTCTGGAAGAGAGCAAATGTTTATGGTATTGCTACCGGTATGATATCAGGTGGAGTTATGGTATTTGTATGGAAGTATCTTGTGCGTCCGATGGGAGGAGCATGGGATCTTTATGAGCTGGCTCCTGCATTCCTTGTAGCGCTTATTGTCATCTTCCTGGTAAGCATGGTAACAAAGGCTCCTGATAAGGAAATCGTTAAAGAATTTGAAGAAGTGAAGGCGATGTAATATATCATGGATAAACTCGAGATACTAAAAAGTATTGCAATAATTATTATATGCGCTAAGTTTTTCGGACTTTGTGCCAGAAAGCTTAAAGCTCCGCAGGTTGTGGGAGAGATAGTTGCCGGCCTGATACTTGGCCCGAGTATACTTCACTGGGTCAAGGGTTCGGATTTTATAAGCGGAGTCGCTGAGATAGGTGTTATCCTGCTTATGTTCAGTGCCGGACTTGAGACAAATGTAAGCAGGCTCAGAAAGACCGGAGTTAAGGCGACATTTATTGCCTGTGCCGGAGTTTTTGTGCCTCTTATCTGCGGAACCATACTTTATATGAGCTTCTACGGATTTTCATCGGTGGGTTCGGAATCATTTTATAACGCACTTTTTATAGGAACTATACTTACGGCCACTTCCGTAAGTATATCGGTTCAGGCGCTTAAGGATATGGGAAAGCTGACGGATGATGTGGGAACTACTATTCTCAGTGCTGCCATAATTGATGATGTTATAGGAATTATGGTTCTGACGGTAGTTATGAGCTTTAAGGATCCGGATAGCAAGATAAGTGATGTGATCTTCAGAACGGTAGCATTTTTCGTGCTTGCAGTAGTTGTTGGATTTATCATTTTTAAGATTATGACCTGGCTGGACAGGAGATATCCTCATACTCAGAGGATTCCTATCCTGGGACTTGCCATGGCCCTTGCGTTATCCTATATTGCTGAAAAGTATTTTGGGATTGCAGACATCACAGGTGCTTATGTGGCCGGAATTATTCTGAGTTCACTGGATGACTCAAAATATATCGACAGAAAGATGGATGTCAATTCATACATGATCTTCGGTCCGGTGTTCTTTGCCAGCATCGGTCTTCAGACAGATTTAAAGAGTCTTGATATGACCATACTTCTGTTTTCGCTGGCCTTTGTTCTGGTGGGAATGCTTTCGAAGATTGTTGGATGTGGCACTGCTTCAAGACTTTGCGGATATAAGGGAAGAGATTCGCTTAAGATCGGTGTCGGAATGATGACAAGAGGAGAGGTAGCACTCATTGTTTCCCAGAAAGGCCTTGAAGTCGGGATGCTGGAAAGTAAGTATTTTACATCCGTAATCCTGCTTATCATCATAAGCTCCATAGTGACACCGATATTGTTAAAGTTTCTATATTCTAAGGATGAAGCGTAGTATTAAGTATATGTAATAAAAGTAATAAGAGTAATAAAAGTAATATAAGTAATAAAAGTAATATAAGTAATAAAAGTAATATAAGTAATAATATAAGATAAAATATAAGAAATATAAAAAGATGACATAGGTTTTTTGAGGAGTTCCTCAAAGACTCGCCTTTGTCATCTTTTTCTCTATTAACCGCCTGATTTCGCTGCCTCCAGCAACAATTATGGCATTTTCGTTCAATATTGTTGCTTTTCACACCTCAAAGCCGCTATATTACATTGCCTCCGGCAACAATTTCCGTTATTTTACCTAATATTGTTGCTTTACACTCCTCAAAGCTGCCTGATTTCATTGCTTCTGGCAACAATTTCCGTTATTTTACCTAATATTGTTGCTTTACACTCCTCAAAGCTGCCTGATTTCATTGCCTCCGGCAACAATTTCCGTTATTTTACCTAATATTGTTGCTTTACACTCCTCAAAGCTGCCTGATTTC
>CACZLA010000006.1 GCA_902781895.1 uncultured Lachnospiraceae bacterium
TTATATATCCAAAATGCCATCTGGCTTCCGTCATTTGCTGTATAATAGTAGCCTTCTATATCCGGCGTATTCTGCTGATCCGCAGGTATCATATTCTCTTTTCTAAACATAAATTCTGGAAAGTTCATTTTATAAATCCTCACAAATAAAATCTTCTGTCTTTAGGTCACAGTAATATCTTCCCTTTATTGCGGTAAATTTGAGAACGCAGTAATCCGGATCAGTCACACCCTTCTTGTAGAACATGGTATCTCCTCTTCTCCAGATCATATTCTTTGTTTCCTGATCTGTCAGAACTTCCATAGTTCCAATCAGCATGACACCCTCATACCTGATCAGTCCTTTATGATAGAAATATATGCTGGAATTTGGATTATCCCGAAACTGCTTAACCCTCAAAGAAGATGTATTCGTAGAAAAATAAAATTCCTTTAAACCATTTCTCTTTCGAGGTTTTAGCATAGCCTTAATATTCGGAAATCCTTTCTCATCTACTGAAGTAACAAAACTCACCTTCTGCTTATCTATAAATTTCTCTAAATGATTATTCATCATATTTTTTAAATCCTATTCTTGTTTTATAGTTTTACAATTTCTTTAAATAACTAATTCCTGCCACTTGCCTATATTATTTCTGAATTTCTTTAAGTCCGATTTTGATATATCCATTGTTAGTCCTCTTGTCTTTCTATAAGCCGTCAAGTTTTTTATTTCGCATTTTTAATATTATTGTATTATTGCGAATCTTTTGTTCGTGCAATAAGAAATTTAGGATATGCATCTTTAATACTTAGTAACGATGAAACTTCTCGTTTAAAAGTATCCTCTCGGGAAATATCATCAGAGACTTGAATATAAATCTTTTCTCCTTCTTTAATTGCTACAAAATCAACTTCTTTATCGTATAATTTGCCTACATAGACTTCATATCCACGTCTTAATAATTCAAGAGCTATAATGTTTTCATACAAGTGTCCATAATCAGCATTTTTCGTACCGATTTCTGAAAATCTGAACGAAAGATCTGACAAATAATACTTCTTATCAGACTCCAAATACCTTTTTCCTCTTATATCATACCGTTTTATTGGATAAAATAGAAACGAACGACAAAAGTAATTTATGTATGCACCAACCGTTTTGTCATTAGTTTTATAAGTACCCGACGTAAGTTTTGCAGCAACATTTCTTATAGATGTCTGACTACCAAGATTATCCATAAGGAAATTACCTATCATCACTAATAAATCTTCATTTTCCACTTTAAATTTTGAAATAATATCTTTAGTAATAGTAGAACGGTATATACCATTTACATACTTCTTAGCATCTTCTTCTGACCTATATAAATATGAACCTGACATGCCCCCTCTTTTTACATAATCATCGAAAGCACTATCTATATCACTCGAAGGATAATAATCTAAATATTCATTAAATGAAAACGGATATAAACTCAACTCATAAACTCTTCCACCAAATAATGTTGCCAAATCACTAGAAAGAAGAAACGCATTTGAACCTGTTAAATATATGTCATATAGTTCTTCCTCATAAATGCTATTAATAACACGTTCAAAGCCTTCGCATAATTGTACTTCATCTATAAATAGATAATTATTTTTTTCAGGAACATATTGTTGTTCAATATAATCGTATAAATTATTTGAATTAAGTAATCTCTCAAACTTTTTTAAATTAAGTTTAATTCTTACTATATTCACTGAATCGTCCTTAGAAATAATGTCTATATATGAATCCATCAGTTTTGACTTTCCACTTCTTCTTATACCTGTAATCACCTTAATATCCGGTATATTCTTAACAGCCAAAAGTCTTTCAATATATTGTTTTCTATATATTAATTTCATATTCAATCACCACCCTAGATGATTATAACTCATTTCGCAAATATTATCAATTTTTACATTTGCGAAATGAGTTGTATTTGATTTTTGAATCTATACCTCCCCTAGTCGTAGATCTGGTTTCATTACCTCCTGTATTATTTTGCTATGATAATCAGGCCTGCATATATAACAATATTTGAAGAAAAATATCCCTTAAAAATCAGAAAAGACGCTTTTTTGAAAAAGGACAAAGTTTTGAAGAGCTATCTTCTTCTGCCTCTTGATAGTTTCATATCTTATACGATATTCATCCATAAATCATGCTCCCCAGACAGAGCGAGGTGCCATAGTAAAATGATTATTAATTTGATTCCTTATCACCAACTGAAAACTTTGAATCTCCCTTTATAACATGCTCCATTTCAGCTCTATATAGAATCAACCGTAAAACATATTCCGGAAGCTCTCTTTTTCCTGCTTCCCAATCCTGAACCGTCCTATATGGAATACCTAAATAATCACAAAACTCTCTCCGGTTCATCCCCATTTTTTCTCTTAATTCGTTTATCTTGCTTCCTCTACTCATTATTATCTCCAATCAACAGCATGACGCGTTGTGTTATGTTGTTGATATCAATTTTTAAACATCAAGTCAACCAAGCATTTCATAGCATTTTTGCACAGTATCTTCTATGGTCATTCCCTCTTCGGAAATAGTAATGTCAGCATATTTTTTGTAAAGCTCTATTCTCTCATCATACAGGTCTCGTTTGTTCTGTCCGGGACGCAGTACAACTCCCCGCTGTTTTGTATGATGAAGGCGCTGTTCCAAAGTATCGTAATCTATTTCAAGATATATCACCTGTCCTATTTCTTTCAGGTGTTGCATACCCTTTTCTCCGTAAACCACACTGCCACCTGTTGCTATTACAGAATCTGTCAGCTCTATGTCGCAACATACCTCTTCCTCTATCTTAAGGAAACCATCCAGGCCATCCTGCTCTATTATCTCAGGCAGGCGTCTGCCGGCTTTCTTTTGTATTATCAGATCTGTATCAACGAAGTCCATTCCCAGGAGCTTGGCAAGTATTACGCCTACGGTACTTTTTCCTGATGTTGGCATCCCGATTAGAATAATGTTATTCATGTTTATATCCTTCCTTCTTCATATTCTTCATTCATAAAAACCGCCTATCTTTTTTAAGATAAGCGGTCTAAATTCTATTGCAAATATTCTTCCAGGCAAATTCCCCAATTATATATTTCCGCAGCTGCTGTCTTTCCAACATAACGATAGTGCCACGGTTCGTAGCTTATCCCTGTAATGTCGGATTTATTTTCCGGATATCGTTTGATAAATCCGTATTTATATGCGTTCCTGTCTAACCACGCATATACGGCATCTGAATCCGCTGAGTTTACAGCATTTATATCTACGCATATTCCCAGTTCGTGTTCACTTGTTCCGGGAACTGCAACATACTGTTTTGCCAGCTGCACTGCTTTGGAATACGAGTATCCCTGGGACTGATAATTCGCTATACGGCTGTCCATTATAGCCTGCTGATCAGCTCTGGTACGGTAACCCTCTCTTACATACATATTTAAACCGCTGGCTCTCGCAGCATCAAACATATTCTGAAGCGGCCAGTATATTCTTGAATCAATCTGTTTTCCGTTTGACAGGGTTGTGAGACTTACACTGTAGCCCGCCGGAACAGGGTTATATCTGTTCACAAGTATAAGTGCCCAGCTTTCGCTGTCCAGATAGCCGGAGGCATCAAACCAGTAGATCACACCGTCTATCCAAAGATACTGATCTGCAGGATACCATCCCGAAGCATCCGTATACCACCAGCCATTACCGTTCTCACACCAATGACCGCCGTAGCTTTTCTCGTCCCATGCTCCGTCTGAACCAAGCCAGTATCCATCCCGGTATTCACTGTAATCCATGTAGCCTGTTGATGTAAAATAGTAATATTTCCCATCTATCTTCTGCCACTCGGACTCAGCATACCATCCGGAATTATCCTCGTACCACCAGCCATCAGCATCACATTTCCATTCTCCGTCAAAGCAGTATGTGCGGGATCCGTCATAGTCGTACCATTTTCCACCGGCCCATTCGTTGCTGTATTTTACTTCCGGCTCTTTCTCAGAAGTTTTTTCATCTGCATATACCTGAGGTTTTTCATCTGCATATACCTGACTGAAACTACCACTAAATGAAATCAGGAAAACCAACAAAGTAAAAATACAGATTTTTTTACTTCCCATCTGCAAACCCCTCCGCACATTATTTAAATAATATGACATAAATGTCATATTACATCGACAGAACTGATTATGATAATGCTATATCATTTGCTGAAGGATATCCATATGCACTCTCGGCACTTGTTACCGCTCTGATTATAGCTTCGCTCATCACATCAGCCGCCAGTGTTCCAACCAGGTCCTGATCCACCTTCAGGTCTCCCACGGATACTGCGAAGATGCTGTCTCCGTCCGCAGAAGTATGAACCGGTCTTATGGATCTTGCATATCCGTCGTGTGTCATACCCGCTATCTTGCAAAGCTGTGTTTTATTAAACTCAGCGTTTGTTATCACAACCCCAAGTGTAGTGTTACCTGTGAATTTATTTTCTACAACCTCTAAACTCTTTTTCATAACTTCGACAGTATCCGCGAAGCTTTTTTTATCCTCTGCCAGAAGTCCTGCTATCTTTCTGCCGTTCTTATAGTCATATATATCACCCAGTGCATTAACCGCAACTACTGCGCCGATCTTGAAATCATCAATCTGGATCGCATAGCTTCCGATACCGGACTTCATGCAGTACTCCATATTACATATCTTTCCTACTGTACATCCGCATCCTGCACCGTAATTTCCATCTCTGTAATTCTGCTCTTTATCAGCACACACCGCAGCTCTGTATCCCATATCCGGATCAGGTCTTATATACGGGTCTCCCACCGTCAGGTCAAAAAGATCCGCCTGAACTACCAGCGGAACCTTTGTTATTCCCACATCAAAGCCTACGCCCTTTTCCTCCAGGTATTTCATAACACCGTTTGCAGCACCGAGTCCGAATGCGCTACCACCTGATATGACTATACCATGTATCTCCTGGGCAGCCATAAGCGGATTCATCAGCTGACTGTCTCTGGAAGCAGGGCCTCCGCCTCTCACATCCAGTCCGGCACGCATACCTGTATCTCTAAGGAATACGGTGCAGCCTGTGGCTGCCTCTGTATCCTCTACCTGGCCGATCTTTATATTCTCTATATCCTTTATCGAAATTTCTTTCATGAATTTCCCCTATCCTATTAGATTCTTCGCCACCTTTATCTTAGATTGTTTATATCCACCTTCTTCTGTCTGGAGATAAGTGCGACAAAATCATTTTTCGGTATTGGCTTTGAGAAGAAGAAGCCCTGCAGATAATTAACTCCAAGCTTCTCAAGAAGCTTTATCTGGTCTGACGTTTCAACTCCTTCTACAAGTATTTTCTTTTCCATCTGCTTTATCATTCTTATGGTATTTTCGAGGATGATCATTCCCGACTCGCTCTTTTCAGCACCCCAGAGAAGACTCTTATCTATCTTGATAACATCAAGATTCAGAGAGAATATGGCACTTACATTTGAATAGCCTGTTCCGTAATCATCCATAGAGAAAAGGAAACCCTCTTTCTTCAGCTGCATTATGATATTACTGAGAAGATCATAGTCTGTTGCAGCTATGGATTCCGTTATCTCAAAATTGATAAAACTTTTATCTATATCATATCTATCAACGATTTTTATTATATGATCCACAAATTTCGGACGCATACACTGAAGCACCGAAAGGTTTACATTTATATTGTCTATGCCATGCCGCTGAGGAACTCCCGACTCGATAAACTTACAAACCTCTTCGAGTACGAAATCATCTATGTCATCAATAATCCCGTTCTGCTCTGCCACGGGGATAAATTCATCCGGGTACAGATTTCCCAGCTCCTTATCATGCATTCTTATCAGAGCCTCTGCTCCATGCAGTCTTTTATCGATGTGATAGGTTGGCTGATAATATACCTCATAGCTTCCCTCTGCAAAGCCTCGTGATAAAGCCTCCTCTATGGCCTGACGCTTCATGATATAGTCCAGATCATCGCCTCTCATTATCTTCTTGTTGTTTGATGGTAAAGGCTTATCGATCATGTATAATATCTCGGATACGTTGGTGATCCTATCCGGAATACTTGCAACCAGGATCACAGTATCAAGATATATGCTCAGATTCTTATAATCCCAGTGCTTATCCATCCTTTTGTATATATCCTTAACTATCTCATTTAAACGCTCCTCCGGCGTATGGTAAAAAGCCATCACAATGGCATCGTTGCTTGGCACATAGGTGTTGTACCTTTTTGCTATAGGCTTCAGATAATCAGCAAGAATATCAGAAAGTATATTTGCCTCATCTCCTCCGGTTATTCTGGAGATGATCTCATGATTCATCACTCTCAAAACGATAATGTCCACATTCCTGTTATGTGTTATACATGCATTCATGTCAAGTGTCAGTGCAGTCCTGTTATAATATCCTGCTGATCCGAAGATACGGTCATCCTCATTTTCAACCAGCATCATAACACCTGTAAAACCAAGAGCCTCAGATAAAACTTCCATCTTGATATCTTTATTTATCATCTGGATAGCAACTCCCGCTCCTACAAATATAAAGAAGAATATTATAGCCAGACGTCGTCTGGATGACATGACGTTCCACGAGGAAACAAGCACCACCAATGCAGCAATATAATAAAACAGAGCTGCCAGATAAATAACTGCCTCTCCTATACCTCTGTGAAATACCAGGTTCTCATCCATGGTCCACACCAGATCGGTAAATCCATTTGTTAATACCAGTAATTCCGTTACGATAAATGGAATATAAAGCACTAAGTTTTTCAGACTGCCAAATCTTGTGGAAACAAAACTGACACTGGAAATATAATTAAAGAACATCGGGCAGAGCGCCGAGTGCGAAATAAAATAGACATACTTATCAGCCCTGAGGATAAAATCAGCCCCTTCTGCTCCCGGGTGCATTCCATAATAAGAAGAAAGAATACCTGATATGGAGTTGCTGATAAGTATAAAGAGTATCACAATAAAGGCCTTATTCTGAGCCTTATCAAGTCTTCCCTGAATTATCGTATATATTAAGTTTACGCAGCATATCAGCAGCGCCGATATGGCCAATCCGAAATTAAATGAATAATCAGCCACACTTTACTCCTTGTTACTTAATACCTTATATCTCATCCTCCCAGCCATCAAGGAATTCCTTAAGCTTGGTTCTTTCCTTCTCGATGATCCTTTTATCCTGAGACTTTAAAGCCAGCTCGAACTTTCGTATCTCATTTTCGAGCACATCCCTGTCAACACCCAGTGCCTCTTCATAAAGGCGTTCTGCTCTGAGAAGGATCAGCTTGTTTTCCTCCTGCTCTCTGGGCGGTATCTTCAGGTAAGCAAGTTCTTTGAACCTTGCCTCAATCTCTTCATCAGTCATCTCGGTATACTGACCTTTGATGATCTGACGGTATTTTTTATCAGTCGAAATAACTCTGACCTCAACCTCGAGGATCGAGTTTATATCATAAGTATATGTTATATCGACAGACTGCTCGCCCGCCTTTCCCTTTGGAACCTCAACCTCAAATGAGCCCAGCTCCAGATTGTTTTTAGCCATTCTGCTTTCACCCTGCAGAACACTGACGGTTATTTTGCTCTGGTTATCATGGATAGTGTAGAATCTCTCCGTACGGCTTGCGGGAATGATTGTATTTCTCTCAATGATAGGACAGTAATGTCCGCTCTCCTTCACGCCCTCACCCAGATCAACTGTAACCTCAGTTCCCAGAGTAAATGGACAAACATCCGTAAGTACAACCTCTTTTATGGATTCCTTACGTTCCTTCATGGCCCCCTGAATAGCCGCACCAAGTGCTATGGCCTCATCAGGATTTATGCTGGTATCGGGAAATGTATGGAACAGCTTGCTTACAAAGCTCCTGACACCTGTCAGCTTTGTTCCGCCACCTACCAGAACTATCTTATCTATATCGGTCAGCTTCAGCTTTGCATCCGTAAGAGCACGTTTTACCGGCACTCTTATCTTCTCGTAAAGAGGTTCACATTCCTTATCATAATCCTGATAAGTAACCTCCATCTCCTTTACTTCCTCACCGATCTTAGCCTTCATTACAGCTGAACCGCTGTCGCTCAGTTCAAGCTTGCACTGCTCCGCTGCCTTATGGATAAATGCCAGCTCCCTCAGCTCCAGACTGTTTACATCGATATCGCTGAACTTCTTAAAGAACATATCCTCAAGAACGCCTGTGAAATCCTCGCCACCGAGATAGTTATCTCCGGCAACTGCACGCACCTCGAGAATAGGAGGGAAATAGTCCAGTATGGATACATCCAGTGTTCCGCCGCCAAGGTCAAAAACAAGATTCTTTGCAGGCTTGTCGTCATTATATAAGCCGTAAGCAATAGCTGCCGCAGTGGGCTCACTTATGATTCTCTCAACCTTGAGTCCTGCCAGCTCTCCGGCTCTTTTGGTTGCCTTTCTTCTCATATCATTGAAGTAAGCAGGCACCGAAATAACAGCCTCTTCAACAGGTTCACCGAGAAATACCTCTGCATCCTCCTTGAGACTTCTCAGCACTATTGAAGAAAGCTCTTCTGCTGTAAAATCCTTATTTCCGAGACGATATTTTTTATCGCTTCCCATATCACGTTTGAAAACTGCCGCACTGCTTCCGGGGTAAAGCCTCATTCTTTCACGGGCAGTTTTTCCTACGTATACATTTTCATCCTCATCAATACTTACAACGGAAGGCGTAAGCCTTTCGCCAAGTCTGTTAGGTATGATCTTAGGACCTTCATCTGTATAATAAGCTACGAGGCTGTTCGTAGTCCCCAAATCAATTCCTACTATCATTTATCAATCCTCCACAACTCCGGCAAGAGCCCTTAGTGCCATATATACTTCAACATCATTGTTTGATATTTTTCTCGAAAGCTTAAACAGTTCTATAGCCTTTGGAATATCACCGGATAATTCCGCCATTCTGGCCTGTGCAAGTATTTTATCATAACATGACCCATAGTTGCAAAAATCACAGGGACTTTTTTTCGTGCACTGCTCAACATACTTAAATGCTTCCTCGCCTCTTCCCTCAAAGAAATATATCATTCCCAGGTCACTTATCCTGAGAGGACTGGACGGTGCATACATTACATATCCCTCAACTGAGCCATATGCTTTTCTGAGACAGGCAAGAGCTCTTTTGGCCATTTCAGCCGCAAAATCTCTGATTCCGTAGGCATAACATGCCCCGGCAAAATACCTGTACATCTCAGCATATCGTCTGAGTTCACCTTTGCTGGTCGCATACTCTTCAGGCTTTTCTATCTTCAGCTGATCTGTTGATTTCTTTCCGATGCCGAACAGCTTACCCTTTGCATCCACAAGGGAATGGGCCGGATAAACACGCGCTTTCCCGTGAGGCATCTCAAATCTTATAACCTTCTCAAAATAATAAATAGAATTTTTGTAATTCCTCTCATCATTCAGATAAAAGTCTGCCAGGATTCTGAATATGTCTGCACATATCTTTCTCGAATTCCCTTTGGAATTCACGTCAAGGCTCTTACTGTTATAGCCGTTATCATTGAGAAATTTATTTATATCAGAAAGCCTTGCAGCAGCCGCAGTTTCGTCTCCGGAAAGATGTGCCACACCTACTCTTCTAATCATGTTACGAACTATATTGAAATCGTACCATTTATTATTTGTCTGTTTTCTCTGTTCCTTATAATATGCATCTATTTCGATATATATCCTGTCAGCCGAAGCATAATCCCTGTTTCTGGTATGAAGTCTGGCAAGGATATCCTTTCGACTTGCGGTTATTCCGTGTTTTTCGATACACTTCTCAACATACTCTATAGCCTTCCGGAATTCACCCATGGACTCAAAGCATCTGGCCGCATTCATAAATGGTGTCGGAGTCTCGTCATCCTTCATAACCTCTATAGACTTAAGGAAGCACTCCGCAGCCTCAGGGTACTTACGCATTTTAAGGAAGCAAAGTCCCAGTGCATTGTGGGCATATACATTTTGCGGATCAAACTCGATAGCCTTTCTCGCATCTGCCTCGGCCTTATCAAGCTCATAGCCATCCAGATAGAGAAGTGCCCTCTCTATCCTGTAATAAGAATCATCAATCAGATCCAGCTGATGTGTTCCCAGCTTCACAGCCTGCTCATAGGCTTCTCTGTTTTCCTGATCCATATATTCTTCCTGAAGAATATTCATCAGCTTATTGCTGGCCACCTTATGATTCGGATTCTTATTAAGGCACTCCAGGTATTGCTTCTTGGCTTCCCCGATACGATCCTTTCTTTTCAGATATTCTGCATACTCATAATTAATCTGGGCATCATCCGGATACTCCTGAAGCATGATATCATACACCCATTCCGACTCTCTGCCGCTGAACTCCTCAATATCCGTCTGAAGCCACAGGAGTCTTTTATTCTTCGGAGCTATCTTAAGGGCTTTATTCATGAATATCTCTGCATCCTTTATACGTATACGGTTTCCATTCTCATCACGGATATTTAACAGCAGTGCCGCATAGTCACCGTAGAAAACCTCCGGTTCGTCCATATCGGACTCGCCGTTTGCTATACGCTCATCAATATTCTGAAACATAACGAGAGCCTCGTCCTTTTTGCCTTCGCCATCAAGGATCTTGGCCTCAATAGCACGAAGCCTGTCGTTTTCTATACCCGCATCCTTAGCACGCTTCAGAACTGACTTAACATCTTCATCCTGATTGTAGATATAAAAAACTCTCGCAGCGAGAACATAGGCATTATCATACTGAGGATAATCACGGATGATATTGTAGTAATCATCTATTACCAGCTGCGCATCTCTCATCTTATGGGCAGTCTCCTGCCTGTGGATATACGCAGGAACACAGTGGTCGATGCTTGCGATCATCTCATTCCATATCTCCATGGACTGATCGTATTTTTCCTGTTTGTTAAGCATCTTGCCGTAGCTCTCCTGATAGAACAAAAGCTCATTCTGGTCTCCGTGTCCGGCTTTTGCTTCAGCTATGGCTCTATTATAATATGCATCAGACTGCTCATAGTCTTCCAACTCCTCAAGGCATGAAGCATACATATAGTAGCAGAATGCATTTCTGCTGATACGCTCCTGATCCTTTTTGCTGAGCTTTTCACCCGCCTTGGATCTTGCCACCATATCATCCATCATCTCAACCCATTTTTTGAGATATGGTAGAGCCTTATTAAACTCTTTCTTTATGTGATAGCATCTGCCGTAGAGATTATTATATGCGTAAAATGTTTCATCCTCGGGCTCGGCTTTATCAAGCACCTCAAATACACTGTCCACGTCCTCTATCCTGAAGTAGGACCATGCCAGTTCTACCAGATCTTTATTCGAAGCAGTTCCGTCTTCGTATCTCTTTTTATATACTTCAACGGATCTGCGGTTTATCTCCTTCATAAGCCATACCGCTTCAGCCATCCTGGAGTTTCTGTCCAGAACGCTTATAACAGTATCATTTGCATTCTCAAATTCCTCATCCTTCATTTCAAGGACGGATTTTGACAGTCTCGCCATAGCACTGTCATCACGTATGTTAAGCAGCTCCTCTACCATCTCTGCAGACTTAACATATATCCTTGCTTTCTCCTCTTCGGTAGTTGCCTCTGGTCTCTCAATAGTATCCATAAGAAGGAAATAGCACGCGGTTCCGTAGGTATATGTCTCATACTCAGTTCCTTCCGGCAGCTTATAATCAAAGAGCAGAAACTCCGCCAGCCTTCTGGCATCGTCATACCGTTCCAACACCTTGAGTGCATTTATCTTTGCCGCCAGCTGCATGCAGTGAATATACGGAAAGCTGTCCAGATACTCGATAACCGAACAAAATGTGTCTATCTCTTTTTCTCTTTTTTCCAGAGACTCTTCTATAACGGACTTCTTTACACGTTCCTTTTCTTCTTCACTCATGCTGTCATCAACAGCATTCTTTCCGTCCTCTATCTCAAACTGTCTGATGTTATTATTGTATGCCTGGATAAATCCCATATGTCTCAGGTACGAATCTATCTTTGTTTCGAATTCCTCCGGATCAAATGTACCCGGCACACCTTCGATAACGATATCAACAGGATAATCAGGACATCTCTTCAGAAACTCCTCTTTATCCTCTATATACTGAAAATCCACAAAGCCTTCGTTTAGTATATGGAACTCCACAAAGGAAAGAAAATCCGGCGGAAACATTTCCTGAAGGACAGCCTTATCCTGAACTATGCTGAATGTCTTATCTATCAGCTTCCATACCTCGTATGGAAGCAGGAAATGTCCCATAATAAAAACAAGCAGTGCCTCTCTCACAGCATCGGAGGTATCCAGCTCCGTACATAAGCTATCACCAAGCCACTCCTCCCAGAGAGAAATATCCCTTCTCTTATAGATATCCTCATAAATAGCCTTCAGCTTGTCTATGTGAATATCCACCTCTGACTTATTCTTTTGCTCCTCTGCAGCGTCTTCCAAGTTCCCGCTGTTCAGAACGTCATCCTCCCTGGCATAGTTTACAGCCAGCTCAAATGCCTCTCTGAGACGCATGAAACCCTCGGCATCATCCTCGGGATTAACAGTCACAACCTTGTTTCTGTAGGCTGCTACTATTTCATTTTCGTCCTTTGTAGGTTCTATTCCCAGAACCTTCCACATATCTACTGTATTCATTACTGTTTTACTGTTTTCCTTTTTTCTTTTTTACTCTGCGGCTTTCCTGATATTTGATAATATCCTCATATACTCTGATACAGTTATTCCTGTCATCATATTCAAAGAAATCGTCCGCTCTCATACGATAGATTTCCTTCATCTCACAGCCGTTTTTCATATAGTCCACCAGCAGCCCTACCAGCTCCTGTTTTCTTCTGACTATCTCACCAAAGGCCATGGTATCATAGTGAAATGTACCCTCTTCGTAATGGGCCTCCAGCTCCTGCGGATGATAGTACACCAGCGGCTTTCTCATATATGCAAAGTCAAACTGTATGCCACTGTAATCCGTCACCATGAGACTTGACTCACAGAACATCTTCTCGTAACTCATATCTCCCACAGCCGGAATAATATCTACATAATCATTTTTATCAAAATCATCTGCCTGCGGACTGACGATAGGATGCAGCACATAGGCTATCCTGTAGCCGTACTCCTGAGCCGCCGCTATCAGATCCTTGTCATTGATAAGTCCGTTATATACTTTGAAATACGAGGTCTCTTTAAACAGCGGATTATAATCTCTCTCTACACCCTCATTCTTTGAGACGAATTTAGCCGACTGCATTCTCCATGTAGGCGAGATCATTATCTGTTTTTTATCATCATTTATGAGCCCGTCATATCTCGGAATACCCGTAAGTCTGAGTGCATTATAGCCCACATAATCATATACGGGATGTGACAGATTCTCTATCTCATACTTTGAAGCACAGTAGTAAAGTCTCGTATTGTCCCTGAGCCTCTGCTGCGCCAGCGCTATCTTCTGTACTGACAGACCATGCTGCAGGCATACAGTATGAAAGTCCACTATGCCTCTCACATATCTTGAATTCTCAAGATAATAATCATTAAATGCAAACACCGTAGAGTTTGTAACCAGCATCATATCCGCATTCAGGAATATAAGTCTATGCTTAAAGCTTCCTCTTTTCAGCGGCTTATATCCTTCAGATCTGAGCCTTGCATAATCCGCAGCGTTTCTGTCGATGAGATAATACAGTCTGTCGGGGCTGATCCTCTTACTTCGTTTCTTTGCTTTCTTATCAGAGGAATCCGACTTATCTTTCATCCTATCGGTGTCCGACTTATCCTTCATCCTCTGGTATGCATATTTATACATATACTCTGCAGAATCGCCGCCCTTATATATCTTATCGAAGAACATCCATATATTTTTGTTCTTGTAATACGGTCTCGTAAATACCCAGGCCATTCTGAGAAGCAGGAATCTGAATCTGTGCATCTGAAAAGATATGAGCAGCTGCCACCATATCTTCAGTTCCTTTCCTGCCATGGAGAACCAGTTATATTTTTTAACCACTATCCCCGTTACGATTATCTCATCCTTTTCATCATGAAAATGCTCCGTAACTGCGAGATAATTTCCGAAATGCCAGTAGGTTCCGGAAGGATAGGCCTCCAGCCTGCTGGTATGCGACTTGAATTCATATTTTATCTCATATGCTTCTTTTTCATATTCCATAAAGAAACGCATGATATGTTTCTTTTTATCCCGGAAATGTTTATCCAGGGATACGCTTGCATGAAACGGATATCTTTTATATGCTGCTACTCCGAAATATTTTGTGAGAGAATATCTGTCACAAATCTGAATATCATACCTCTCTCCGTCTATCTCAAAATAGTATCTTACCTTTCGGGCGTCATAGATATCCGGAAGGGATCCGTCTATTTCCAGCATACCGTCCTTATAATCCATAAACTGGATATTACAGGATAGTCTGTCGGAGTTATATATCCTTGCATCCCCTGAGTAGATCATCAGCTCAGGATGATCATTTTCCTCATCTGTTTCCCGCTTATAGCTGAGGAAATCATCCTCTGCCTCTTCAGTCTCATACTCTCCGGAGCTCTGCCATGCATATTTAAATCTCAGCAGCATTCTGGAATACTGGTAATCCCTTTTATATACCGGATGCAAGTAAGTATTCATGATGATATCATCATCTATATACTGCAGAGCCTCACCTATCTTCTCCCTGAATTTTACTGTCTGCTCAGGGCCGAGGACATGGCGGTTATTATTGTTCTGATTGGCATCCAGTCTGCAGGCAATGCTGTACATCCCGTAAAACTGAATAAGAAAGCTGAGAGGATTTTCTTCCCTCTCTTCATTCATATCTTTCAGTAATGGCAACAAAAATCCATCCATGTGATCCAGGTACCATGCCTTGTCATAGATACCCTCAAACTCACGATAATTACCGTCTCCCGGCTCTCCCTGGATATACTCAATATCCTGAGCCACAAGAAACGGTGCATATCTGATGATCTTTAACAGATAGTCTGCCTCATAGTTATATTTCAGACTGCTGTCGAGTCTATAGGGCAGGGTGCTTAAACGATTGATATTCAGCATGACACCGGCCATCCTGTTGGGAAACTGAAACAGCTTCTTCGGAGTGGCAAGCACAGCCTGCTCGTTCATATCAAGTATGTCCGCCAGCTTGTCTGCCATATCACAAACATACTTCTCACCCTTTCTGCCGCCCTTAAATGTATCTCCAACGGACAGAATAAGAAGATAACCGCTATGGTTATTATCGAGAAATCTGTTAAACTTCTTTATGAAATTTTCTCTGTCTTTTTTTACTATTATGTGGTATCTCTTGTCTGCCATATTCCTTGCTTTCCAATAAAGGATTTTATTTTTAAACCTCTGCTATAGCTTCCATCTCTATAAGAACATCCTTCGGAAGACGAGCTACCTCCACGCAGCTTCTTGCAGGATAATCGCCTGTAAAATACTCGGCATAGATCTCATTTACCTTTGTAAAGTCATTCATATCCTTCAGGAATACAACAGTCTTTACAACCTGTGACATACCGACACCGCGTGCTGAAAGGATAGCCTTTACATTTTCAAAAACACGTCTTGCCTGTACTTCAATACCACCCTCAACCAGAGTATTTGTCTCCGGATCGATAGGTATCTGACCTGATGTGAATAACAGATTTCCTGTCTTCACTGCCTGTGAGTATGGTCCTATAGCTGCGGGTGCCTTGTCTGTTGCAATTATTTCTTTCATTTTTATTCTCCTTCTATCATAAATTTTATTTTTTTAAAATACTGTCATCTGTTATCTCTATCTTCCCATTTTTCAAGAGTCTTCCAACCGCTCTTTTAAATGCATTCTTACTGATTCCGAATTCCTTTTTGATAAGTGCTGCATCAGCCTTGTCAGTAAAGGGCAGTTTTCCGCCGTAGCTTTCGATGATGTCCAGCACCATCATGGCATCCTTCTCCATCTGCTGAGGTATCTCATCACGCATGGCAAGATCCAGCTTTCCGTCGTCTCTTGCTTTTACGACGCGGCATACAACCTCATCACCCACATGAAGATTTTCAAATACCTCATTTGAATGTATAAGGCCTGAGTACCTGTACTGACTCTTCATTTTGTCCTGACCGTCTGATCCATCCGTATCTACAGCCATATTTTCGACAGCCACAAAGACTCCGAAATCCTTCTTGATATTATAGACTACTCCTCTGACATGGTCGCCTTTTTTGAACATGTCATTGGGTTTAAGTGCTCCCGCTATTTTCATAGAAGCAGCCAGTCTTCCGGTTTTATCAACATATAATCTCACAGGATATAGCCGCTCCTGCTGAACCTTCACAGTCTGCTCCCTGAAAGGCATGAACAGATCTCTGCTGAGTCCCCAGTCGAGAAATGCACCTATATCGCTTACGGACTTTACCTTAAGACGCCTTATCTCTCCCAGTGTTATCAGGGGGCTGATGGTCGTTGCAATAACCCTGTCCTCCGAATCCCTGTATAAAAACACCTCTATATTGTCTCCTGTCTCAAGTCCTTCCGGTATCTGCTTCGATGGAAGAAGCACATCCATTATATCGGGATTTACATCAAGTCCCTTTCCGTCTGTCAGATATGCACCCACGTCCTTGATCCTGTCTATTCTGAGAATATTCCACTTTCCAAGTTCCATTATTTACTGTTCCTTACTTCTTATTCTTTATTTCTGTTTCCTTTTCCTACCTGATGAATTCTTACCGGTCATTCATTCACTATATTCATTTTCTTTATTCCCCGGATTTAGATAGCTCAGTTGCCACATCCAGCTTCAGCTGTCTGAAGAACAGCAGATTGGTTCCGCATACCATGAACAGCTCAAGCACCATCGTTATTATTATTCCCCACCAGAAGATATGCATTCCGGAATTGATAATATATGACAGCACAGCCTTATGAATGATAAACTGCGCTCCAAGTCCTATAATGAGTCCTGCCACACTGGAGATGATCCAAACGATACCACCCTCGAGAATGACGGATTTCGTAAGGGACTTCTTCGACATACCTATAGCCCTCAGCTGTGCAAACTCACCCCGCCTCAGCTGCAGGCTGCTTATGGTCACATTCATGGCATTGAATACATTTATCAAAACTATAAGCAGCGCCACCGCTCCGATAATTATCATATTCCTGATACCACCTGTGGCTCCGTTTATAAAAGCGAGATACGAGGAGTCGTACATTTCTTCCATCATAAAGTCCACAAATTTTTCCGAGGAAAGATCTGAACTGTAAATGTTACTTATGTGGAACTGATATCCGGTAAAATCCATCTCACCTCTGTCGGTTATTTCGTAAAATCTGTCAATCGGAACCACCAGCGTCGGAGTTGTAACACGATGATTGGGATCCTGACTGACTATTCCCTCTACTACCAGAGTCCTGCACTTTCCCTCTTCTATCAGTTTTTCTCTGGCACTGTTTATGACCCAGCACCTTTTTCTGACAGCCGTGCTTACTTCATGATATCCCTCTTTATCCTGATTCTTCTTATCATACTCTTCGGCTCTTTTCAGTTCCTCACGGACCAGAGCCTTTAACTCCTTCTCGTCCACGATAACAATCTCGTCTCCCACCTTGAGATCGGTAAGCTCGTATGGATGAGACTCATTATATAAGTACTCCGTGTCCACATCCCAGGCATTCTCCAGCTTGGCCTGATTTACCAGGATGACACCATTTTCCGAAAGCTCTGTGGTGCCGTCTATCAGATAATCCTTATACCTTGAAAAGTCCTTTTTATCGTATCCGTAGATACTGAAACTCGAATCCCAGAGAGTGTACATTGCATTATTGTCCGCCATGGCACCCTCTTTTCCTTCATCGGGTTCCATAACAGAATAATCGATCAGCCCTTTACCGCTGTCCCTGTACTCTTTTCTCGCCTTCTTCTCAAGTTCCAGCTTATTTTCCAGTTCATCTGTTTCAGGTCCGAGTTTTCCAAAAAGGGAAGCTTCCAGGGTTTCATCCTTGTAATTTCCCCTGAGATGTTCATATACCCATCTGTCCTGAGCTGTAAATAACGTATCTGAATATACCCTCTTCGCAGAATCTATTCCGACAGTCTTTTCTATCCTTTCCACCGTATCCGTGGTATAAAGCTGCGTCTTTTCCTCCTCGGGCCTATAGCATGGCATGGTATCGGCTATACAGTACTCCTGATAATAACCGCTTCTGTCGGTTACCGAATCTATAAAATCCTTAAAGAAAACGATGATTCCGCCTATAACCACAACTGTCACAAGACCAAATGCCATGGCAATGGTTGTCTTAATAAATCTGCCGTTGTTTCGCTTTATATTTTTATAGGCGTAGTCACCTTCCACACCGAAAAGCTTCTTCCAGATACGACCCTTTACTCTTTTTATCTTACCGGTCTTTATCCTGCAGTTTCCTCTGACGGACTCGATGGGGCTCACCTTCAGAACGCTCTTTATACCGTCGTTTATGGCAAAGAACATATCCCCGTAAAATGTAACAAGAAGCAGCACAAACGGAATGATATGAAATGCCACCGGATAATGTCTGGTTTTGCAAAATTGAATACTCAGCAGGAAGCCGGAGAGGATTCCGCCGAATACGCCTATGGTCTCCAGGATAAATGATTCCCTGAATATGATTGCCTTTATCTGCTTCTTCGTTGCACCGACACATCTTAAGATTCCATAATCCCGTATTCTCTCCATAGCTGATATCTGTATGGAATTTCTCAGTATACCCACACCGACTATGGAGAATATAACCGCAATAAATATGGCCCCCAGTATAAGTATGTAGCCCATACTTCCGTCACTGATTCCGTAGGTCCACAGCAGATCCTCATTAAGCTCGGCCTCAACTCCGTATTTTTCTTCAAGATAATCTCTGTTGCTCTTTGCTTTATAAACATTTTTTATCTTCAGATAAAGAGCTGTCTCGTATTCATTTCCGGCGATATCATCCTTCGTAATGTTACTGTTGCTCTGTATCTTATCTACAAAGTCTTCATTTATGATCTGGGATCTTGCATCCAGATCATCGGATATAACAACTATCTCATAATCATTTTCCTTTCGTTTCTCTGCCCTTTCCTTATCCAGCCATCCACACATCGTATTGAGAAATGTATAGAGAAACATGGCCACCAGCAGACAGCCAACTACGGTAATTATCGATCGTCTTTTGTTCTGTTTTAAGTATCTGTTTCCAAGTGTTTTGAAACTGTTCACGACCATCCGCTCCCCGGTTCTTACTTTATCTGTCCGTCTTTTATCTCTATCTTCCTTGATGCCATATCCGCTATATCATTATTGTGCGTGATGATGACCAGAGTCTGGCCGATATCATTCACGGACTTCATCAGAAGATCCATGACCTCCTGACCGTTCTTTGAATCAAGAGCACCCGTAGGCTCATCTGCAAGTATAAGCGAAGGCTTGTTTGCAAGTGCTCTGGCTATGGCAGTTCTCTGCTGCTGTCCGCCGGAAAGCTGATTCGGCAAATGCTTTACTCTGTCACTAAGTCCCAGCATTTCTATAACATGGTCTATATATTCTTTATCAGGTTTCTTTCCGTCAAGAAGAACCGGCATGGTTATATTTTCCTCTACAGTAAGCACAGGAATAAGATGATAGGACTGAAAGATAAAGCCTATCTTTTTTCTTCGGAATTCCGACATTTTGTCATCGCTGAAATTTGTTATTTCCTCTCCGTCGAAAATAACCGTTCCTTCGGTGGGTTTATCCACACCGCCCATTATATTAAGAAGTGTGGACTTGCCGCTGCCGGATGCACCTATCACCGAAACCACGCTTCCTTTTTCTATCTCAAGATTTACATCACGAAGTGCATACAGCTTGTTTTCACCTTCACCGTAAACCTTTGATATTCCTTTCATTTCTATAATATTCAAGGGCACTCTCCTTTCGAGTACATAATCCATTTTATTTTATCACTTATCGGCTTTATTATCTACTGGATTGTTGGCCCAATGACCTTCTTTCCGTATGTCATATGGTGTCAAAAGGAAGTTTTGACACCTACATCATTATCTTAGTAAGTTAATTGAATATCATTTTGACACTTTAGTCTTAAATACAGTACAATAATTATTGTACTGATACAGGTGTCAAATGACACCATATGACATACGGGTTGAGAAAGGATAGTCTGTCATATGAAAAAAGGTAATGATAAACTGATATTCATTATCCTGATTCTCATAGTTGCTGTGATTGCAGGATATTTCTATATGAACCGCGGCATTGTGCGGTCTGTAAAGGGGATTCCGGATCCCATACAAAAAGACGATAAAGGCAGCGTCGAAAAAAAGGTAGGCGGGTATGATCTTACAATAACCTTTAAAAATTCCTACGATATAAGCGCTCTGGTGGTTCATGATTGTGATTACAGCGGAGGAAGTATAGATGATCTGCTTGCCCCCAAAGATGTGGCACTTGCCTGGGGACCGGTAGCTGAGTACAATGATCAGATAGATTTTAACTGGGATCAAAGCGGAAGATGGTATTACTGGTATGTAAATGATGCATCTGTATTGGGACCGGTTGGAGGTGCGGATGGCGTGAATCTGCATTCCGCAAACAACCACCTGATCCCGGCAGATGAAAACACTAAAGAAAAAGTAAAGAGACTTAAACAAGGTGATTATATAAGAATACAGGGTTACCTTGTTGATGTTGATGGAACTGATTCATCCGGCGGAACCTTTTACTGGTACAGCAGTACCACACGTGAGGACACCGGAAATGGATCCTGTGAAATAATATATGTAACAAGTGTCGAGTGGCTTGATTAAAACCACTCGACACTTATTTTTTTATATCTGTTTTTATGAACCCAGGTTTTCTCTTTCGGGTACTGTAACTGTTTTTTCATAACAGGTAAACATTTCTTCAACCTTACCCTGATCAGGCTTAGGAGTTATGGCACTTACGATAGGAACTATGATAAGTCCTGCTACCATAGTAACTGCTCCTGCATTGATCGGAGACTGGATGATAGGGAAGAACATATTTACAACTGTAAATCCTACACCCAGGATGTAGCTTGTCCATACAGCTGCACTTGTGATCTTCTTGCTATAGAGACCGTACATGAACGGTGCAAGGAATGCTCCCGCAAGTGCTCCCCATGAATAACCCATCAGCTGAGCGATGAATGTAGGAGGATTGAATGCGATAACTACGGAGATTATGATGAATACCATAACCAGTACCTGCATAAGTCTTACCTGTGTCTTCTCCTTCATATCCTTCTTAAGTACAGGCTTGATAAGGTCAAGTGTAAGTGTTGAACTGGATGTAAGTACCAGTGATGAAAGTGTAGACATTGATGCTGAGAATACCAGCACTACTACTATTCCAATAAGTATATCCGGAAGTGTTGAAAGCATAGTAGGTACTATGTTATCAAATGCTATTCCAGGTGTTCCGTCTGCATTTGTGATATGTATTCCCGGTTCGCCGCCGAACAGACGACCGAATCCTCCGAGGAAATAGCATCCGCCTGCTATGATGATAGCGAAGAATGTAGAAACAACTGTTCCTGTTTTTACCGCCTTCTCATCCTTGATGGCATAGAACTTCTGAACCATCTGAGGAAGTCCCCAGGTACCAAGGGATGTAAGAACTATTACTCCCAGAAGTGCCAGTGGATCAGGACCAAAGAAGCTTGCGAAAAGTCCCTGTGATTCCTGAAGTGCTGGAGTTGTAACTGCAGGATCTGTTGCAATATTTGAAAGCTCCTTAACTGCATTAAGGAAACCGCCCTGTCCGTTAAGAACTGCAAATATAACTGCACAGATACCGATAAGCATGATGATACCCTGCACAAAGTCATTCAGAGCTGTTGCCATATATCCGCCGATTACTACGTATGCTCCTGTAAGAAGGGCCATAACGATAACGCATATACGATAGTCAATATCGAAAGCCATACCGAACAGTCTTGAAAGACCGTTATATACACCTGCTGTATAAGGAACAAGGAAGATGAATGCCACTACTGAACCTACAACACGAAGAGCCTTGGAATCAAATCTTTTTCCGAAGTACTCCGGCATAGTCTTTGCATCAAGCTTCTGTGTCATAAGTCTTGTACGACGTCCCAGTACAAGCCATGCAAGAAGACTTCCTATAAATGCATTTCCCAGTCCTATCCATGTTGATGAAAGACCGAACTTCCAACCGAACTGTCCTGCATATCCTATGAATACAACTGATGAAAAGTAAGATGTACCGAACGCGAATGCCGAGATCCATGGACCTACGGTTCTTCCTCCGAGGACGTAGTCATTTACATTTTTTGCCTTATTTCTTGAATAGACACCTATTCCGAGCATAACGCTAAAAAATACGACGAGCAGAGCGATTTTGATAACCATTATTCTATCTCCCTTTATGTTTTTTAGTTTCACTTTATCGCAGTAACGATTTAACGTGCTAAAGTGTATTATACAACTATCACTTTTAAAGTCAAGGGAAAAATGGTACAATATTTTACTATGGAAAATATAATTATTGTTGAATGTACTTCATCCGCAACTGAATATGTCCGGGACGCCAGAGAGCTGGGATATAACCCTGTTATTCTCGAAGTTTTTATAGATAACCCTGAGACCCTGAAGGTATGTGAAGCCTTCAGACGACAGTGGTATAAACAGATCCAGGCGCCACTTCCCGAGATCATTCGTGATACGGGAGATTTTGAGATACTTCTGTCTTCGGTTTCTGCTTACGAGCCCGTAGCAGTTATTCCGGGGCATGAGCTGGGAGTAGCTCTTGCCAGCAGACTTTCCGAAGCCCTTGGACTTCCCGGTAATCCTGTACATATCATTCCCGGGATGATAGAAAAATACGAAATGCATAAGGCACTGAAACGGGCCGGTCTTCGTTATATCAGAAGCAGGAAGATAAAAACCACAGAAGAAGCACTCAGCTTTTACAGGGAAATCAAAAAGAGTGTTGTTATAAAACCTGACATCGGTGGAGGTTCCATCGGCTGTCATATCTGCCATAGTGAGGATGAGATAATAAAGGTTACAGAGACCGAGCTTAGTTCCTTCAATATGTATGGTGACAAAAATGAAACTCTTCTGATTCAGGAATTTATTGATGGAAAAGAGTATGTCATAGATACCATTTCACAGGATGGAAAGCATTACTTCGAGTTTGCGGCATATTATAAAAAGAATACAACCCATGACGGCCGAAAGGTTTATGATATAACCTACTATATGAAAAGGGATGCTGAGTCAGATACCTTAAGGGAGTTAATCTTCTATGCTTTTAAGGTTCTGGATGCGATTGGAATCGTGGTCGGTCCGGTACACGGAGAGTTTATGATAGATAATGATGGTATCGTACTTATGGAAATAAACTGCCGCCCCTGCGGAAGTACACCTCGTGAATTTTCAGATCAGATCATCGGAACTCATGAAACCCTGCTGGGACTTAAGGCATATCTGGGAATGGACCTTTCTGAGATAAGCACGCTTCCGAAAGAGGAGCAGACACAGAATAGTCCTGCAAAGACTTATAAATCAGGACTGCAGAAGTTGATCATAGTTCCCGAAAATATGACTGTGGAGTCAGCCCCCATACTTGAGTGGGTAAAGGAGCTGCCAAGCTACCATTCAACCGAAGGAATAGACGGAGTGTTCCCCAGAGAGCTTCCACGTACCGTGGATCTGGCCACTGACGGAGGTATGGTATATCTCCTTAGCGCCGATGAAGAAGCTCTATGGGCAGACTATAAAAAAATAAAAGATGCTGAACAAAACAGCTTTGATAAAATATATAAATATCAATCAAAATAAACTTTATTAAAAGGAAGTATTTCCCATGTTTATTAAGGAATTAATAAGTAGAACTGAAAACTGCGGATCAAAGATCGCTATAGTTGATAAAGACGGCAAGAGAAAGACCACATACGATGAGTTATGGAAGATGGCGTTTTCCGTTGCAGGAAAGCTCCGGGATGACGGCTTCAAAAAAGGCGACATTATAATGATCAGTATGCCAAGAAGTACCGAATACGTTGCAGCCTATCTCGGCATACTCATTAACGGATGTGTTGCCCTTCCCACTGCTATGGATTATTCCGAGCATAAGATTGCTTCCATAGTTAACACCTGTGATGTCAAATCCGTTATGACTCTTACCGACGTTACTTCTATACAAAATATTGATTCCCAAACAGCAGCAGCACTGCGTAGTGACAGAAGCGACTGTGTATGCTCCGGAACAGATCCTGCATTCATTATCTTTACGTCAGGTTCCATCGATGTTCCCAAGGGCATACTTCATGACCAGAACAGCCTGCAGTCTTCCGTTGACAGAGCAAGTATATGGCAGAATAATCTGGAGGACGTAAGACTTCTCTCCACTGCCCCCTTCCCATTTATTGTATTTACGGGAGAAATACTTGGTATTTTATGGAGAGGTTCTACTGTTTATATCCTTCCTGAGGAAGACAGATTTGACGCAAAAAAGATCATAGAAGCAATCAACCGGTTCAATATAAATCTTGCTTTTATTTCCCCTCAGATGCTGAAGGTTATTTTCGAGTATAGTATCTCCATTCCTTCAATGAAGAGAATCATTACCGGCTCCGAAAAAGTATCTGATTTATATAACCCTGATATAGAAATATGGAATACCTACGGTATGTCGGAAACAGCAGGTCTCACTATTTTCAAGATAGATAAACCATATGAAAATACGCCTATCGGAGATCCTATGGGAGATGCAGAAGTTTTTCTTAATAATGGTGAAATCTGTGCCATAGGTTATTTTTCACATGAATATATAGGTCTTACAGACGAAGCAAAAAATCGTTTCCAGCTGCTTGAAGACGGCCGTACTCTTATCAGAACAGGGGACCTGGCTTATAACGATGACGCCGGCCATATTATCTTTATGAACAGAAGAGACTGGATGGTGAAAATTAACGGACAAAGAGTGGAGCCCGGCGAGGTTTCCTCCACAATGAAGCATCATCCTCTGATAAAGGACGCTGTTGTAAAGGGCGAAAAAGCCAACGACAACCGTTATATTCTGATTGGATATTATATAAGTGACGGTATCATCCCCAGTGATGACATCAAAGAATTTCTGAGCAAAACACTACCTTCATACATGATTCCGACTTACTACAGAAGAATGGTTGAGTTTCCAAAAAACCGTAACGGTAAGCTGGATATGAAGCGTTTTCCGGGTCTTGTTACACTTAAGACAAGGGATACAGAACCACCCGTTCCTCCTATCTCAGATGATGAAAAGAAGCTTCAGCATATTTTCCATGAGATACTTGATTATCCGGAAGACGACATAGGTACCAATGCCGATTTCTTCCATATAGGCGGAGATTCCATCCGTGCACTTATGCTTTCGGCAAAAATAGAACAGGAGTTCTCTGTATCCATAACACCCATGGATATATTTACAAACCCTACAATAAAATCCCTGGTTCCTCTTATAATGCAGGACGAGGGGGATAACGATATATATGTTTATCATTATGATGAAAATCTTCCGGAAATGATATTTGTTCATACCGGTCATGCCGGCGGCGAAGCTTATTCAAATCTTTCAAAGACTCTGAAGGGGCTCTGCTCATTTGTCTGCGTGGAACCCTATAATATCTTCCATCCGGAAATGATGATCAAAGGAATAGATAATCTGGCTGCCAAATATATAGAAATTATAAAAAAGAAAAACCCTCATGGTCCATACATCCTCGGTGGCTGGTCCTACGGCGGACTGATAGCTTACGAAATGGCATGTCAGCTGGCTGAGCAGGGTGAAGAAATACAGCATCTGTTTATTATGGATTCAAATATAATGAACGATGAAGAAAAACATTTATTCAAACAATTCTTTACAGCAGATGAATTTGATGAATATCTGGAAAAGGATCCTTTATTCGAACGATTCAGAAGAATGGGAGTTCTGGACAGGGTAAAGATAAACAGCAAGAATGTTCTTAATGATATGCTGTCCTTTGTTCCGAAAAAATATGATGGTCCTGTAACATTTTTCAAGGCTATGGAATACAAAATAGGCGAGGATGCTCTGCAGGCAAGTATTCAGCGTAGAGCTGAAGAAATATCAAGAAAAAAACCTGCAAACGGTTTTGAAAAAGTAGCATCAAACTTAAAGATCGTTAATATAGACTCCGATCATGACAGCTTCATGCGTAACTATGCACTCTATAAGATATCACTTACTATAGAAATGACGATCAACAAAATAATCAAGGATTCAAAAAATGAAGAGTAACGACAATCTTCTTCGAAAAACATTTTTGCGGTTTTTACTTCCGCTGATCATACAGTATCTTGCATTTTCACTCAGCGAGTTTACCGACAGCATACTTGTCAGCCAGATGCTTGGAGACAAGGCTATGGCTGCAGTAAACCTTGCTTCCAGCTTTGTTCTTATCTTCAGTACTGTCTCGATCACTATAGGAACCGGAGGTTCCGCCGAATATACAAAGTTTCTGGGAGAGAAAAATCCCAAACTTGCTAATATCACAAAGAACTACTCCACCTGGCTGTTCGTGGTAAGTGGTATAGTTCTTAGTTTGCTTTGCGTTACTGTCTTCCCTCTGATCGTTCCCCTTATATCAAAGGATCCCGAGATAGTCGATGCAGCTAAGGGATATACCATTTTCCTTGGAGCACTGGCTCTGCCTTATATACTTGTAAACGGTATGTGTGCTTTTCTTACTGCCGCCGACCATCCGAAATTCGCAGCCCTGCTAACTGTTATTGCAAATGGTATCAACCTGGGAATGGATATATTCTATGTAAAGGTTGTTGGTTTTGGTGCCGAAGGCACCGCCCTTGCCACTGCCACCGGTTACATCATCGCTCTGGTCATTATGTTTATATACATGAAGAAGAAGGGACTCTGGGGCATAAAGAGACCTCCGAAGAGCGAATTAAAGAGTATAAAAAATCAGACACTTATAGGTTTTGCATCCGGTCTGGGCCAGCTGGGCTTCTCCATCAAGGTAACTGCCGTAAGTGCCATCTCAAGTCTTGTTGCAGGCTCAGTGGGACTGATCACATTTTCCTTTTCATTCCAGACCGTATCCATCATCAGTCTGTTCGGTGCCGGCATTATCGGAAGTGCAGTTCCCATAGTCTCAGCTCTGTATGGAGAAAAAGACTTTGTGGGAATCAGAAAGGTTACAAACTATGCAATGATGATACTGCTTGTCTTCCAGGTGGCTACACTTATATTCTTTGAGCTTCAACCGGAGTTCATGGCAAAGATATATAATATAAATAAGGACAATCTTGATTTTGCCATCCATGGTTTCCGTATCTTTTCACTTATGAATATACTTCGATTCCCGACTATATTTATGATGTATATATATTCGGCGATCCGAAAGAACAAACTGGCTATAACCATCAGTATCATGGACAGTCTTCTGGTCATCCCGATATCATTTATCATGGGAAAGACCATGGGGGCAGACGGAATATGGTGGGCATTCAGTGTTGCTGCATTTATCCTGTTCCTTTACATTGTCATATATACCATACGCGAAAACAGGAAAAACAAGCACACAACTACAGGTCCTCTCATGCTTCCTGTAGCAGATAAGGACAATACTTTATATTTATCAATCCCAAGTTCCAGTGACTCAGCCTCAGAGCTTTCCATGCAGACCACCGATTTTCTTTCTGAACACGGAATAGACAGAAAAACTTCAATGAGATGCGGGCTTCTGGCTGAAGAACTTGGAGTATACCTGTTAAATGAATCCGAAAAAATGGAAATGATCGATTTCATCGTAAGAATCTTTACGGGACATATAGATATATGTTTCAGAAGTGACGGAGAACCCATCTCCGGTTTTCTCCTTCTCAAGGAAAAGGAAGACAGTATCAGCGAGAGCATACTCTCCTCTCTTTCCTCCGAATGCAAATATAACAGATATCTGGGTCTGAACAATTCATATATCAGGGTTGATATCCCGGAGGCCTGATTATTATCTACAGCTTATAAATAATTACCACTATGGTAATAGACATATTATGTAAATAACTTTATAATGATTTTGTTGGTGACAGATTAGCACCAAAAAGTATATTTTATAAGTATTTATGAAGGAGGATGGAAAATGAGATTAAAGAAATTACTCAAGACAGCAGCAGCTACCACTCTTGCAGCAGTCGTATGCCTGGGTGCAGCAAGCGTTGCAAAGGCAGCAGGCGGTCAGTGGATGGAAAGTGCCAAGGGCTGGTGGTATAAGAACGCAGATGGTTCTTATCAGAAAGACCAGTGGATGCAGGACGGCGGAAAATGGTATTACTTCGATGCCGACGGGTATATGGACTGCAACGGCTATCGTCAGGGCTTCTGGTTAAATGCTGACGGATCATATGATTCAAAATACTCAGGTGGAAAATGGTATCAGAACAACCAGGGCTGGTGGTGGGCTGATAAGTCCGGCTGGTATCCAAAGAACACATGGGTAAGAATAGACGGAAAGTATTATTACTTCCATAATTCAGGTTACCTTGCAACAGACTCATGGATTGGTGATTATTACGTAGATAAGACAGGTGCATGGGATGCTTCTGTTGTAAAGGACGGTTATTCAGGAACATATTCTGAAACTATCGCCGGAAGAGGATTTATGAGCATCATCAAGAACGGAAATCAGCACAGAGTTACAGTAACATGGCCTGACTCAGCAGCTAAGTATTATTACTGGGAGTTCACAGGAACATTTGATTCCAAGGGCGTTATGAGTTATAAGGGCGCTACAAAGACAGTTTATATTTATGACAAAGACGGAAACCTTACTGTAGATGAAAAGGGTCATCAGACACCTTATCAGACATATGCTGACGGTACAGGTACTATCAAGATAAACGGCTCAAAGCTTGAGTGGGTTGAAAAAGACGGAAGCGGAAAGCAGATTCAGAAGAGTAATTTCAACAAAAATAAGTAATCCTTCTTAATTTGAGTAAACCCGATGGGTGCAAATATAAACGGGACATATCGAAATGATATGTCCCGTGTTTTTTGTTTTGATCACCGTGTTCTGTAATTCAGATTCAGATATTACTTAATAGTAGCTGAAGCTGCTGTGATGATGGACATTGAGTAAACCTCCTGAGCTGTACATCCACGTGACAGATCGTTGATAGGTGAATTAAGACCGAGAAGTATAGGTCCAAATGCTTCAAAATTACCGATTCTCTGAGCAAGCTTGTAACCGATGTTACCTGCATTGATGTCAGGGAAGATAAATGTATTTGCATGTCCTGCAACCTCTGAACCCGGAGCCTTCTTTGCTGCAACGTTCGGTGAAACAGCTGCATCAAACTGAAGCTCTCCATCGATAGGGATATCAGGAAGAAGCTTCTTTGTCTTCTCAGCTGCATTACGCATCTTTTCTACGCTCTCTCCCTTTCCTGAGCCCTTTGTTGAGTAGCTGAGGAATGCAACCTTCGGATCAACTCCGAAAAGCTTAGCACACTTGATAGTCTCACTTGCGATCTCAACAAGATCATCTTCTGAAGGATCGATAGTGATAGCACAGTCACCCATAGCCAGAACCTCATTATGTCCTGTTGCACCGGGACGAACAAGGATAAAGCATGATGTAACTATATTATTTCCCGGCTTTGTCTTTACAAGCTGGAATGCAGGTCTTACTGTATCAGCTGTTGAATATGAAGCTCCGCCGAGAAGGCAGTCAGCAATGCCCATCTTTACAAGCATTGTTCCAAAATAGTTATTTGATTTAAGTGTTTCTCTTGCAGTTTCCTCTGTAGCTCCTTTGTTCTTACGGATCTCTACAAACTGAGCAACCATCTCATCTATCTTGTCATAGTTAAGAGGATCGATGATATTTGCTCCGCGAATATTGAAACCACTGTCCTCTGCTATAGCATGGATCTCATCAGGATTTCCGATAAGGATTGGCTTCAGGAAGTTACTTGCAAGAAGTCTGGATGATGCCTCAAGTATACGAGGATCATTTCCGTCAGGAAGGACGATCGTTTTCGGATCAGCCTTCAGTCTGTTGATCATTTCTCCAAAATAGTTCATTTTTACACCTCACTTAAGACTTTTTTTTCGAACATAAATTATAGCACACAGAGGGGTTCTTCTCAACACAAAATGTGTCAAGTCAGATACACAAAATATGAAATCAGATAACAGGGAATGGCAGCTGGGATATGATGTCCCGTTCTCTATCCACTCCGGGATAAACCTCTATCAGCTTCAGTCCTTTATCCGTAAGTTCGAAGACGCAGCGTTCAGTAACATATATAACTCTCTGGCCGTTCTTAAGTGCACGCTGACCTGAAAAGCTTACACTGCTTACCTCATTAACAAACTTCGGTATGGTTCCTTCCTGCACGATCTTCACTTTTCCGTTTTCCTCTTCAACGAAAAGTCCCTTTGCCGTGAAGGAAAGACAGAATACAACTACGGGCGTTTTGGATGTGATATTGGCAAAGCCTCCTATACCCGCATAAGCTCCGGCTCCTCTATGGGCATTTACATTTCCGTGTTTATCAACCTCCAGGCCTCCCATGAAGCATATATCAAGGCCTCCGTTATCATACAGGTCGAACTGGTTCGCCATATCATAAACCGAAGCCGCTCCGATCATTGCTCCGAATACGGGACCGGAAGCCGGGAAGCCACCTACACCACCTGACTCAACGGTAAGTGTTATCTTATTCAGCATTCCGGATTCTTTTGCATATTTTGATACCGTCTCGGGGATACCGATTCCGATATTTACTATATCGTCCTCCTTCAGCTCTTTGGAAGCACGACGACCTATGATATCAGCCACCACGCTGTTCTGTCTCTGAGATGATGACAGTCTTTCGATAATCTCTACCCACATATCCCACTGTCCCGGGGGTATTTCAAAGCTACCGGTAAGTGCCTCATATCCGCTTCCCAGAGGTTCCTGCTCTACCACAACTATGGCATCTACCAGGCATCCGGGAATAATGGCATTACGAGGTCTGGTGGGTTTACGTACCAGCTTGTCCACCTGAACTATGACCTTACCTCCGTTCGCTTTAGCTGCCTGACATATGGAAAGAGCATCTCCCGACATATACATATCGTCAAAGGATATATTTCCCTTTCTGTCAGCGGCAGTTCCTTTTATAAGAGCAACATTTATCTTCGGAAGCTGATAGTACAGGAATTCCTCTCCGTCAACCTCAACTATTTTTACAAGAGTTTCATCCCTGGAAATGTTATTGATGCCGGGACCTTCCTTACGGGGATCCACAAAAATATCCAGACCAACCTTCGAAAGTGCACCGGGGATTCCTCCCGCCTGTGCCCTTATGGCATGTGATATACATCCCAGAGGAAGATTGTATGCTTCAAATCTGTCCTCAAGAACCAGCTTCTTTGTACTGAGCATAGCCCCGAAATGTCCGCATATCAGCTTCTTTACGGCACCCTCTCTTATATAACTCTCGGCATTACGATTCTCATCCCAGAGTCCGAAGCCCGCACTTGAAAGCAGGGTAAGTTCGGAGGGGGAGCCGGTATTTTTATATCTTTCATATATAGCCTCGTGAAGCTCCACCGGATTCTCTATACCCACGAATGAATTGACACAGACACAGTCTCCATCATTTATCAGCTCCACCGCCTCAGACGGTGTCATTATCTTATACATTTATATTCCTCTCTATCACTGTTTTTTGTTGACTATCTTGAATCTTGCAACTCCTCTTTCTTTGCTAGGAAGCTTTACCAGTATTCTGTTCAGGATATTATCTACAAGCACGTCATTTCCTCTCTCAAATGGATTTCCCACGCTCATTATTGATGAATAATCAATCTCCAATCCCATCTCACTGCCTTCACTACCTGCACTTAGACGAACAATGACATCACCCTCTTCGGCATATTCCAGGGATGGGATCAGCATAGACGTTACTATCTCTTCAACAGCCAGCTGACAATTCATGATAGTCTTCCTGTCCATAAACTGATTCCTGCAGAATTCATCCAGCTCACCCATCAGGGCAAATACATCCATGTTGTCATTATTCAGGACATATTCAAAATCACGGATACTGTATAAAAATCTCCTTGTTCGTTCATCCTTCGGATTATCAAATATCTGACTTGAAGGACAGTCCTCTATGATTCCTTCTTTATCGAGATACAGCACTCTTTTTGATACATACTTGACCAGCCGCATCTCGTGAGTGACCATTATCATCGTAACTCCGGTTCCGGCAACATTTCTCATAACCGACAGAACCTCGGAAACCATAGTAGGATCAAGTGCATTGGTAGGCTCATCAAAAAGAATTATCTTCGGATGCATGGCAAGTACTCTTGCTATGGCCACACGCTGCTTTTGTCCTCCCGTAAGATCCTCGGGATAGCTGCGTTCCTTTGATTCCAGTCCCACCAGCTTCAGCTGCTTCATCGCCTCATCATAAGCCTCCCTGGGGGATTTCTTCAGCAGATCCATCTGGGGCATCATTATATTTTCAACTACGGTCTTATGACCGAAAAGATTGAAGTATTGAAATATCATTCCCATTTTCATTCGAACAGACTGAAGGTCGGCCTTCGGATCACATACATCCACCCCGTCTATAATGACAGAGCCGGAGGTTGGTTCTTCAAGCCTGTTAAGGCATCTGAGCAGTGTGGACTTGCCGACACCCGGCGGTCCTATAATGCTGACTATCTCGCCCTCTTCAATATCCACACTTATATCCTTCAGGGGAGTGATATCACCGTAGCTTTTACAAAGATTTTTGATCTCTATAAGGCTCATTTAGTCCACCCCCTTTACCAGTGCTTTTTTTCGTTTATTTTTAAAGGCTTTGTCAGCCAGTCCGAGAAGCATCTTCATGCCCTTCGTGAGCAGATAATAGATGACAGCGGCAATAATTATGGGCACCAGTGCCGCCGTACCCTGGCTACGCACCTGATCTGCTGCTTTTGTCAGATCAACCACGGTAATAAATCCGACTACACTGGTTTCCTTCAGAAGGCTGATAATCTGTGCTTTATAAGCAGGATAAAATATAACTGCCGCCTGAGGAAATACAACCTTGAAGAAGGCTTTTCTCTCACTATATCCAAAAGCTATAGCCGCTTCTCTCTGACCCTTATCTACCTTTTTAGTTCCATTCCACATAAGCTTATAGCATCTGGCACTGAATATGACAGTAAATCCGATGATCGCCACTAAAACAGCCGGAAGATAAACCCTGCCTAACAATGCATAATACAGAAGCATAAGTATCACAACCACCGGCACTCCGGTTATGATATCACTGTATACGAATATCACGCCGTTGAGTATCTTTATATTTCTCCGCCTTATAAACAAAACTAAAAGACCGAGAAGAGAACCCAGCACTCCTGCTATAACTGTAATAAGAACAGTTATCCCCAGTCCGCTGAGGAGACTTTTATATCCATCCCCGGTAATAAATGTCTTTTCAAATCCGATCATAAAATCATTAAACATCTGTTACATCTCCTTTATTAGCACATTGTTTATTTTATTATTATGAGCCTAATAAAGCAAATTGTTTTTATACCTAAAAAACGTGGTAAAATATAGCCAAAATGACTAAAGGTATTTTTGACACTCACTGCAGAGTATGGTATTATATTTTATGGATGTAATAACACGATGTAAGTGTCAAAAGTCCCTTTTGACATCGTATAACATAAGTTTAAAAATCCACATAAAAAGGGGAGGTTTTTTGCAATATGGAGAAAGAAAATCGCTACACAGTATATGAGGATGATACCTGGTCAATAGAGCTTCGTCCGCGAAACAATTTCCACGAGGGTGAGCCCACCATGAAAGTATGGGTTTCAATGATGGGACAGGAAGTAGCCCAGTATTCAAATAAGTTCCGTGGATATGGCCATTATAAAAATAATGAGGAGCTGCTCGATCCTTCTGTTGCCGAAGCTGCAAAAAAGACATGGGAAAAGCTTAAAGAAGGCGATTTAACAGACGAATTATTGGAGGCTATAAAGACAGAGGTTGCTGACATAATAAAAGCCGCACCTGCTGAGGAGCCTGCAGAGTAATAAGTTTAGAAGGGGTTACGGATTTACCGTAACCTCTTTTAATAATTCTAGTACACATTAAGGAATCACATTTTATGAGTAATTCAAACACTCTTGAAGTGACTGTAGATTACAAAGGAATAGATACCATTTCGGAGTTTATCAGTAACTGGATGACCGAATGTAAAACGGACAAGTATGAACTTATCCGAACAAGGCTCACAGTTGAGGAGCTTCTTCTTAGTGTTAATGCTCATTACGAAAAGGAAGTCTCGGCCACCGTTTACACCGGAACAAAGTTCGGAAAAAGATACTGCAGGATAGTATATGATGGCGAAAGCTTCGATCCCTTTGCAAAGGATGAAAATCTGGACGAATGGACAGAGCATCTTATTTCAAGTTCTGAAACAGTTCCGTCATGGAGCTTTTCCGGCGGAAAAAATGAATTATATTTTACTCTCTCAAAAAGAGTTATAAAAACAGAATCCTTACTTGTGGGTTCCGTGATCCTCGCCATCCTTTTCGGACTCATAAAAGTTGATTATTCCGGTGATGTTATAGACTTCGCATCAGAAAATATCCTTACTCCTTTATCTGATGTATTTATAAATCTACTGAACACATTTGCGGTTCTTCTTATATTTTTCTCCGTACTCAGCGGCATCTGTGGTCTCGGTGGTGCGAGAGATTTCAGTAAGATGGGTAAAACCATCATCAATCGTTTTCTGATACGCAGTGCTTTCTTCATAGCAATGAGTATAGGAATACTCTATCTCATATACAGACTTCCCTACGGAGAAACACAGGGTAGCTCTCAATCCGATGAACTGATAAAAAGAATATTTGCAATAATCCCCTCAGATCCGTTATCTCCCTTCATAAATGGCGACATGCTTCAGATAGTTTTCATGGCCATTATTATAGGGATTGTTATTCTTGCAAATAAACACAGGCTGCGTCATACCACAAGTCTGCTTATTGAGCTGAATGATATAAGCACACGTACAGTGGAACTGGTATGTAAGCTGCTTCCGCTCTATATCTTTGTTACCCTTACTCTTCTTTTCTGGCAGAATGGAATGGGTATATTCTTCAGGATATGGAAGCCTCTTCTTATATATACATCGATATCATTTTTCATTGTGATTTTATCGATGCTGATAGTTTCCATTAAGTTTAAGGTTAGTCTCAAGGTTCTCGCAAAAAAAATCAGACCAACATTTATCATTGGTCTGACTACTGCGTCATCAACTGTGGCATTCAGTAAGGTTCTTGATACAAACGAACGAAAACTGGGAATATCCCCGGATGTTTCAAAATTCGGTGTTCCCATCGGCAATCTGCTCTGCAGTGCCACAACCGGAGCATCTATGGCTTCCATAGTTTTCTATCTCACCGACTACTATGGCCTTTCCATTAATGTCGGCTGGTTTATAATGCTCTGGCTCATGTGCTTCATTTTCGCCATATCACTTCCTCCTGTTTCCGGAGCACTGCTGATATGTCTCGGAATTATCATGAAAAACTTTAACATTCCATCTGAAGGACTTGCCATTGCCGGAACCATGGGACTGATATTCGACTTTATAGATACATCAAGTCGTATCGTCATATCACACATGGAGCTCTGTCTGTCGGCAGATAAGCTGGGAAAGCTGAACAAAGAGAAGCTGAGAAAACCGTGATTGCTGTTCAAAGCTACGATCAGAAGCCAGTTCTAGAATTCTGTAACCACCAGAGAGCCGTCCATACCGCTCTGACTTATCGAGAATCTTTTTTCATTTCCGGATGGATCTATGTAAGAATATCCGAAGGTAGGAAGATCACCTGCAAATACCATATCAACACAAAGAGGATGTGCTGAGTTCAGGGTATCCCGTACATATAATTCCTCTATATCGAAGCTTGGAGTTCCGTCATCGGCAACATCCGTCATGCTGAGACTGAGCAGCTTAAAGTTCGTAACCTCACCCTGTACTTCAAACAGAAGAGATGTTACTGCGTCCGACGAATCGGCAACGGATACCGACTCTATATCATCCTTACTGTACTGTGAATCACTCAGATACTTAACAGTAACAGTGGCTTCTTCAGACTTAAGATCTGACTGAGTATCAGAGGTAACCGGAGTTTCTTCCCTGCCGTCTTCCATCTCTTCCACAGAATCCATTGTTACATCCTTGTCTGAGTCTTTATCCTTCGATGATTTTTTTGCCTGTTTCTTTGCCTCTTTTTCATCAACCTTTTCTTCCGCCACTGCAGTTGCCGACGCATTACTACCTTCGGCTTCTTCTACTGCCGACTGATTCGCAGCCATTTCGGCGGTGGTCATTTCCTTAGCCCCCTTAGATGTATGCGTGCTCTTAGAAGAACTATCGTCTCCACATGCCACCATAGATAACATCATAACTGATATCAGAATTATTCCAACAAATTTCTTCATAGATCGTCCTCCTCAACCATATCCCAGAATCTGTTTTCAAAAACGGCACACTCCTTAAAAATACGGCAGAGCCTCTCTGTCTCTTCGGGACTTATTCCCTCAGTTTCCTTGTCTACCATATCTATCCACATCTGATTTGCCTCATTATACTCATCACAGGCATATGCTTCAAACCAGCTTTTGTACGGTGAATGTTCTATCTCCTTCGGATAACGGCTGACCATGCTGCGGGCTATATATGCATATACCCAGGAGCAGTGAAGCAGAGCCGTAAGTCCGGGAATAACCCCTTCGGTTTCCACCAGCTTTCTGAGATAATCAACATACTCCGAATTCTCAGGAGTCCTCTCAGTACATCGAAGCTCCTGCCCGGTTATCCCGAGACGGTTCATATTCGGAATATGAACCTTTTCAAGTTCCCCTCTTGTAGTCTCTATGATTTCTTCCAGAAAGTCTTTTAGTTCTTTTCCTTCAGCTATTTCCAGTATCTTCTCAAGTATTTCAATATAATCATTTATATAGAAATAATCCTGAAGCATGTATTTACGGTATTTCCTCTCATGCAAAGTACCGTTTGCCATTTCCATGACAAACGGTTTCTTTGTTGATTCTTCCCACATATCTATAGTTGTTTCATATAGTTTATCGGACAGCTTCATACTTAATTCCTATTTCTGAGCTATGATGGCAACATATCCGCCGCTCTTATAGCCCTCGACTACTTCCTCAGGCTCTTCATTTGTATACATAGGATTCTTTACAAGAGTCTGGTAAAACTTGAAATCAGTTATACCCAGGGACTTAAGCACATCGATCTTCTCCTCTGTAGAATGCCATACTCCCGAAGAAGCAAGCTCTATAGGATAAGGAAGCATTGGCATGGTACCCTCAAGATACTCATGATCATAGGTTCCGAGACTCTTGCCCAGAAGATACATAAATCCAAATGCACTCTCCTTCGGCACGTCAAGAAGTATCAGCTTTCCGTCAGCCTTAAGCGCCTTCAGACTCTTTTCATAAACCGGATAAAGATCCTCCATATAGCTAGAGCTTCCGTTGAAATAAATGATATCATAGGTATTCTCCGGAAGGTCCACATCTTCTATAATACCATACTTGATAACATTTACACCACGTTTTTCGGCTATAGCTCCCATATCCCTGGAGGGCTCTATACCCTCTACTCCCGAGCAGTCAATATAGCTTTCAAAAAGTCCGCTTCCGCATCCTACGGAAAGAAGCTTCTTTCCTTCATAATCACCCAGCACCTTCTTGAAAAGTCTCAGCTCGCTGGTGAAAAGATTATCGTTTTCCATAAACCACTCATCATACTGGTTTGCATAGCCATCAAATTTCTGTTTTTCGTTACTCATTTTTTCTCCATTTCTTTTATAATAATTAAGATTCTTCGCTCAGAATGACATCTTGTTGCTTCGCTCAGAATGACATATTACATTATCTTGTAAGCGTGGTTCATGGGGCCGCTGCCCTTTCCCAGATCCAGCATAGCTGCAAGAGCGCCTGATATATAATCCTTTGCATTTTTTACGGATGTATCCAGGTCATTCCCCTTTGCAAGATTTGATGCGATAGCACTTGACAAGGTGCAGCCTGTTCCATGTGTATTCGGGTTATCTATACGGCGTCCTTTAAACCATACAAAGTCCCCGTCACGATAGAGCAGGTCATTTGCATCATTTATCTGATGTCCTCCCTTACAGAGAACAGCGCAGCCAAAGGCTTCATAGATTGCCTTTGCGGCAGCGATCATATCCTCCTCCGACTTTATTTCAAGACCGGACAGAACCTCTGCCTCCGGAATGTTCGGAGTTATAACCGTAGCTATGGGAAGGAGACGCTTTTTAAGTGTTTCTATCGCATCATCACTTATCAGCTTTGCTCCGCTGGTTGCTACCATTACAGGATCCACCACGATGTTTTTTGCATCGTACTCCTTCAGTTTGTCGGAGATTACTTCAATAAGCTCAGTGGATGATACCATACCGGTTTTAACCGCATCAGGAAAGATATCCGTAAAGATTGCATCTATCTGATCCGATAAAAAATCCGGCGTAACCTCCATAATATTTGTTACGCCGGTTGTGTTCTGGGCGGTAAGAGCCGTAACTGCACTCATGGCATAAACTCCATTTGCAGTCATGGTCTTGATATCCGCCTGGATACCGGCGCCTCCGCTGGAATCACTTCCTGCGATCGTTAAGCATGTGTTCATAGCATTACCCTCTTTCTTAGTTTTTATTTACTATAATTTGCTTATTTTTTATAGCGATCCAAGGTGGTGCCCCCGGTGGACCGCTTATTTTGTTTTCTATACGCTGCGGTTTCATCCGCATGCTTTCAGGTGTCAGTTCAGAGTGTCAGTTTAGCATTCAGTTCAGACTTTGAAATCATCTATACGGTTCAGAAATATGTCCGCAGTATTTTTCAGACCTTCCACATCACTCTCACCGTATTCATCATATACACCAACTGTTATATACCCTGCATCCTTTGCAGTTTTAAGTGCATAGAGTGAATCCTCAAATACAAGGGTTTCCTCGGGAGAGGTGTTCATGTACTGAGCCGCCATATTATAAATCTTCGGTGAGTGCTTACTTTCTCCAACCTCTGAGTTGGTAAATATCCTGTCGATATATTCAAGAAGTCCGTTTCTTTCCAGAGCCCTTTCAATCTGCTGTCTCGGGCTGGAGGTTGCAGCAGTGACAGGAAGATTATTTGAACTGAAATATGTCACCAGCTCCCGGGCTCCCGGTTTTAAATCCACCTCATGGAAATAAAAATCCTCAAGCATACCTCTTATTCCTTCCAGCAGTTCCTCCCGGGTTCTGTCCGGAACATAATGCTCTCTCAGATAGTCAGCTCCCTGTTCCATACTCATGGAAAACAGGATTTTATTTAAGCCCTCTTCCGGCTGGATACCATTTTTTATGAGATATCTTGCTCCCAGATCATTCCATATCTTCATGGAATCCAGAAGCACTCCGTCTATATCAAAGATAACTCCGCTGATTTTTTTACCCTTTATTTCCATACTCACTGATCCACCATTTTCCGTTTCAGCATTCACAGCTTCAACATTCATCATTTACTGATTCACCATTTTCTTTGTTACTTCCTTCAGTTCGGCCGCAGCTGCTTTGATATCCTTAGCTGCATATATGGCACTGATCACCGCTATACCGCAGATGCCGCTGCCGCCCAGCTGGGGCGTATTATCCTTCGTGATACCGCCTATGGCTATAACAGGGATTGACACTGCTTCGCATATGGCCTTCAGTGTTTCATAGGACACATCATCAGCATCATCCTTTGATCCTGTGGGAAATACAGCTCCGACTCCGAGATAGTCAGCTCCCCGCTTTTCGGCAAGAACTGCCTGCTCAACAGACTGTGCTGAAACTCCGATAATCTTATCAGGTCCCAGCTTCTCACGAACATCTCCGGCCTCCATGTCACTCTGACCAACGTGAACTCCGTCCGCATCCATTTTAATGGCGATATCCACATTATCATTTATGACAAATGGAACCTTATACTCTCTGCATAGTTCCTTAAGCTCTATAGCTTCCTCGAGAAATGTTTCATCATCCAGCTGTTTTTCTCTGAGCTGGAGAAATGTAACGCCGCCCTCCAGACTTTCCTTTACAACATCTGTAAGCTTTCTTCCCTCCAGCCAGTGACGGTCGGTTACTGCATATAACAGAAGATCATCCTTAGAGCACTTCATATTTTGCTCCCTCCTCAAGTGTCTTGCCATCCATGTTATAGATAGCGTCTATGATACGGTTACGGTATGTGGAATTTCCATCTGATGGCTGCATATTTTTCCAGCCTATCTCACCGGCAAGTCCCATAGTACATACAGCTGCAGCTGCAGCTTCCAGCATGTTATCGGGATTTGCCACAATAAATGCAGTGAGCATACCTGACAGCTGACAACCGGTTCCGGTTATCTTTCCCATCTCGGGGCGTCCGTTTCTTATCACATAACATTTTTCTCCATCACTGACCAGATCTATGGCTCCGGTTATGGCTACGATGGAGCCGCTCTTTTTTGAGAAATCCTTTACAAATTTTACGGCCGCCTCAAGGCTGTCCTCAGTTACGGCATCCGCAACATCAGCATCAACTCCCTTTGTGGTTCCGCTTCCCAGAGCAAGAGTCTTTATCTCGGAAATATTTCCTCTGATAACATCAAACCTTATCTCCTCCATCAGCTTTACCGCCGTTTCAGTCCTAAGCTTTGACGCTCCCGCTCCGACAGGGTCTAGCAGGGTTTTATGTCCCAGTTCATTCGCCTTTTTTCCGGCCAGGAACATTCCCTTTATACTGCTCTGATTCAGAGTTCCTATGTTGATGTTCAGACCTCCGCAGATGGATGTGATATCCTCCACATCCTCCGGTTCGTCTGACATGATAGGACTTCCTCCGCATGCCAGCAGTACATTTGCCACATCATTAACAGTTACATAGTTCGTAATATTATGTACCAGTGGCACATTCTTACGAACATTTTCGATACAGGCACCAAGCATATCGAATCCTCCTTTATATTAAAAATTAAAGCAGATACAACCCGGACGTGGTATATCTGCTTTTAACTCTAAGCTATCGGCTTTTATATCCCTACGTTGGCATTATCCAAATCAGGTAACGGGTCCAGACAATACAGTCTGTTCTCAGCCTGTTTCCCACAAGCTCCCCTCTTGTTTTTATTATCATATGCTCAGCATGATGATTTATGATACTTACGCCATTGTAGGCTTTGAATGTCATAAAGTCAACATTTATTTCGCACTTTCTTCTTCCGAAACATCATAATAGCCTCTGGTCATCTTTTCTTCAAACTCTTCCTTAGGAAGAGGCTTGTCGAAGAAGAAGCCCTGCGCATAGTTGCAGTTGTTTTTCATGAGCACACCCAGCTGTTCCTCTGTCTCCACTCCTTCAACTATACACTCGACATTCATCTCGTTTACCATGGCAATAACATGCTTGAACATGATCCTGCTCACTTCATCCTTTGATTCGAGATTTTCAGGAAGGAAGCTTCTGTCGACCTTAATAACATTCCAGGGCAGTTCTCTGATAAGGTTAAGCGATGAATAACCCATACCAAAGTCATCAACCGAAGTAAATATTCCTACACTCTGAAGTCCGCTTACAACTCTCTTCAGATCACTGAATCCCACATCTGTTGTTGTCTCGGTAAGCTCTATCTCTATGCAGCTGTGAGGCACATTATGCCTGTCAATGATCTTCAGGATATTCTCAAGAAGATTTGAATTGATCATGTGTTTACGGGACAGATTTACGGATATTCTCACAACCTTCTTTCCCATATCAAGCCATCCGCGGATATCTCTGCAGACATGATCCAGCATATAGAAATCCAGCTTACATATCTCACTGGTTTCCTCCAGCATCGGTATGAATTCACCGGGACTTATCATCTTTCCTCTATGGAACCATCTGCATAATGCTTCGGCACCTATTATCTCACCTGTCCTAATATCAACCTTTGGCTGATAATAAACCTTAAACTCCTCATCACGAAGAGCATCCGGGAACAGATGCTGAACCTTCATTACGTTATTTCTGTCTTCAACCAGATTTCCACTATAGAAAACTATGTTATCCTTTCCGCCGTTCTGTGCTGCCCTGAACGGAGTAACTATCTTCTCCATAATGTTACCCGGATGCTGTATCACATAATTATTTGGTATCCTGAATACACCTACATCAGAGGTTATTATTACGGACTTTGCTTCCATGTTATCATAAACTATCGTAGTCTCGTTCAGATATGCAAGAACATTTCCAAGCTGTGAGTTATCACAGATAGCAACAAAATTGCCGCCTCCGAGACGAGCCACTGTTCCTCCGTCTCCTATCATGGATTCAAGATTCTCATAATACTGCTTGGTTATCAGATTACCTGCTCTGTCACTTATCTCACTATTGATAAATGAAAAATGTCTGATATTGTACATCAGCGCAGACTTACCGCCGATACTCTTACGATTTTCCATAATATATCTATAGAAGCTTCTGAGATTTCTGAATCCGTCATCATCATAAAACGCCATTCTCTCTGCTATATCTCTGATACGGTTTCTGCTGAGATAGGTTAATGTAGTCCTTACAACCAGCTCCAGACGACGTCTTTCCTCTTCACCTAATGGTCGTTCATTCGGCGACATATAAATAGTGATCACAGCAATAGACATTATCTTTGTCACTATCCGAAGAGACATTATCTCTTCCCCTTCTATGCCGGTATCATGACATACAAGGGTCTCACTATTTCCAACCAATTCATCATGAGGAGACTTATAAAGCTTTGCTACACCCTTTGAAACCCTGAAGTAATCACCAAACTGATCCAGAAGTTTCATTATCAGCTCTCTGTCCAGATTGTCAACATCTGTCATGCAGGAGATCAGCTGTTCAAAAAGGTCGTGGAACCTCATATCATGTTCCAATTTCGCTTTTTCAATAGGGCTTATTTCTTCGTTTCGCTCTTTCTTTACATAGTATCTTTTATTTGCAAACATATATCTGTCTGCACGGTCAAATACGTCCTGAACCCTGTTATCAAGAGTAGGCTTATATTCAGACATGCCGAACGCAAATGTAACCCGGCCCTTATCTCTGCTTTCCTTAAGCTTTTCAAGGAGTTTACTTATCAGTTCATCACGATGCTTATAATCATCACCCTTTAACACAACTGCAAACTCATCTCCGCCTATACGGTAAAGTGTACTGGTTTTATATACTTCGGAAAGAATCTTAGCCGCATCCTGTATATATTCGTCACCTATTTTATGTCCCTGTTCATCATTGATCTTCTTCAGATCATTTATATCACAGACAAGTATGGCAAAGCTGAGGCCTATCTGATCATCAATATCACGGTCAGCCTTTATTTCCTGCTGGGCATAGTAACGCTTATTATAAAGACCTGTTAAAGGATCACGATTTGCCATATCCATGGCATTTCCAAGGGCGGTTTCCAGATCTATTTCCATTCTTCTTGACTCATCGATATTCGAAACGGCAACTATAACAAAATCCGACTCTTCCCTCGACTTTACAGCAAAAAGAGTTACGAACTGAGGTCTTCCGTCAATGATCAACCTGTAATTAAGAACAAATTTACCGGTCTGTTCAAGAATCTTCAGCATATAATCCTTCTGCATGGCATGTGCCATCATCGGATAATCCTCAGGAAAAATATCCTTTTTCATATTTTCCTGAGTATCCGCAAAAAAGTCACTTCCCTTTATTCCAACCTCAAGCTTTGCGTACTTTTTACTGGAGCTGAACTCCAGATATTCATTCGTTTTCGTATTTACCTGATAAATAACCTCATATCTATGGGCAAGGGCTGTTGCTATCTCATCAAAGCTCTGGCTTTCGGATTTTATTGCACGCTCACGCCTTACCTGTGCATCAATATTCGTGACACCCATAAGCAGATGCTTCTCATCATTTTTAGGCCTTACAACCAGCAAGGAAACATATATGGACTTTCCATCGAGAAACTGTCGATAATTCATGGTCATAGAGCCTTCCTTATCGAGTATGCTCAGAAGATTCTCCTTATCCATAACACGAAGAACCTTTCTCTGATCATCCTTATGGATGTATCTTTTTATGTCCGGTACGGCATCTTCAAAAAAATTACCACCCTTCTTCGTTGTTCCAAGCTTTGCATACTGTTCACTGGCACTGTACTGCACATATGAATCCGTATCCAGATCTACGTAATATATGACTTCATATCTGCTTGCCAGAGATCCGGCTATCTTATCATATATCTCAACCTCATCCTCCTGACGCTTCTGTTCATCGATATTTCTTATACCGATAACGAGATGATCATCATTACTCTGCTGTCTGAAAGCTATCAGGTTCATATACTGTACAGTATCATCATAATTCTGCCTGTACACAACAGAATACATTTCATCAACCTGAAGATGACTCAGCAGATTATCTCTACTGAGTTCATTTACGAGCATCTCCCTGTCTTCTTCATATATATATTTTCTTATATCTGTTTTGACCCTGTTGAAGAAATCATCATCTCCGCCACTCTCTATTCCCAGTTCGGCAAAGGCACTACTGGAATAATATTCTGTATAATGTCCGGTATTTATATCTACATGGTAGATAACCTCGAACATGCTTGCCAGAGATCCGGCTATTTCCGAATAGATTATAACTCTTTCCTGATCCTTCAGTTCTCTCCGAACCTGTTTATCTATATTCTGAACACCGATTATTATATCCTCACCCTTTTTTCTGATAGTCTTCAGAAAATAATACTGAGGATTATTTTCATCATTCAATCTGTAATTCAGTCCGAAGGACTCACCGCTCTCAAGAGCAGTTTCAACTCTTTCCTTTTTAAAAGCTTCAAGAAATCTTTCCTGATCTTCCGGCCATACATACTGTCTGCACTCTATTTTTACTTCCTCATAGAAATCCGTGCCGGTTCTTTTAACCTGCAGTTCATCACCTTCGGAGTAATATTCCACGTAGCTGTCATCCTTTGAATCAACTACATATATGCTTTCGTAATCATTTGCCAGAGCGAGTGCCAGATCTGAAAATGATGTATTTTTTTCTTTAGCTCCCATAAGCCCCCTCCATATACATATAGTAATTTTAACAAGAATATATAAATCTATCAATCATAAAAAGCTTTTTATATGCTATGAAAAGCCCCTTTTTTCTTTAATAAACAGCTGTGCTGTCTTGAATAAACATTTGAATTATGATAAATTACGGAATAGTTGAGTAAAATTTAGATTCGAGGGATCGACATGTTATATTACTATCTGTTTTTTTCAGTAGTTTTCATACCCCTTACAATTATTTTTTATCAGATAATTCCTAAGCGTTTCAGGTGGGTAATGCTCCTGCTTGCAAGCATAGGTTTTTATTTTACGTTCTCTTATTATCTTTTTGTATTTCTTATTTTTTCTACCGCCGTTACATACTGCACCGGCCGTATCCTGGAAAGAGTATCCAATAATAAAAAGAACGCCCTGAAGCTCCTGAAGGAAAATAAGGAGCTGGCTTCAGATAAAGAAGCAATGAAAAAGAGCAAGGCTGATGTTAAGGCAAAGTTCCAGAAGAAATCCAGACTCATACTTACAGTCGGAATCATACTTGCACTTTCCACACTGCTTTATCTCAAGTATTACAATTTCTTCGCAGAAAATATAAACTCGTGGTTTGGCTCAAAAGCAAATCCCGAGATACTTCCCATCAGGACTCTGGCTCTGCCTCTCGGAATATCCTTCTATACTATGCAGGCCATCAGTTATCTGGTGGATGTTTACTGGGGTAAATATGAAGCGCAGAAGAATCCATTTAAGCTTCTGCTCTATCTCTGCTTTTTCCCTACTATCATAGAAGGTCCTATCGCTCTTTATTCAGATATGAAGGACAGACTGTATGTAGGTAATTCCATAGATCCCGATAATATTGTCCGGGGCTTCACCCGGTTTATCTGGGGTATCATGAAAAAGCTGGTCATAGCAGACCGTCTCAGTCCGGCTGTTACTCTGTTGTTTGATCCGGGACATAAGACCAAAGGCTTCGAGGTTATAGCCGCAGCAGTTCTATTTACGGTAATGGAGTATATGGACTTTTCAGGCTGCATGGATATGGTCATAGGTATAGCACGTATGTTCGGGATAACCCTTCCGGAGAACTTCCGTCAGCCCTTCCTTGCCAGAAATGCTTCTGAGTTCTGGCGCCGCTGGCATATATCTCTGGGTGTGTGGTTCAAGACATACATTTTCTATCCCGTATCAATGTCGGGGCTTTCAAAGAAATGGGGCAAGATAGCCCGGGGAAAAGTCAACAAGCATCTGACACGTGTTGTTGCTTCAGCTATAGCACTTCTTCCCGTATGGCTTTGTAACGGACTCTGGCATGGTCCGAAGTGGACATACATTTTCTATGGAGTCTTCTACTTTGTTGTGATAGTACTGGAGCTTCTGCTGGAACCGGTGGGTGACGGAATACTGAAACGCCTTCATACATCCAAAGAAAACAAGGTAGTAAATGTTATCCGTATTTTAAAAACATGGATCATTATATTTACGGGTGAGCTTTTCTTCCAGGCATATTCCCTTAAGGAAGGCTTCCGTATGCTTGGCGATATCGGCCACGGATTTAAAATCAGTTCCTTATGGAACGGTGACGCTCTCACCTGGGGACTGGATTTGTATGACTGGCTGGTGGTTCTTATAATGCTTATCGTTGTCATCATCATCAATCTTATCAGAGAAAAAGGTGTAGACATACCTGATGCTCTTCTTCACAGACCTCTGGTCTTAAGATGGGCTCTTCTTCTGATGCTTCTGATGGTGATCACTATATTCGGCTGCTATGGCCCGGGATTTGAGGAGGTGGATCTGATATATGCAGGATTCTAAAAAATGGCTCCGATGGATAGAGATATTCTGTTTCCTTGCAGTATTTCTCACAATACTTAAGGTTACCTCCTGGTACACCGATCCGGTTCGAACAGATCAGCCCGAAAAGGTTGTTGCCCGTGATCAGGCAACTATCGCTGCTCTTGCCGAGCCTGCTGACTCTATGGATGTTATGGTTGTGGGTGACAGCGAGGCCATGGTAATGGTTTCTCCATATGTCATGATGGATGAAGCCGGTATAGATGTATACAACTGCAACCAGCTGGGACAGAGAATATCCGAAACCTATTTCTTCCTCCAGAAGATACTGAAGAAACAGCATCCAAAGGTTTTAGTACTTGAAACAAATGTTATCACCCACGAAACCTCTATCAAGATAGAGCCCCACCTTACCTTCAACGTACTGACACAGGAAGCATTTCCTTTCCTCAGATATCACAGTAAGTGGAGAGAAAGATTCGGCCTGGTGGAACCGGAGAAATACGACCACTATAAAGGCTACGAGGATATATACGTTGTAGACCCCTATGACGGACATCAATATATGTTTGAGACAGGTGAAAAGGCATGGTTCGATCCCATAACCCGTTACTATTTTGATAAGATAGTCAAGCTGTGTGAGTCAAAGAATATCCCTCTGGTACTGGCCAGTGCTCCATCAGCAATAAATATGGATTATCCAAGGCATAACGCCGTTCAGGAACTGGCGGATAAGTACGGCCTTGATTATATAGACTTCAATCTACTGACCGATGAGATAGGCATTGACTGGAGTAACGATACCGGAGATGCCGGAGATCATATAAATACCTACGGCACTACGAAGACAACCCGATATCTGATGAATTATCTGAAAGAGAACTATGATCTGCCGGATCATAGAGAGGACTGATATATGAAAAATGTTTTGGAATATCTTGAAAACAGCGCAAAGCGACTTCCCGATAAAACGGCGGTCATAGATCCGGATGAATCCTGCAGCTTCTCAGAGCTGCAAAACATAAGCTCCAGGATCGGACGTGTGCTTTCGGAGTATATCTCCCCATCCCGTCCTGTGGCTGTAATGATGAAGAAAAGCACAAAGACGCTTCAGATATTTCTGGGAACAGTATATGCCCGGGGCTTCTACTGTCTGCTGGATCCGGACTTTCCGGATGAAAGACATAAGAGCCAGCTCAAAGCGCTGGAGCCTCAGGTCATCATCACCGAGCCCCAGACTCTGGAGAAGATTGAAAGACTGGGATATAAGGGAAATGTTATCACAACGGATGAGCTGTTCAGCAGAGTAAATGACGCAGAGCCCATTTCCATGGATATGGAAGTTACTCCCAGCACACCGCTGTACTGTAACTTTACATCAGGATCCACGGGAGTTCCGAAGGGCGTTCTGGTGGGACACGCTTCTGTCATCAGCTTTATAAATACATTTACGGAGCTGTTCAATATAACTGAGGATGATATTATCGGAAATCAGGCTCCATTTGATTTTGATGTTTCGGTTAAGGATATATACAGCTGTCTTAAAACCGGTGCAACCATGGTCATCATTCCCACAGCTTATTTCAGATTTCCCAACAATGTGGTGGATATGCTGGAGCAGTATAAGGTTACGACACTGACCTGGGCAGTATCTGCATTGGTTCTTCTGAATCGTCTGCATGTGTTCATGTATAAAACTCCATCTGCTATAAACAAGGTTCTTTTCAGCGGAGAGGAAATGCCGGCCAAGCATCTGCAGGACTGGATGAAGGAATATCCGGATGCTAAGTTCGTAAACCTGTACGGGCCTACGGAAATAACCTGCAACTGCTCATACTATGAAATAGACAGAAATGATGTTCCGGAAAAACTGCCTATAGGAAATGTATTCCCGGGTAAGGAAATATATCTTATAGATGAAAAGGGACGTATCATTCCCGAGACCGAGGAGGAATCTGTCGGCGAGATATGCGTTGCGGGAAATGAACTGGCACTGGAATATTACAATAACGAAAAGGCTACAGCTGCTTCCTTCGTTGATATAGAGGGAATCGGCAGAGTCTATAAAACCGGGGACCTGGGATTCAGAAAAGACGGGCTGTTACATTTTGCAGGAAGGCGTGACTTCCAGATAAAACATAACGGTCACAGGATAGAGCTGGAAGAAATAGAAAGAGCCATGAACTCACTTCCGGGCATCGGTCAGGCATGCTGTATCTATGACAGTGCAAAGTACCGCATCATCGCTTATTATACAGGGGAATCTCCCGATAAGAAAATGATAGTTGCCGGTCTGAAGGAAAAGCTTCCTGAGTATATGCTGCCGAATATATTTAAGTATCTGGAGGAGCTGCCCCTCAGCAAGAACGGAAAGATAGACAGAAACAAACTGAGAGAGATGTAAAAATGAAAGATATAGAATTAATAAACAAATACGGCACTCCCTTCTATCTGTATGATATCCCGGAGCTGAAAAAAAGGGTTGATATGATGAAGGGGCATCAGGAAGATATAGGTCTCTGCTATGCCATGAAGGCCTCTCCTGTTCTGGCCGGATACATAGCTCCCTTCGTAGACCGGCTGGAGGTATGCTCTCCCGGTGAATACGAGATATGCGTAAGAGATAAGGTTGCTCCGGAAAAGATACTGGTCTCCGGAGTTAACAAAACAAAAGAAAGTATGATGAGGATTCTGTCCCTCGGAGGCGAGGCAGGTATGTTTACCATAGAATCCCGCGAACACCTGAACATACTGGAGGAAGCTGCCGGACAGTTTGTAAAAAATAAAAATAAGCTGAAATGCTATATCCGTCTGACTTCAGGAAATCAGTTCGGAGTGGATAAGGATACGTTGGAAGAACTGGCCGGTAAGGTCATGGCTTCGGAGCATCTGGAATTTGTGGGAATCCATTTCTTTTCAGGAACCCAGAAGAATCTGAAAAAGATAGAAGCCGAGCTGACTGAGCTTACTCAGTACGGAGTCAAGCTCAGCGAAAAGTTCGGTGGGAAAATCAGTCTGGAATACGGTCCGGGACTGAGCATCGATTATTTTAACTATGATCCTTCTGATGAGAAAGAAATGTATCTTCATAATGAGTCCTATCTGACTGAACTGATGGATATAGTCGGTAAAACCGGTATCAAAAACAGCTACTCCGACATAACATTTGAATATGGTCGCTACATAGTTGCAACCTGCGGAAAATATTTTACCGGGATTGCGGATGTAAAAACGAATAACGGCACTAACTACGCTATACTTGAGGGCGGTCTGCACCAGATCACATACTTCGGAAGCATGGCAGGAATGAAGGTTCCTTATATTGAGTATATGGGGGATGCCGGAACTGAAACGCAGGACTATGTTCTCGCCGGATCACTCTGCTCTGTAAATGATATCCTTGTACGCAAGATATCACTTCCCAAGCTTGACATCGGTGATACTCTATGTTTCAATATAGCCGGAGCCTACTGTGCAACAGAAGGCATCTCTCTGTTCCTCAGCCGGGATATCCCCGCAATTGTCATTCGAGACATGGAGGGAACGGAAAAAATCGTAAGAAACCATACGGAAACAAATACATTTAACGGAGGTTACAATGGATAGACTATTAGAGATATTAGAGGAAATAGTTCCCGGAGAAGACGTAGAAAACTGCACCACACTGGTAGATGATAACATACTTGATTCATTTGCTATCATCTCACTGGTATCAGCACTGGAAGAGGAATACGATATTGTTATTTCTCCTGCTGAACTGGTTCCCGAGAACTTTAATTCAGCCGCTTCACTCTGGGAGATGGTTGAAAGACTTTCTGAATAGTGATCATTAAACAAGGGGATGGCTGACGCCATCCCCGTTTCATTCTATGCTTTTCCTGCAAGCAGGAACGCTTTTTGATTTTTAATACTTATTTGGCAAAATTCCTTTTCCAGACACGCTTATTCTCATACATGATCTTATCCGCACGTCTTATAGTATCCTCAAGATTTTCATCAGCCTCAGGATCGAAAATAGCAACTCCCAGGGAGATATTAACCTCATCCCATTCATTTTCCGCCAGCTCACAGATTTCCTTCTTACGACGATAGAAGGATCTTATCATACCTTCCATATTTCGAAAATCCTGATTCTCTATGATGACCGAAAATTCATCTCCGCCTATTCGGAATACCGAGCTGTTTCTGAACACATGACATATCAGCTGACTTGCACCCTTCAGATAGATATCACCCTTATCGTGTCCATAAGTATCATTTATCTTCTTCAGATTATCACAGTCCAGCATACCTATGGCAAAATCAACATCACCATCATTTTCCAGCATCTTCTGAAGTCTTCCGATATATTCGGTAAATGCAGCTTTGTTTCTGACATTGGTAAGTGAATCCGTAAATGCTTTCTTATTCAGATCCTTTACCAGACGATGCTCCTTCTTTACCCTGTTCTTAAAACGAAGACTACGTATAGACAACACCAGAATTATAAGTGCAATAAGAATTCCAACAAGAAGTATGGGGATGATGTTATCCTTGATAACATCAAAAAATCCGGTCTTAACATCCTCTGTGGAATAATACATAAGTGCCGCACTTGTTGTTGAACCCGGAACAACATATGTTGTCTTCGACAGGATAGAATACAGTTCTCCCTCATTTTCACGGACAGCAAAGCAGTAATCCATATCAACTCCGGTATATACTGATGACAGATGAAGTTCCTGACACTGCTTGGAAATGTTATTATACCGGTAATTGCTTATAATAACACAGTCTGCATCACCGTCTGCAACTCCTTCAAGTCCCGCCGGAGTATCATCGAAATATGCTACTTTCCATCCCGGATAATTGTCCACAAGGAACATCTCATAATTAGTATTTCCCGTATTTACTGCTACAGTGATGTCATCTTTTTTAAAGAATTCTTTCTTTTCAGAAGAACGAACTATAGCATCCATTTCCGTGGTCATGAGTGGAGGTGTCATGACCATATTCATTTGTTCTCCCTCATAATCCGAAAGGTTTGCCGGGAACACACAATCTATCTCACCATTATTCAATGCCTCCATCGCTTCTGCAGCAGTCTGATAGCATACCGGCTCAAACTCTATTTCCGCATTTTCAAATCCGGTGGATGCATAACTGAGATAATCCTTCAAGGCACCCGTAAGCTCTCCTGTTTTAGAATCCTTAGCACAAAATGCCAGATAATTATCCTGATATCCCACACGTATTTTCCCATGTTTGGAAATATAGTCCAGCTCATCCAACGAAAGATAATGAGCAGTTCCTCCGTTAACCATATACTTTTCGGCAAGAATCTGATTATAGTTTTTATTCTCATCCTGAATCTTACTGAGGGCCTGATCCAGTTCTTTAAGAAGATCAGGTCTGTCCATGCTCACCGCAAAAAAGATTTCAGCCGAACCAACCTTCCAGACAGGCTCAACCGTTCCCGGATCACCAAATGAATCCAGAGTGACAAATGCATCTATCTCGCCACTGCCCAGCATCCGGACAACCTCTTCCTGATTCTTGGTAAGCTCAACAAGATCAACATCTATCCCCTGCATATCGGTCCATTTGTAAAACATTTCCTCCTGGACACTGTCTTTATCTACACCAACCTTCTTCCCAACCAGAGAGGATACATCATCCATCTTTATTTCGGCGTTATTCGGATTTATATAAATGTAATAAGCCTCTGCCCCCATGGGGAGCGATGCGTAAAGCATCTCCTCCGTACGTTCATCCGCATAGGATACATCGCCGAGAAGATCTATCTCTCCTTTTTTCAGCATCTCCAGAAGTTCAGACCAGTTGCCCTCAACATATTCATATTCCCAGCCGGTATAAGCAGCTATCTTTCGCTGATATTCGTATGCATAACCGGATTTTCTTCCGAACTGATCTGTATGGTTAAACTTGGATTCAAACCATCCGACCCGGACTTTCTTTCTATCTTTTCCCTCAGGATCCTCGCTTGAATTTTCATCGGAAGAATCTTTTACGCTGAGAGTATCATTTGACGAAATATGAATGTTTGAGGCCGCCAGACTGTCATGGTTATAAAAAGACACAGCAAAAATAACCGCCAGGCATAAGAATATAACCAGCAGTTTTGAGGATGATTTTATATGATATGTTTTTGGATTGTCTTTTTTAATTCTTAACATGACATTGCTATATTCTGTATGAAACATTCATTTAATCCCATTGAAACATTCATTATTATATCATAAAAAAAAGCAATGTGTTAATAATATGAGAGAACAGTTCTCCCCTGACTCCGTGGAAGGAGTCAGGGGAGACAGTCCCGGGTGACTATGTGGTTTACCAGCCCAGATCCATGAGCCAGTTATTAAGAGCTCTCTCTCTTTCCTTTGTATCCTTTGTAGGATCGTTTATGAATTCACCTTCAATATTTCCGTCGATGATGTAGAGCACGCGGGAGCATTTTGCTGCTACCTTGGAATCGTGAGTTACCATCATGATGGTTGTACCTTCGTTATTAATCTTAGTAAGCTCTTCCATAACCTCGTTTGAGTTTGCTCGGTTCAGAGCTCCCGTAGGCTCGTCTGCGAAAAGAACTCTCGGCTTATTGATAAGACTTCTGCAGATGCAGGCACGCTGGAGCTGTCCACCGGATACCTCGTTGATATCATTGTCAGCAGCCTCGATGATGCCCAGCTTACGCATCAGATCTTCACCAAACTGTGTAACCTCTTTACGTGATCTTTTATTCTTCTTACTCTGAAGTCCGGGAAGGAGGATGTTATCAAGGATAGTGAGATTCTTCATCATGAACATCTGCTGGAAGATAAATCCCATCTCATCCAGTCTTACGTCAGAAAGCTCATTTTTCTTCATCTTTGTGATATCTTTATTATTAAAAAGAACTGTTCCGCTTGTTGCATTATCCATACCGGACACGCTGTAGAGAAGAGTTGACTTACCTGATGCAGATGGTCCCATGATGGCAACCATTTCTCCCTCTTCAACCTTGAAGCTTACGTTCTTAAGAACGTTGTTCTGTCTTTTATTTGTAACATAGGTTTTGCATAAATCCTTAACTTCTAATACTGTGCTCATATTTATTCTCCTTTTCATTAACTTCTATTCGATCGATGCTGTGTCTCTGGCTTTGATCGATCCTGTATAAATCGATGTGATCCTGGTGATCAACACTGTTACTGCTACTAACAATAACGGATATTTTAGTAAACCTAAAACGCTATACATGAATTTGATCGATGTTGCTCCCATCATAGAGAAGATCGCGCCTCCTGCTATATTGGTAAGCGGTATAGATATAGCTACAGCTATCAGTACCGCTATAACCCCCAGGATTCCGAATCTTATTACGTGCCATCCGATAATGTCACTGTTTCTGAAACCTACAGCCTTAAGTATTGCTATCTGCTTTTTCTCTCTTGATATGAAGCTTCTCTCCATCAGCACCGTTACAAGTATGATAACCAGAATTGTGATGATCATCAGCAGCATCTCAACTGCCTGCATGGCATCAAGTGTTCCCATATTATCAACACATTCTTCAGTCTGATCCTTTACTGTACCGGCATTTAAGATATCCTTTATCTTATCTTTTCTTTCTTCTATAGTTTTCTGATCAGGATTATCCGTAAATGTTATAAGTATACTCATATAACCGGTAGCAGCCGCAAAATCCGTGGGAACATCTTCGTGTATTCTCATCAACGCTCCCAGATTGTTCATACTCTGGAATTTTCCGGTTACCGTACATTTATCCTTATAACCATTATAATTGATTTCTATGGTATCGCCGATCTTCATTCCATATGTATCTTCAACAGCCTGCGTAAAAGCAACTTCATTTTTATTCTGAGGCTGAGTCCCTTCGGTCATTGGATACTCTCCTGTTCCATTTCCCACAACCTGCATGAAGTTATATGCATATTCCTCATTATTGTAAGTAAATTTATAAGAATAAATGACGTCGTTATATACCTTTGCCGGCATTCCTTCGCTTGCAAGTTTTTCTTCGATCAGCTTCAGATAATCCTTATAGATTTCTTTTCCGTTCTCATATTTTTTAAGCGTATCCGGTTCAATCTCTTTCATATTCCGGAGCTCTTCTATACCGGGAACATCACTATATTTGTCTATGAGCTTTGAAATATCCAACGTATCCGGATCCTCATTTGTCAGATACAGATCTCCTCTTACACTGAAGGTATCGATAAATGCGTTACTGTCAAATGTACTTGTCAGATTTGCAAGTATCAGCAGGAATGTGGTACATATTCCTATAGAAATAACGATATTCAGATATCTCTTCGGACTGCTCAGTATATCATTCCATGCCAGATATGATGAGTTCCTCAAATGACTCTTACCTATTCTGATTCCTCGTTTTTTCCTGAATCTTTCTCCGGTCTCACCGCTTCTTATTGCATCAACCGGCGTCATCTTCTTCACCTTTCCGGTAGAAAGAAATGCAAGCAGCATAATGAGTATAAACACAAGGATGGAACCGAGAATATTTATTATCACTCCATAACCATTTCCAAGCATCATGCTTTTAGATACACTGTCAAGCAGCATATCTCCAAATGGAAAGCTGATCGCACATCCTGCTACCACACCTATCAGACTTATGGCCAGATATTTTATCAGATAAAGTCTTCTTATCTTAAAATTCCTGATTCCGATGGCCTTCATGACTCCTATCTCTCTGAAGTCATCCTGTATGGTAAATCCGATAGAGAATTTCAGGATTACAAATGATACTATTATCAGACATACACTGAGGATTACAATGATAAATGCAACCATCATATCAACTATTCGAGTAAGGATGATCGTACTTCTGGGGAAGCTTCCTCCGGCTCCCTCTAAATCTGTTAATCCCTTTGAAACAGCTTCCACATCATCTGTTTCGATATAAACTATAGTATTACTGAAAGATCCTTCCTTATCAGAATCAAAGTACTGCTGTAAATCCTCATTATTCATATATAAACGATTCATACCTGATATGGAAGATCCAAATACAGCATCCTTTAATCCGGCATCTATAATATATTCTTTTTCAGCATTATTCAGATTGAGTCTTATCTTGTCACCTGCCTTCAGATCAAACTCTTCCATGAATTTATATGAAAGACAGGCATGTCCTTTTTCAACACTCTTTACTTCATTGTTTTCAGAATCAAATAGCTTTATATATGTACTTTCCGGAGACTCTATCATAATAGCCCCGCTCCAGTCCAGCTTCTTTCCTTTTTCATTCCATACTTCGTCGCTATAGCCAAAATACGAGTCATATGCATAGGACTTAATCTTTTCCGATTCATCCAGCACTTTACAAAGGTTTGAATTATCCTTACCGTTATTTATAATAAGCAACAGGTCATCCTTATCTCCCACCGCTTGTTCGAGAAAGTAATCCATTCCCTTCACCACTGAGAAAAGATTCGAAAGTCCACTGGAAACAAATACACTGGCCAGGATAATGAAAAGAAATAGTATCGCATTCATCGTCTTACTTCTTTTCAGATCCTTCTTTAAAATCTTAAAAAACATCGCCCTTCATCCTTTCATAAACTTGTTAAACTATTAGTTATAGTTCGGTACCTTGATTGAAGTATAAAAAATCAATTATTAAATAATCATTAAGTCCTGAAAAATAAATAAAAAAGTCATCCTGAACGTTAGTGAAGAATCTTTTAAGATTCTTCGCTTACGCTCAGAATGACATACTTGGTAATTACTTTCAGAATGACATGCTTGGTAATTACTTTCAGAATAATATTATTTTATTCACGCTTTCCTCGCTACAAGTGTCACATTAAAGTTTCCATCCTGTACACTTGCAAATACATCTCCGTCCATCCTATGCATCAGCTGTTTTACAATATACAGACCGAGACCGTTACCCTGGATATTTTCAGTATTGCTTCCTCTGTAGAAGGAATCAAATATACTGGACAGCTCGCTCTCTTCTATGGAGCAGCCGGTGTTCGTAACCGTGATCAGTCTGCAGTCCTCTTCTTCGCTGAAGCTGACTGATATGCTCCGACCGTCACCGTACTTGATGGCATTTTCCATCAGATTCTGGATGGTTTCGATAAGTCTGTCCTTGTCTCCGCTCAGGATACAGTCCTCATACTCTCCAACTTCAAACTCTGTATGAAGCACGCTGAGTTTATCTTTATAGTAGGTTACGATACTTGCCATAGCTTCGGATAAATAAAACTCTCCGGGCTTCACATCGAACTCCATGAACTCCTCGCGTGATATCCTGTGTATCTCATCAACGTAGTTCTTTATCTCATCTGTTTTAGCTAAAATGCCATCGTATGCATTTTTCTTTTCTTCATCCGTTTCGTAGATGCCCTCCGAAAGTGCTTTGGTATAAAGCTGTATCGCAGAAAGGGGTGTCTTGATATCATGGGACAGGGAAAGCAGAAGCGTCTTCTTCTCTTTCTGGAATTCCAGATTCTTCGACTTGGAATCCTCCAGATTCTCTCTCAGCATATCCACGCCCCAGAGAAACTTGCCGAAGAAACGGTTTTTCTCTTCCTTCACAGGATTTGTCAGGTTACCCTTTGCCAGATCCACCGTCATATTCGACATCCTGTTAAATGGACTTATAACCTTTCTGTCTATATAAATGAAAATGAATACTGTAAGTAAAAACAGAACTGCCAGCCCCACATTCATAAGTATTAATGGATCATTGTTCTTTTTTACTTCGTACTCTATCCTGTATTCTCTGTCTCCAACCTTCTCAACAACATAGCTGCTGTTACATATCTCTTCGCTGTCAAAAAAACTTACCCTCTTCATAGTTTCATACTTTGACAGATCTATGTTTCCGGGATTTTCCCTTAAACTCTCATCCTCCTCCAGCTGTCTCACCACACGCTCTGCCTCAACACTGTAGTAACGTGCCTTTGAATCTTCTCTGCTGACATAGATAATATTCAACACAACTATAAGGATTATTTCCAATATTATGATTGATGCAGATATCTTTTTGAATCGTCTCAAATCATACCTCCGGTAAAAAACAAGTGCTTTTTAAACCAACTCGGAATAACCGTTTTCCTTCAGAAACTTAAGTAACTCCGGCTTGCAATTTATCATTTTCAGGTTACCGAATTCAAGCCTTAGTCTCTTGATGACCATCAGACCTGCAGTTGATATATAATCAAGATTTTCAGCATCAAAGAATGTCTTATAATTTGAGCCGTCTTTAATGATACAATATAACTCTCTTTCAAATTTTAGAGAATCTTCCTTTTCAACTCTTTGGGGGAGCTGAATGATCATCTCATCTTCTATTATCTTATATGGTATATCCATATCTACCTCCGGATTTATTTATTCTGCCTCTTTATTCAAATCTGTAACCCACGCCCCAGACCGTGATTATGTGATCCGGTTTCTTGGGATCTTCTTCTATCTTTTCTCGAAGCCATTTGATATGAACCGTAAGTGTCTGAATTTCAGACTCGCTGTCACTGCCCCAAATGGTATTAAATATATAATCCTTTTTGAGGGTAACACCCTTATTCTCAATAAGCAGCTTCAGAAGTTCAAACTCTTTTGCAGTCACAACCACTTCCCGGTCACCCACCGTCAGAGTCTGTGTCACGGTATTCAGCTTCAGGTTTCCTTCCACCATAACCTCCTGAGCATATTTCCTTTTAAAGATACCTCTGATCTTTGCAAGGAGAATATCTATATCATAAGGCTTCTCTATATAGTCATCGGCGCCGAGGCTGAGACCCTTAAGTTTATCATCCTTTTCGGTCTTTGCACTGGCAACAAGTATATGGGCATTTGAGCTTTCTCTGATCTTCGAGCATACAGCAAAGCCGTCCATTCCCGGAAGCATGATATCCAGAATCACCAGCTTTGCCCCATATCTCGAAAAAATATTCAGTGCCTTCTCTCCGCTTTCAGCTACACTCACAACATAGTTTTCCTTTTGCAGAAACGTCTGAAGCAGCCCGCCTATTTCCTTATTATCCTCTACTATAAGTATATCCAGCATATCTAAGTCTCCTTTTATGTGGGTATCAAAAACCTTTGAATAAGCTTACATGCTTTGAAATATCATTAAATCCATTTTTCCTGTAAAATTTATAAGCCGGTTTATCACTATCCGTCTGCAGGAAAATGCCCTTTACATCACGAGTCTTAAGATCCGCTTCTATAAACTCCATAAAACGTGTTCCGATTCCGGTCCCCTGCAGATTCGGGGACACACACAGTTCGTCCAGAACATAATTCGTTCCTTCCCACCAGTGGGTGATCTGCCCCAGCGATATCGCAACGAGAGCACCATCTATAAGCAGCCCATAATTGATAGCGTGGAAACCACCTGACTTTTCTTTGATATATTCAGTCAGCTGCTCTTCATCACTCCAGTCATCGTTCCATGGCTCCCCATAGAACGCCGACTTATATAACTTAACCATTTCCGGTAAATATGATTGATCTAATATTATAAATTTTTCCATGACAGTAATCCTTTTGTTAGCATTGATTCTATGTCAGTTTTTATACTATGCCAGCTTTTATACTATGCCAGCTTTTATACTATGCCAGCTTTTATTCTATGCCAGCTTTTATACTATGCCAGCTTTTATTCTATGCCAGCTTTTATACTATGCCAGTTTTTATACTATGCCAGTTTTTATACTATGCCAGCTTTAGAAATATTATACCTTGTTAGACTAAGGAGTACAGTGATATTTCTTTTTTCATAATATAAGCTCCACTATTATGATTTCCCATAAGAAACTCATTTTTAGTATTACATTAACTCATTTTAACATAATTCTTAACGTAATCAACGATATTATATATAGTCAGAACAAGCCAAACAATGGTATATCTGATATATACCAAAGCTTGGCTCTACTATTATATTCATTATTTTCTTTATCTTTCTATATCTTTATCTTCTTAATTATTTTGACTATTATGTCCTATCGACTATAGATCCCTAATATTTCAGATTTATATCTCTATGTTATCGGATTTATATCTCCGAAAGCTTGATGAAATATGCCAGATCCGGCGACATGGCAAAGCGTCTGTTATCATAGGATACGACAACATTTCCACCCTTATTTTTTGAAACCACTCTCAATACCTTTCCAGTTTCATACCTCATCATATCCTTTATTTCTTCGGCCTGTCCGAACATCCAAAGAATCCGGTAACTCGTTCCCTCTCTTGCATCGTTTAAACTGATCATACGAACACCCCCTCCGTGACCAATCAACAAAACCCCTTTAAAGGAATTATCGCTTAATGGGGGTTATATAGTCAACGATAAAGAGTGTTTGTACTGTCGAACTGATTAATATAATAAACGAAGTTTAGTAATAAATCATTTTCCTCATATTTTTTCTCATTTATTGCTTTCGATTCCATCAGCAACATTTTTCGGTTTTTCTCTCATTTGTGTTGCTTTTTCTTCTTTTCAGTAGCCTTTTTTCAGCACCTTCAGCAACACTTTTCGTCTTTTTTCCTGTTTCTGTTGCTTTTTCTTCTTTTCAGTAGCCTTTTTTCAGCACCTTCAACAACACTTTTCGTCTTTTTTCCTGTTTCTGTTGCTTTTTCTTCTTTTCAGTAGCCTTTTTTCAGCACCTTCAGCAACACTTTTTGCTTTTTTTCCTGTTTGTGTTGCTTTTTCTTCTTTTCAGTAGCCTTTTTTCAGCACCTTCAGCAACACTTTTTCGTCTTTTTTCCTGTTTGTGTTGCTTTTTTTCTTTTCAGTAGCCTTTTTTCAGCACCTTCAGCAACACTTTTCGTCTTTTTTCCTGTTTGTGTTGCTTTTTCTTCTTTTCAGTAGCCTTTTTTCAGCACCTTCAGCAACACTTTTTGCTTTTTTTCCTGTTTCTGTTGCTTTTTCTTCTTTTCAGTAGTCGATTTTCAATACCCTTAGCAACACTTTTCGCTTTTTTTCCTGTTTCTGTTGCTTTTCCTTCTTTTCAGTAGCCTTTTTTCAGCACCTTCAGCAACACTTTTTGCTTTTTTTCCTGTTTCTGTTGCTTTTCTTCTTTTCAGTAGCCTTTTTTCAGTACCTTCAACAACACTTTTTGCTTTTTTTCCTGTTTCTGTTGCTTTTCCTTCATGCTTGTACTATTTGTCTAATTTTATGCCGACTGTCTTACTCGCGCAACATTTCTATTCATAACTTTTCTTCCATAATGACTATATGCAAAGTCCTTCACCTTGTTCCATGTCTGAGCATGCTCTTTGAAGAATGCATCAGGGCTTTCATAAACGCCAAAGTCCTTTACTACTGAAGTGTTCTGAACGAAGAGATTATCTCCGTTCCAGTCCAGACTTAAACATTCTAAACTCGGCACGGAAATGGCATATCCTTTAAAATCACCCTTCACATCCGGGAATCTGTTCTTTACGCCGCAAACATACGCTTCATCTGTTATAACTCCTTCCAGTGCTATCCACTTATCCTCATATAAAACCTCAACCCAGGTATGGGTAACTGTTTCAGGTGCAAGCTTTGAAATAAGACCTGATGTGGCACCTTCCTGGAAATACTTACTTACCTCTGAACCATGGAGTCTGCAGGGAATATCTACAGCTCTGAGAAGAGCCATGAGAAGTGTTCCTTTTGTATTGCACTGTCCATAGCCATCTTTTAACACTTCCTCAGCTGTGAGAAGATCTGAACTGTTATAACCAAATAGTATCTCGTTTCTTACGAAGTCATATACCGCTCCGATTCTTTCAAACTCATATAAGTTTTTCCAGCCCCGTTTCTCCACAAGCTTTTGAATACTTTCAGCTCTGTAATTTACCATCTGAGTTTCTTTTAAATATCTATCCTGCATATTATTAATCCTTTCTTCATCGCCGGACTCAAAGCTGCAATCAGAACTACATTCAGAACTACATTCAGAACTACATTCAGAACTACGCTCAGATCCACTTTTTTTGAACGATGCCACAAATGTCACATCACACTTCTCCATCCTCTCAAGCTCAAATCCATAATCAGCAAAGAATATTCTCTTATCGCAGCTATAGTACTTCTTGAAATACTTCGGCGTCACCACGCTTTCACATACATAAAGCGGTGAAAACTTGACTTTGCCTCTTATGCTGGTCTGTTTGTCCCAGTCTAGAATTATAAGTCGGCCATCAGCCTTGAGAAGCCGTCCGGCCTCTTCGAGTATAGATTTCCAGAGCTCCGGATTACACTCGTGAAGCACGAGGCCTATGATGACATAGTCAAATGCTCCGCTCCTGATTCCGGTGTCCGTTGCATCCCTGCATACGAGCTTCACATTCTTTAATCCATTATCCTCCACCTTCTGCTTTGCCTTCCTGAGCATGGGCTTTGATCTGTCCAGTCCCACAACCTTAGCCTCAGGTCTGTTTTTCGCAACAACCAGACCATTTGCAAATGTACCACAGCACATATCCAGAACCTTTACCTTACCATCCGGAATCATCTCTCCTATCACTTCTCTGGGATTCCTTCCACCGGAAGTAAAATACATTCTGTCCAATGTGTCATAAACCTTTGATATCTTTTTATAAAAAGCTTTGCTTATTTTTTTACCAGCCATAATCCGCTCTCCTTATTTTAATATATGAACATCTGTTCATATATTAAAATATTGATCATTATTTGTCAACAAGAAATTTAACTATTACTTCTTCTTTTATCCATATATAGATTATATATATAGATTATTAACAATGAAAATTATTAACAATAAAAAGGACACACTAAAAAAGGACGACAGTTTTTGAACCATCGCCCCGGAATTATTTTTCTTTGACTAAAAAAATCCATTATATATAACTTTTATATATAACTTACTGTTTCAGATAAATCCTTTCTTTTAAAATGCTTTTCAAGAGGGCCGGCCCCTTCTGCTGCATATCCAAGATCCATGACCATCAGGATTTCTTCATTTTCCGGAAGCCCCAGATCTGATGCCAGCTTATCAGGATCAAAATAGTTAAGCCAACAGCTGTCAACCCCTTCATTAGTTGCAGCAAGAAGCATATGCGTAGCCACTATGGTAGCATCTTCCACCCCTGAATCTCTCTTTCCTCCCGGATATGTAAATACATCAGTCTTGTCAAATGCAACTACAAGCACAACCGGAGCACCGAAACGACATGGTGTATTTGCATCTATCTTAGCCAGAGCATCTTCTGACTTCACCACATATATATGCTGTTCCTGAAGATTCTTTGCTGTAGGTGCAAGTCTTCCGGCTTCCAAAATAGCATTTATCTTATCATCTTCAACCATTTTTCCGCTATACTTTTTGCATGAATATCTGTTCTTTATCACATCATTAAATTCCATTTGTTGTTACTCCTTTACACATTATCTCTTTCCATCAATTATTCAGATCATTTTTAATTACATCGGCAACAATCTTATCCGCATCATTTCCGACAATATCAAGTCCTGTGGCTTTAATAAGCTCCACAGTCTTTATCCCATAGAAATTCTCAGCCAGAGATTTTATATATCCATAGCCGTACTCTTCCGGGAAAAAGTCTCCGCCGGCAGTGGTGACAAATGTAAGCTTCTCAGCCTTGCACAGTCCCTTTGGAATTCCTTGATCATCATATACAAATGTGATACCCAGCACATTAATCAGCTCTATATACTGCTTAAGTGATGCCGGAAATGAAAGATCCCAGAACGGAGCAGCTATCAGTATCTCCTCCGCTTCGGCAAACTGTCTTGCCAGATCAAACATCGGATCATCAAACTGTCCGGAGTATATGAAAGAATCTCTCTTTTCAAGAAAATCCTCATCAACCACAGGAAAGCTTTGTTCCCAAAGCTTAACCTCGTTGACAGGAAGCTCATTCTTTGCCATAACCGCATCGGCAAGAAGTTTTGTCCTTGAATCCTTTCTTACACATGCGTTTATAAAAAGCATATTTCCCATACTCTTAACCTCCAAAGGTGTCTTTTTTTTAGCACTTTTCTATTCTATCGTTATCCTTTTATCCAGTCCCGTAGTTTTAAGAAGACCTCTTACATTATCTGCAACATTTCGAAGGACCATATTGCCTTTTACTCTTTTATGAGCTGCAACAAACTGACGAAGTCCCGAAGATGAAATGTACTCCATCTGCGACAGATCTAAAATAGTTTATCTACTACAGTTCTTTTATACTAATAGATTTCTTTTGTTTTATTACTATTCTTATACTCTATTAAATACGAGTGTAACTACATTTTCACCCTTCACCCGCTCATAACGCAGTTCGGTTACTGCACTTTTAAATATGCCGATTCCCGTAAAAATGTACCTGTCACCATTACGAATATGTTATATATTGTAACACATTTGTAACGGTGACAGGCACCTTTTTTCTGGCACTTTTTTAATTACACTCCCATATCTTCCTTGAGACCATATAGTCCCAAATAATGATAATATAGAAGATATCTCAGTCGTCCTCTTATCTCCTCTTCTTCTGTATGATTTACGAGGATGTCTGTGAGTCCGACAATAAGGAGCTTAGATATAAGTTCCTTTATCTCATCATCGTCTATCGGACATGCTTCGAGGAACTTACTTGTTATTGCCGATTCAACCAGCCGCCTGTCTTCCATTCCACTGGAACGGAGCATGATGAGCATTCCCGTATGATGCTCACTCATTAGTTTAGCTATGATTCCTGCGATTTCCTCGCACTTTTCCGAATCATATCTCCCGATAAAAGCAGGGGTAAAAAAGATCTTCATGGTGTCCCTGATTCCCTGTCTGGCATCACCAACAAGAGTCTCATATATCTCATCCTTTGATCTGTAGTAACGATAAATATTACTCTTACTGATATAACTCTTATCAGCGATCATTTTGAGTGAAGTATTCTCATACCCGTTTTTTATAAATAACCGCTCGGATACTGTAAGTATTCTATTCTGAATGTCGTCCTTTTTTACTTGCATTTTTTACTCCTGAATCAATCGATATGCTGAAACTTTCTTCATCCTTCCGGACATGATGAAGCTGAACACGAATACCATAATTACAACTGCTATAGCCGGTCCTGCTACAAGCTGTGGCTTTACTATCAGATGCGAACTCTTGATACCAAATCCTCCAAGCACGAATCCAAAAAGCGGATTTATGAAATAGTATCCTACAACCGCACCGACCGTAGCTGCGATCGCAGTCGCCGGAATGAGCGAAAGCGAGAGTTGAATACGAAGCTGTGTACTTGTAAATCCAAGTGCCTTTTTAATACCGAATTCCTTTTCTCTTTTTACAAATATACTCTTTAGAAGCAGTCTTATTACCAGCAGAATTATTATAGCATTTGCAGCCACCAAAAGAAAAACGATAAATCCAATTGCGAAAACAGGTGCATTTTCCTTACTGTGCTGATACCTGTAATTATTTTCGATCTCAGTTATACTGCTGCCGCCTGACTCTTTGCCTTTTCTCAGGATTTCGTCAACCTTTTTCGCGTCAGCATCCCTGACACTTACTCTGATGTACTCGTAGCCTGTATTAACACCCATTTCCTTTGCAGCCCCCTCAGTCACATAAAGCCTGTTGTTAAATGCCGACTGCTGAAGCCCGGTTATCTTAAATGCCTTAGTTTTACCACCATATGACGCCTCAATAGTATCTCCTATACCCAGTCCGAGTTCATCAGCAAGATAGCTTCCAAGCACGGTCTCATCATTTGCCTCAAACATCCTGCCCTTGTAGAGATCAAAGCTGAGTGCTGACGGATTCGTGGTATAAACAAGATTTGTTTCCTTATCTCCGATGTATGCATAATAAAGAGAGATACCGTAATATTTATTCTCATTGTCTCCCGCTTCAAGATGCCCAATAGTCTCATTCACCGCATCAGAGGAAGTATTCTTCACATAGTAATAGCCGTCCGCCACATCGCCGAGGATCATCCTCTGAAACTTAGATATATCTACCTTTGTATTATAATATAACACCGCCGAAAATGCTGTGATAAATGCAACCGCAAGAACTATACACATGATAACGAAGCTCTGCACCGGCGATTGCAGGAAGGTCTTCATTGCGAGCAGCACATCAACCTTTCCTCTTGTCTTTTCCATCGGCATATGATTTTTCAATTTCTTTGTGGAGCAAAGTCCGAACCTGAGTGCATTTGCAGGATGGAGATTTTTGATCCTTGCGGTTGATAAGAATACCGTAAATGTAATCAGCACAAAAACTCCTCCAAGGATTCCGAGACTGAATACCGGGAAGAATCTGTTCTTCCAGATAAGCCCTGTAATTTCCCTTATAACTGAGCGCTCAAGTATCGGGTAGATAACATATGAAAGTGAGATTCCTATTCCCGAACCGACAACCCCCACCAGGATGTACTCCACCATAAGCGACAGTCTGATCTGAGCTACCGTATAACCCACAGCCTTCAATGCACCGATATTTGTTATATCGCGATTTATGTTATTACTGATCGTAAATATGATGATTATTATACAGATGATCAGAACAAGCACTGCAAAGGCACACATAAAAGCGCCCAGTATATTTGCAATGGATACATAAGACATTCTGCCTTCTATATGAGCAAAGCCATCTGCGGGGATGTGAAGCTTCTCAGCCAGTGTATCCTTCGACTGCTTAAGGCTTTTCTCAACACTAAAGCCGTCCTTCACATTTACAGTAACAATCTTATCGCAAATGGAATCGGACCCACTACGCAGCATCTCATCCCTGTCTTCCTTCAGAACTTCAAAATCACTCTCTTCAACCATTGCTGAATAATAAGATTCAAATCCGCCCATGTACTGATGCTGATAGATTCCTGCGAGAACAAACTCGTATTTGCCCTGATTTGTATCCATGTAAACCTTGTCACCAACTGACAGATCATTCGTAAGCGCAGTATGAAGATTCAGATATATCTTCTTTCCCGAGACACTTTCATCCTTTTCGGAAAAGACGATCAGATTTCTATTATCCGGATCATCCATACTCTGGATCATCAGATCTTCTTCTGTCTTTTCTTCGCCGGCCTTTCCATCAACAGCCTTTTCAGCCTTCAGCTTGTAAGACGGGAAGCAGACCACATCCGACATAGAAAAAGAATCAACATAGTCTGCACCCTCAAACATTTCCCTGATATCATCCTCTGAATCGGGAACATAGTAGGATGCAATAAATGTTATATAGTCCGGAAGATTCAGCTCATCCACATATTCATCAAACAGGCTTTCATATTTAGAAGCCATAAGGCCGATATTCATCAGGAATGTTGAAAGCACCATTATCAGAAGGAAAATGGTAAGAATGGTTCGGTCCTTATGAATGTGAGATTTTATAAGTTTTACCATAATTACCACCCCATCTCCTCGAGAAATAATCTGAGTTTTTGATGTCTTTCTCTGTCACCACTCACATATTTTCCAAGTCTGCATTCTCCCAGGATTCCTCCATCCTTAAGATAGATTATTCTGTTTCCGCGTCTTGCCGACTTGATATCATGAGTGACCATTACTACTGACTGCCCCGACTCGTTTATATCTGTCAATACGTCAAGCACCGCCTTAACACCTGCACTATTCAGTGCACCTGTCGGTTCATCAGCAAATACCACATCCGGATCATTGATAAGCGCTCTGACCATTGCACATCGCTGTGCTTCACCACCGGACAGCTGCGTAGAAAACTTCCCGGTTATATCCTGAGAGATACCAACCTTGTCAAACAGGTTCGAAGCCTTTACCTTTAGATTCTTCTGCTTCTGGCCTGTCAGCATTCCGGTGCTGATCACATTATCCATAACGCTCATGCTGTCGATCAGATGTACCTGCTGGAAAACAAATCCGCAGTGCTTTCTTCTGAAAACAGCAAGCTTATCATCATTCATTTTTGTTATATCCTTACCGCAGTAAGTTATATGGCCATCTGACGGCTTATCCATACCCGAAAGCGAATAAAGCAGCGTCGACTTGCCGGCTCCCGATGAGCCCATAATAACCGTAAAATCACCCTTATAAATTTCGAGATTCAGATCATCAATTATAGTCTGCTTCCTGCCTCCTATCGAAAAACTCTTCTCCAGCTTCTCAGTCCTGATAATAACCTCACTACCATTCATTGTGCGTCTCCTATTCTGACTGCCCACACTTAAAAAGAGGTACAGCCACCTATCATCCGTTTTTAAAAGTGACCGTGTACACAATACAATAAGTAGCATATAACCCTTAAATATTCAATAGTTTAGAAACAAAAGCGACCACTATCTATAATTGTTATCATGACAATTAATTCTTTAATAAAAAAAGAAGCGGTAATACCGCTTCAAAAATATGTTAATTTATATCATCGAATGTATACTCTTTCAACTCGCAGTTCTTTATCCCGTAATCTCCGTACTCTTCATTAGTCATATCATAGAAGTACGAATTAACACACCTGACTATTCCGTTATGAGCAACAATAAGATATATTTTGTCATCTTCTGCCAGTTCATCCAAAAGATTGTAAATACGCTGTGCCAGACGAAGCATAGATTCTCCTCCATCATAGGAGTTTACGAAGTTACGCTTATCAAGCTTAAAAACCTCACCATTTCTGGGAGTACCCTCATACTTTCCAAAATTCTGCTCACGAAGTCTTTCATCTGTGCGAAGTGGCAGGCCGGTCATATCAGCTATGTTTTTGGCTGTGTCGCAGGCTCTTGAAAGAGGCGATGCAACTATCTCATCAATAACTATTTCTCCACTATCTATTTTTTCTTTAATGATACGTCCAAGCTCCCTGGCCTGCTCGTGCCCCCTGCCA
>CACZLA010000007.1 GCA_902781895.1 uncultured Lachnospiraceae bacterium
CCGTTCCAAAACTTACTGTTAGGTTTTGTTTCGTTCAGTTCCGAAAATTATTTAAAAGAATTTTCGGGGTTGTCATCATTATTCTGTTGTTAAAGTACAGTCATCGATTTCGAAGAAATCGACGATTTGTGACGAAGTCACAAACACAAAATGCGAAGCATTTTCAAGGCTGCGTAGCAGACTTGCTTGATTACTCTGTAATCAAGGTGCCAAATTTGATTCAGCCGGACAGTTTATCCAAGAATACGGAGAAGGAGGGATTTGAACCCTCGCGCCGCTATTAACGACCTACTCACTTTCCAGGCGAGCCCCTTCAGCCACTTGGGTACTTCTCCAAATAACTGAATCATATTTATCGATATATTATCGATGAGCGGAGAGGATGGGATTCGAACCCATGTGCCCTTGCGGACAAACGGTTTTCAAGACCGCCTCGTTATGACCACTTCGATACCTCTCCATATGTTTATTCATGACAATTTTTTCGTCATAAAAGTAGCCGCCGTTTTTCCAGCGACTTTGACTATAATAGCAAAACTGTTTTTCTATGTCAACACCTTTTTCGAATAAAAAAACAATTTTTTTAAATTAATTATATTATGTAATCTAACAGCGTATTTACCATACATTTCAGGGGAGAAAAAGCCGCTCCAAAGAAGCGGCTTCCCCTGTAAAATGTATTCCTATTATATTCTATACTTATTCATTCTATTCTCTTTTTTTGTTGTTACCCTCCTCCATTTCTTCACTGCATTCATTCTTCATCTTATATAGAAGAATTCCTATCATGATCATTGATATTATAAAAGTAATCAAAACAACTGTTGAAATAGCACTATCTCCGGTCTTCGGTTTTCCTGAAGATTTCAGTTCATCCTCAAGAGCTGTTTTCTCGCTCGTCGTAGTTTCGGTAGTTTCCTTTTCCGTAGTTTCAACCACATCCTGCTTTACCGAAATGGTCTGATCCTCATCCTTCAGATCCTTATGCTCTGCAACCAGTCTTCCACCTGTTTCAAACATAGATTCAAAGACAACTATATTCTTTGCATTTACCTTTTCAATATCAAATGTAAACTCAACATTTGTTTCACCCGATGCTTTCTCGGCCTTAAATGTAGCCTTTCCTGTTATTTCTTTTCCATCCACCTTTATAGCCTCACCGGTTTTCTTGTCATACAAGGTTCCCTCTACTGTATATGTTTCTCCCGGTGTTACATTTTCATAAATAACAGTATCAACTATTGTAACTTTGCCTTTATTTTCTATTTCTTTAGAAGCCGTATCCTTTCCGTGAGCTTTGGTTCCTATCCTTATTACATGAAGAGTCTGATTTTCATCATCCTTATCCTCATGCTTTACAGGGAATATATCTTCATCTTCATACTCCTCATATTCATTATCTCCATTTATCTCATCTCCAAGATACAGATATTCATATACGACAAGAGACTTTCCTTCCAGACCGCTGATGTCAATATCCTTGAATACAACATCTACTTTTCCTTCTTTTTCAAATATACTTTTCTCTTTTCCGGCTTCTGTTGTAAATGGCGTCTCTGCGGTAACTGCCTTTCCGTTCATCATCATTTCCGACACATTACCTTTTTCATCCCTTACCATCAACTTTCCGAGAAGTGTATACCTAGTATTCTCTCTAAGGTATTTATATGAAACCGTATCGATCAGATCAACAATCTTCTTTTTATCTATAGGAATCGCATCCGACTGTGAATCCTTTACTCTTGCTGTCGTACCTATTTCCGGGAGGGGGACATTTCTTATTATCGGTTCATTATTTGTCGGATCAAATACATCATATATCATTTCATCTTCAACCATTATTTTGATCGGAGGCTCCAGCTGCTTATCCTTATTGGCATCACATCTTAACTCTGACACAGTATAGGAACCATATGGAAGAGCACCTTCGCCCTCCTGCTTATCTACGGCTTCTCCATCTGCCGAACAGCCAAGCCACATACCGGTGGTTGATGCAAATCCGTTTTCATCGGTCACTATAACAAGTGATTCTCCGGTCTTGTCACTTTTAACTTCAAATTCAACACCCTGCATAGGTTTGTCATCTGAGTAGCTGTGCTTTTCCAGCTTTAAATCACCTCTGATGACCGTTTCATAAACCTTTACATTTCCGTCAAAACCGGAATTTTCATTCAGTAAAATGTACTCCGGCTCGGTACTCTTTTTATCCCCTATCTCATATACAGCATCTCTAAGCGTGTATCCTTTCGGCGGAGTTATTTCTTCTATTTTTATAACACCGAACGGAATGATGACCTGACCTGCTTCATTTAATTCCACTGCCGACTGCTCAACATCCTGAGAAAGGAATCCCTCTTCAAATCTCGCCTCAATCTTACCTTCATCATTTAAAACAGCTTTGATTATCCACCTTTCATCTGCTTCGCACTGCTCGATGCCATCAAGGGTATCTCTGTTATAATATGATATCTCAAATTCGGCTCCTTCGAGTTCAGCCTCTCCTTCTATAGATACACTTCCTGTATACTTATCATACTTCTCAACCCTTATTCCCTTATCATAGTTATATGGTTCCTCATATGAGATGACAACCGGCTTCGATGTACTATTCTGATAAACTCCGGCAACTTCAACTACATTAAGATAATCATCGGAAGATGTCTTTTCATTTCTGTAGATTCCATATCCGAGATAATATTTAAAAGCTTCAAAATTAGAAAGTCCCTTCAGTTTTGAATAATAGCTTGAATCATAACATGCATTTGCTCTTCTCCCCTCTTTCAGTCCATGTTCCGCAAAATGTCTGAGCAGAGCATCATTATTCATAGAAGAAAGGTCTGAATACTTACTCTTATAATATCCGGGCTCAAAAACGGCACTGTAATCGATACCGTTATAAACATATGTTCCGATAGTCGGAACTGATACTGTCACTTCATAAACCTTTGGATCAAGCTTAAATCCTTTTCCGGCTTTTGTTTCTTTTACCGTATATTTTCCGGCCTGTAGTCCTCCAAGATATCCCGAGCCCTGCTCTGACATACTTATAACTCCGGCTACCGAACCCGATGAATCGTATACAGTATACTCAGCACTCAGGTCATAATTTTTATTACCGGCTGTATATTTCTGCGAAGATCTTTTTATCAGCTGTATTCCGCCTCGCAGCTTAACATCCGGAATCTCCTGTGATTCAAACGCCCCTTTATCATCATCACTTTTAAGTTCAATACTCTTTTTATTTTTTTCACAGCAGTCCTGATCTATCAGATATCCCTTTGAAGCCTTTGTTTCCCAGCAGAAATATTTTCCTGCCGCTAATCCTGTGATAACAGATTCTCTTGTTCTGTTGCCTTTTTCATCTACAACATAAGCAACTCCGTCACTGCCTGTTTCCAGTTCATATTTGTACTCACCATCTTCTGATTCAATCTTATATCTGGCTCCTTCAAGACTGAAACGCTCCGGATCCTGAGCATACATACTGTATTCATTCTTTACCTTCTTCTTAAGGCTGATCTGCCCTTCAAGATCCGTTATCTCTCCTTCAATGCTTTCTTCAGGTTCATCTATAACATATGCATCCTGTGCTTTCCATTTTCCGGAAGAAACAGTTTTCGCCGTTACGTAGTACTCCTTCTGTGGGCCTTTTACTTTATCCCAGGATTGTCCTTTTATACCGGCATAATCCGATGCACCCTCAGGCAGAACATAGGAACTCCCTGACTTCACGCCCTGTTCATACAGATATACTGTACTTCCTGCCGGAAGTGGTATTGCTCCATCTGACTCCACGTATGAAAGATCATCCTCAGATTTCCTCAGATAAAATGCATATCCGCCTTTTTCCTCTTTTGCCGCTCCGGTGAGATAAGCTCCCAGATAAGTTCCATTCGTATCATAAGCCTCAAACCAGACATTATCATATCCATCTCCCGAATCAAGTCCGACCTTCTTAAGGGCCAGATATGAATTACTTACAGGTCTGTAAATGTAATAGTAGTATCCTGCAGAGAGAACCGGATCATAAGCGCCATACTGATTATAGCTGTCAAATGTATTCATCCTTATCTTTCCACCGGCTCCCTGACTGTAAATATAACCATAATATGTTATAAGATTTGAATGGGACCATACCCATGAGCCACTGCTATCCTGAGACATGAGAAGCATGATATCTCCGGCTTTCAGCCTACCGATAACATCTATGAAATCTCCAACATATCCTTCTGCTATATATTCAAATGATCCTGAAGAAGTTATGCTGTTATAAAGTGTTGCTACACTTTCTGTAACTCCTATCTTATCTCCATTTGGATAATTGTAATGTATTACTCTTGAAACCAGTCCTGCACACCACACACTTCCGGCTGCAGGAGCATTTGCTGTTGTATTATATACTCCATCTACCACACCAAAGGTTGAAGTTATATAATCCTTCGAATCACTCCACCAGTCAGCATCATTTGACATAGGATGCATATCTCCGACAGGTCTGTAATCCGGATATGCTGTTGATGCAGCTATCAGCGTAGGATTATCTTCACCATATTCCAAAGACATATCCGGATCATCATTTAAATCCAGAAACCGCCTTTCACCTATAGGTATCGTCTCTCCTGCAACCAGAGCGTCCGTCCCTGTCCCCACAATGATTGCATCTGTATCAGTCGCTGTTTCGACATTTCCTTCTGCATTAGTAATCCCCGTCACAAGATCCGAGTATATGACGAACATTAAAACCAAAACTACCGCTATTATGCTTATTAGTCTGATATTAAATCTATCTTTCAAACCATTTCCTCCTGACTTATTTTATCGACATTCATACTGCACACCTGCAAAGCTGATCATATCTCCAAACAACGCTTCGACAGGATGATTGACATCTATTCTTTCTTCATTTATAAAAGTTCCGTTTGTTGACCCCGCATCTCTTACCAGCACATGATTTCCAATCTTTTCAAGTATCGCATGCACTCTGCTTACAGAGGGTTCATTTATACAATAATCACAGGAAGACCCCTGCCTTCCGATCTTTGTTTCTCCTTCAATAAGATATATGTTTTCAACAGCTCCATTTCCACATGGAACCAGTCTGGATACCACTCCCGGATTCTGATCATTTACCAGGACCGATGTATCCTCGACAATCTCATAAACAGTTTCCTTCGGAGTCGATTCCCGAATATCTTTTATGGAAATGCTATGATTCATAAGATCATTTCCGCTGTAATTTATTTCTGCCCCTGATTTTTCGTAATTAACTGCGTTTCCGGGCATTTCATAATTAACAACATCTGTGCCATTTACAGCCATTTCATAATTTGCGGAACCAGTGTTCATTTCGTATTTAGTATCGTATTCCGTATCATTAATCTGCTGACGGGCAGCAGTTTTCAGCCTGTCCATATTTCTTCTGTGCATCATATCCGCCACTATATATATGATCAGCATCGACATAAGCACTGCCGTAAATTTAAAAGACTTACTTCCAAACAGAATATACAGAACTATCGAAGTAACTACAGCTGCTGCAGTGGCCAGAAGATAAAGGCTTGAAGAACCGGAATCATCTTTACAAGAAGCTTCTTCAGATTTATAAATGCTTATATCGGAACTTTTATCCACAGTTCTTTTGTGAGTTTCTGCTGCTACCGATTTAGCTGAGCCGACTTCATTTCCTCCCTGACCGGGAGCCTTATATGACATCGGTTCTTCATGCCCATATTCTTTTTCTATTTCATCTGCTATCTTACAGAAGAGTTCCGGGCTGAAATTATCCACCAGAAATTTGCTATACAGATCATATAAGAGCACCACGCCCTCACGATCCTTTTTATCAAACATCCTCATTATCTCTTCAAATAAAAGCTTTATCTGCTCCGTAAACTCATGATTTCCTTTCGGAATATATATGAAACAATGCTTCCTGGTATTATCGTCATAAAGAATGTATTTCATATTCAGAACCAGCCCCGATGGATTCAGAAGATATTCCCGAATCTCTTTTATGCAGTCTCTTATGTCCTTTATAAGTCTCACTATTTCATTTGAATCCGGAACACACCTCCCGTATACATGTGACAATGGACTGAATCCATCAACCTTTACATATATACTTTTTTTATTATCAAGTGTTCTTATCTCAGCCTCAGGAAGATATTTCAGCTGGTTATTAACTAACATTTTCTCTTCATATCCACCACTTAGTTCCACGTCGCAGATCTCGTAATAATTACTTATCCCTTTATTCCTGGACAATATCATCATAAAGCTGCCACCTCCTCAACCTGTCAACACATACATCTATCTCTCTTTCTCCTTTTATCTTTGTATTACCGAATAATTCCAAATCCCCGTCACATGTCGCTTTATCTCCTGCGTAACCGCAGCTTACGGATAAAGAACCATTTATGATTCCTTTGTCATACTCGCGTCCGCTGAGAAATCCGGCTGACGTTTCATTTCTCACATCGTTAAATGGAATCTCATAAAGCGCCTCATATTCTCCTGTCATTGTGTAGCCTCTTTCATATGCATGAATAAGTCCGAAAATGCATGCAAAAACACCAAATAATACGACAGGAACTACTACGCTTGCTTCGATAGTCATAAACCCTTTATTGTTATTTCCCGGCATCTTCATTTTCGACCTTCTCCTTTTTGCTATAGCCATTTTCTATTCATATATGCTTCCTCAAATCTTTACAGACTAATTACCACATTTCGAACAGGGAGGAAGACTCACCTCACTCAGTTTCTTTCTTTCAACGGTCCTTTTCAGTCTGGAACAGTTCTGCCTTGAGTGATAACACTCTCCTTCCGAAGTTATATAAACTACAGATCCGCAGTCCTTTCCGCAGTATTCACACGGTCGATACCCGGCTGCATTCCCGATGGACACAGCAGATACAGATGGCTTCAGGTAGGTGCAGTTTCTTGATTCGTGATAAACGACACCGTTTTTCGCAACATAAACATATCTGTCCTCATCATCATCTTCATCCGAGCCGATATATCCATCTCTTCCCAAATATGCCTTCTGCCTTATATGTTCCGTACACCTTTGTTTAAATCCACCCATAAACGGAATATCAAGATGTATGTAATATGTAACTTCCAGATTTATATAACCTTCATCATCAGGGAATACCGATCCTAAAAAACTGACTCCGTTTACTCCTCCGACTACATATTTATCAACCAGTGACTTACTATCCAGATATTCATCAAACTTCAGCATAGCCATCGGATAATCTGCCACAGCAGCCTCCTCAAAGGAATCTGTCAGGTATGCATATTCTGCCATGTATTCAGTAGTCTCCACCGCACCCTCATAGATAGCTGCCTTTACTGAATAAATATTTGCGAGATAGATAAAGAAGAGCATTGCAAATAAGAATAATGGAAATGTAATCGCCGCCTCTATCGACGCACTGCCTTTGTTATTATTCATACCTCTGATACTCATATCCCGCCCTTCTTTCTTTTGATTTATATAAAACATCCCGCTAAAGAAGCATCCCACGCTTCTAAAGAGACGAAAAAATGCCAATATTTTGGGTTACAAAGGGCAACTCTTTAATACCTCTTTAGCAGGATTGTTTTATTCATATCCGGCTTCCTCATATATATCAAACTCTTTACCTTTATATACGACCGTAGCATTTACTCCGAAAACAGTTATGGCGTTTTTCATCCGGAACGATGTATCACTACCCTGAACGCCTTCCATGCTTGCATTCATCTGCATAAGATCCAGCATTCTGTAATAAAGCACATCACCTTTTAGTGCCATAAGAATAGTCAGATAATCATCATACCCAAGCCCGGACTCCTCATCGGAGGGTTCATCCAGATAATCATCCAAATGACTCAGACTCTCCATATCCGTAACCCAGGTCGTTGAATCTTTTATGTATGGAATCTTATGGCCTCTCACCATCAGATACACGTCGGCAATACTTTCTATATAAGCCCAGCAGCCTGCAAGAAGATACTTCACCACCGGCTGCAACGGAGGAAAAAACCAGATAAGCAAAGCCGCTAAAAGTCCACACTCTGACATCTTCACGCTGTCCTTAATAATGCATACAAAATTGACAGCAAATCTTATCAGAAGTATCTCATCAACAACCTCATTGAAATTGGCTCCATCGTTATCCTTTCCGGCAACCAGGTACTCTTTTTCCAGATTCAGATATGTATCCGGATACTTTTGATCAGTCAGGGAATTGAAATATTTCCTTGCATATATCAAGGCTTCACCTTCTGTCGCAAGATTCTTTCCCCATCCTGTATTTTTCCCGGTATCCAGTTTCATCCTGTCCAGGCTCTTAAAATCCGTATCAACCGCTTCAGTTGTTTCAGAGCCTTTTCCGGCTGAAGGAAGTATAGACATATCAGCTATATTCTCACTTAACTCGGCATCTTCAGGCAGGAGCATTTTGGCCAGTCCTGCATCCTTGTATACCTTTAATTCATCCCTCGGATCCTTAGCCTCTGCGGCCTCTTTCCTCATTCTTTCCTTTTCGGCCTCATCAGCCTCTCTTTGGGAATCATCATCTTCAGCTGATTCTTCTTTTTCCTTCTCAGCCTCCTGTTTTTCTATTTCTTCTTTTTCATTTGCTATATCATTATCTACTTCATTAAGTGTTTCATCGCTTACCGGCTTATCATTTCCGTTTGTTTTATCCAGTATTTCATTGACACCATAATCGGCTGCATCATATATAAAGTTGTCATTTATCTGTTTCTTAAACTCAGAAAGATCATCGTCCATCAATCCAACCTGTCCGGACATCTCTACATCACTTATCTGATAATCTTCACCGAGATTTTCTTTCAGAAGCTCCGTCATTTCCTCTTCGAGAGCTCCCTGTCCTCTTCCACCGGCATCTGAGTCAAGCAATAAGATATGATAACGATCAAAGATAAACCTGTTGTAATTTGCCAGTTCATTTGAAGTAGCACTTCTGACTGCGGTCACGGATTTTGTCTTTGCACCGCTTATATCAACTACATGTATGACCGCTGTAGAAATAATGAGCATCACAACCAGCATTATCGACAAAAAGACCGTCACATATCCTTTATTGCGCATCCGTAATTTGCCTCCTTTCAAATGATATTTATCCAGTTATACTTCCCGCTCCATCAGTAATGGCATTCCATATCTTTGTTACCAGCGATACTGCCTGGGATTTGAATATAACGACAAGGCCAATCAGAACAACCAGTATCAAAATGACCTCGATCGCAGCCACCCCTTCATTGGAGCCTTTCATTTCATACATATTTGTTTTAATTCTTCTGCATATCTCTCTCATAGTTTTTTACCTCCTGAATATCTAACCCATTCCCACAAATGCGGGGTACATTACTATAGCCATTACAATGAACATAAGAATTAATGTCGGGATCAGCAGCTTCTCAGAGGCTTTTTCTCCCTTTTTTCTTATTGTTTCTTTCTTTAGGTAGAAACTCAGCTTCACCTCCGAATCCATCAGCTTTATCAGATTTGAATTACCGTATTCCAGATTCTGGCTTATAAGTGACATGAGCTTTGCATAGTCCTGTGTTCCGAGATTCTTTCCCATTTCCATATACGCTTTGGCCTCCGGTTCCCCTGACGCTATCTTATTCAGGGTAAATGTGATCTCATCATTCAGGCTCTTGCAGCTCTTATTTTTCATCACTGCTTTAAGTGCATTTTGTATGGTAAGTCCGGCACTTATATAAATACTCAGCCGGTTTACAAACCCGTAATACTGTCCGTCCAGCTCCTCGGTTCTTTTTATGCCCTTATCCTTTAGCTTGAAGAGTCCGTAATATGCCCACAAAGCAATAAACAGGATTCCGAATACAAATAATTCTTTAAACTTTTCTTCATTTCCTTTCTCAATCTTCTTAACTTCAACACTGCCTATCTTTTCAGGTAAAACAAGCTCGGCATCTGACCTGCTTCCCTCCTCGATTTCTAGCATTTTGAGCTTTGCCTTTTCCGAGCTGCTTAAATTCTCGTCTTTAACGACAGTCACATCTGTTTCATATGTATCCTGAAAATTATCATCCTTTATAGTGGCAACAATGTTTACTTCCACTCCGTCATCTATGTCCGTGTTGTCCACCTTACCGCTTGAACTGAGAACAGTAGGTACACTGGTTTCCCAGGTCACTTTTAATGTGCCTGTTTCATCCTTTGAAGGAAAATCCATATCATAAACGATCTCATCCGCAGAACCGTTTTTTCCAAGTATCCTTTTCTCAAGATACTTCTTACACGCATCGGTTTTATTCTTAAATTCCTTCTCTGTGTACTCCCTTGAATGAACCTCAAGTTCATAGGTCTCTTTCTCATCATTCTCACTGTCATATAACTCTATCTCTGCATAGTCCGAAGAGTTTCCCACCTCCGGTCTCTTGACACTTTGACTTACATCCTTTTTTTCGGGTACAAAGCTTAGTACAAAAATTAGTGCAGACAGAGCTGTCACCATCATGAGAATCTTATATATCAGGCTGACTATCCATTCTTCGGTTAAATCCTTCAGCTGTTTTCCGCCAAATGTATCTGTCCTTCTCATATATCCCGCCAGTTTCGACTTCATCTCTGCCGGCAGGTGAACTGAGATATTTTCAGACAGCCACCATATCGGATTTTTTCTGTCCTTATATTTGCTGAAGTGTTTTCTGCTTATCATCGAAAGACTCTCTATGAGCAGCAAAATAAATAAGCTTACGTATCTGATCAAAACCCTTCCTCCTTATCACATCATTCTTTAATTCTTTCGCTATTTGTATTCATCTTTTTCATCCGCTTTTATCATGTGTTATTATCATCTGCTTTCATCAATTTATATCCACTATCCTTCTCCCCAGATAATCTGCACCGATATTTGCCCCAAGGACCACCGTCATGATCAGTATTCCCGTCAGATTTCCATACAACGGGGAAAGGAAGCCTTTATTAGACACCCTGAGAAATACTGTTATCATTGCAGGCATATAAACCATTACCTGTTGTTCAAACCTTTTTGCTGCAACAATAACCTCCAGCTCCGCATCCAGTTCAATTTCGTCTGTCAGCTTCTCCACCGTACTTCTGATTATCTGAACAGTATTACCACCGGTTCTTTTTATTACGGTTATTATCTCGGCAAAATCGTATATTTCACTAAGGTCGTATCGCTTCGCCATATCTGAAAATGCAACCTCAAGAGGAATACTGAGTTCAAGTTTTCTTGCCGCCTTTTCCATCTCGAAAACCATATCGGAATTTGTTCCATACAGTTCCCTCATATCATTTGTTGCACTTATAAATGCTCTCTCCATCGAATTTCCTGCCTCAAGCCCGGCCTGGAGTGCACTTATCATATTTTTAAATTGAAGCAGAGTCTTCCTTCTCCATCTGGCTCTGGATTTTTCCTTTTCAATCCTGAAAACATACACTCCGACTACTGCTCCCGGAATCAGTCCAAAAAGGCTGCTGTAAAATACAAATGCCACCGCCACCGATACTGCCACAGCCTTTACCAGAGCAAGTGCCACTCCATTTTTCTTCACCGTCACAAATACCTCTCGTTATATATATTCAAAAGACCTGCATTCTTCAGCTTTCTTACATTCTTAAGATCATTTATCTTCTTCAGTTTTCCCTTAACCTGTTCCTGACAATTATCTGTTTCTTCAAATCTCCAAAGCTCTCTCGTGATTATTTCCTCGTTTTCCAAACCTATCACCTCTCTTATTTCAAGCACCTTTCTTGATTTATCTCTAAGCCTTCCCAGATGAACTACTATATCTATCGCCGAAGCTATCTGTCCTCTTACCGCCTTAAGAGGAAGTTCAGCTCCGGAAAGAACCATTGACTCAAGTCTCATCAGCATCTCATGTGCGGAGTTGGCATGTCCTGTTGACAGGCTTCCGTCATGTCCTGTATTCATAGCCTGAAGCATATCGATGGCTGCCGCATCTCGAACCTCACCGACGATTATCCTGTCAGGTCTCATTCTCAGGGATGTTTTAATAAGGTCTCGTATGGTTATCATGTTTTTTCCTTCAACATTTGCATTTCTCGCTTCCAGCCTGACCAGATTGTCAACACCTATCACCTTCAGCTCCGCACTGTCCTCTATAGTGATAAGCCTCTCTCCCTCAGGTATGTATTCTGTCAGAGCATTCAGAAATGTTGTCTTACCGGCACCTGTTCCTCCGGAAATAAATATGTTGTAACCGGACCTCACCAAAAGCTCCAGAAATCCCGCCACTTTTTCATCTATGGCCTTCATCTCTATAAGCCTTTTCATATCAAGTACTTCCTTGGGAAATCGCCTTATGGTCACTGCCGAGCCATCAACTGAAATCCCCTTCAGAACGATATTCACTCTTGATCCGTCCCGGAGTATGATATCGACTATAGGATGGGACTCGTTCACCATCCTGTTCGCCTCGCCGACTATCTGCTGTATTACAACCATCAGTCGCTCTTCATTTTCAAAATACTTATCGGATCTGCTGAGCCGGCCGTCTTTTTCGTAAAACAGTTTATCCGGACCATTTATCATAATTTCCGTTATATCTTCCTCATCCATCAGTTCTGACAGAACATCCAGCTTTCTGATAGAATTAAAAAGTTCATTCTTCAGCTCCACCTTTTCCTTAAGCGGTATATACAGCTTTGCGGACTCCATCACTATGCATTCATCTATAAGTCTGCAGACATCTTCATCCCGGATTTCTCCTGAAAGATCCATCCTTTCTATAATCTCTGCCTTGAGCCTTTGTTTCGTTTCTGTATCCATTAGTCACCCCCTAATCGCTATGTTTTAATCCCCGGATTACTGCTTTCATTTCCTCCGAGGCATATCCCGCATCCGGAACATCTACTACATTTATCTTTGTTATGACAGATCTGAGCTCCATATCCTTAAGAAGCTTCATAAACACCTCAAACTTTTTGGTGGACGTATGATCTCTCAGAACAGGAACATAAAGCTTATCGAAGGATTCCAATATCGAAAGATCTGTAAGTGCAGCACTTCCTATGTCAAATACAATGCACGGATATCTGCCAGGCTGAAGAAGACTAGTTCTGAGAAGCTCCATATCCATTGCATTAACATCATGCGTATCCAGATATGTTCCGGACAAATGCAATGTATGTATCCCGGCTTCAGTCTTTATCTGTTGAACTAATGCTTCTTCAAGACGAGGAGATTTTGATTTGATCAAATACAATATTTCATTACCCAGCGCATCGGGATTCGTGCCAAAATCCTCCATAGCCACATACAGTCCACCTCTTGTCGAATCCTCTATGGCCAGTGCTTTTGCGAGATTTGTTTTTCCACATCTTCCAATCGGAGAATAAACTCCAATGCATAACGCATCTCTTATCACACTCTGATTTTCGACACTTATAAGATTTCTGATCTGTCTGCAAATGATTTCCGCCCTCTGGTACTTATAGATGTAAATGATTTTTCCGCTCTCAATCTCCCGGCCTTCATCACCGGAACTGAATTCAGACAGGAAAGCAACCTTTACTCCATCGCAGCTGTAGCCATCCTGTGTTTCCGAGAAATCCTGTAGATTGTCTGTAATGATAAGATCAAGATTTTCTACACTCAGATAGTCTCTGACCGCTCTTATTCCCGAAAAGATATACAGTCTGAGACCCAGGCTTCTTCTGCTGTTTGCATAATCCATAAGAGCACCTGCATAGTCCAAATCCTTTTCACATATCCCTACGCTGTAGGTCTTCATTTCATTCCTCCTTTCCGAGGTGGTGCTAACAGATTATCATCCGCCAAATATCACTTCCATTTACCGGGGGCTCAGTTATGTTGCTCTTAGTTTTGTTGCGTTTCTGCCATTTTTCATCAATACCTTTCTCATCATGCAAAATGCACTGCCCACTCAGGCCAATAAACTTAAGGCTTAGCCGGATTCCGGAACGTAAAAATGGCACAAAAAAAGAGCAACCCGAAGTTGCTCTTTTCAGATCATTTATGACCATATTCGCTATTTACTTATTTCGATCAGTAGTTATCCGATCTTCATTTATACATTCTGACGAACACATTTGTCTATTTTGACGAAACAGATTGTGTCGTCAAATGTGGTTGTAAACGACCTTACGTTAACTATTTCTCTTCATTATCGATGTACTTATTAAGTGTATCAACAACTGTATTGAGATTATATGGTTTAGCGATATAATCATCCAGCTGATTCTGCATGATACGCTCTTTATCTCCGAACATAGCTCTTGCTGTAACGGCAATGATCGGAAGTCTTGGCTTGCGGTTATCAGCCTCCAGCTTACGTATCTCCTGGGTAGCTGCGATACCATCCATAACCGGCATCTGAACATCAAAGAGTGCGGCATCGTAGCTCTTTTCCTTATAGAGCTCTACAGCCTTTTCACCATTCTCAGCTATATCGTAGGAGAAGCCTGCCATACCGAGAAGTTTTCCGATAACCTGCTGGTTAACAGGCTCATCCTCAGCAACAAGGATACGTGCATTCTTTCCATTTGCATTGTTGATGGAATAAAGTGCAGGATCTTCCTTCTCAACCTTTTCTTCCTGTTCAACCTCTGCTGCCTTAACAACCTTTACAGGAATCTCTGCTATAAATGTAGAACCGATTCCTTCCTTACTCTGTACTGATATAGTACCGTTCATCAACTCTGTTATCTGCTTCGAAATAACCAGGCCGAGTCCGGAACCACCGTACTTACGTGTATCAGATCCGTCAACCTGAGAGAATCTCACAAAGAGCTTACTCATATTTGCTTCTGATATACCGATACCTGTATCTGCTACTGCCATACGAAGTCTTATCATATCCTTCGAGTCATCTAAAGCGGCAATCTTTACTCTGACACCACCATCAGATGTAAACTTGATGGCATTTGAAAGCAGACAGTTGAGTACCTGCTGTATTCTCTGTCCATCTGCACGGACAAGCTTTGGAATATTGTTTCCGAAGGAAAGATCCAGATCTATATTCTTTCCGTTTGCTGCAGGAACATGTGCCGCAACTGTTTCTTCGATATATGCCTTTATATCACAGATTTCTTCTTTGATCTTGTACTTACCTGCCTCAAGCTTACTGATATCAAGGATATCATTTATCAGTCTGAGAAGGTTATCTGCACAGCTCTTTGCTGTTATAAGGTTATCTCTGTAATCTGCCTGAAGATCATCAGCCATAAGTGTGAGCTGGATCATTCCGAGGATACCATTTATAGGTGTTCTGATCTCGTGACTCATATTTGCAAGGAACTCAGCCTGAGTCTTGTATGCAGCATTTGCATCCTCGATAGCCTTTGAAAGCTTAGCCTCTGTTTCCTTCTGCTCGGTAACATCAATAACAACCATGTTTATATAGTTTGCCTCGGACTTATACATAACGGTATTGAATACCTTTCCGAGCTTCTCCATGGTTATCTCAACATCCATCAGATCGCCTTCTTTTGTACCTGATGTATTGTATGCCTTGAACCATGCATTGATATCCTGAAGAACTTCTATATGGCTGTCCCCAAGTACCTTACCTACAAACTCTTCTCTGTCGAGATTGAAATAGCTGCCAAATGTATTGTTGGCATCTTCAACCTGATATCCCTGAACCTCTCCTGTAGGATCGATGATTATCTTTGCCTGCGCAAAACCTATAGGCAGGTTCTTAAATAACTTTCTGTATTTATCGCTCTGAGTTTTTCCCTGAGCCTGACCCGAACTGGACATAATAATGACAAATACTGCCACAGCCTGTAATACCAGAGCTATTATTCCAATTGCAGTTTTGCCGACCAGCACACCTACCAGACCGATAACAAGTATGATAGCTGCTGCAGCTAAAGCCAACTGCTGTGGTTCCATCTTTTTCAGCTTATCCATAACTAACTTTCCCTTCTATAACTTTCTTTTAAACAAAAGCTTCTCTTGCAAGCAGGAACGCTTTTGACTTTTGACACTTATGTCATTATACCTTATTTCATTTTCCGTTTCAATCAAATAAAGACTTAAGTTTCTAATTGCTTTTTTCTATATCTTTTCTTCGTTTTCTATAGAATACACAAATAACAATAAATGCTATCCAGCTGATAATACTGATGATCAGTCCCAGAGCGAAGCCCTGCGGAACATACTTAAATTCCACGGTATGATTTCCCGGACCGGCATCCACTCTGATAAACGCTCCGCCGACCTTCTTTATTTCGGTCTTCTCTCCGTCAACGTATGCGCTCCAGCCTTCATCATATGGAATAGTTGTGAAAAGCACCTGATCTTCCGCAAGGTTCACTTCACCCTTTATATAGTCTTCCTTTACCTCAGAAACAAGCATCTGATTTTTGATCAGATTTGCACGCATATCCGTAAGTGCATCCTTATCGAGCATGGACATATACATGGAAATGGTACCCTGTGCCGTATACCTCTCATTAAACCTCATATTGAGCGTAACCGTATCATCCTTCTTCAGTTCACCGAGATTAAATGTCTGACCGTGATTTCGTCCGCTGGTCATCTTTTTTCCGTTAAGTATGTACTCAAGATTCTCCAGATAGTTTGCTCTGCAGTTAAGGTAATAATCCCCCTCCTGAACTACTATAAATGTAGCACTGACAGATATTGTTTTTCCGGTTCCTCCGGAATAGCTGATAACTTCCGGTGTTTTGTAGTTGTAGTTCGCATCACATCCGGTTCCGGACACTGAATACACAGGCTGAACAACCTTGAACACTTCGTCAGATCCGGTGGCATACTTAGCAAAATGTCCCAGCACGCTGGCAGCATTATAGCTTCCGCAGGACCATCTGTCGATATTATTTCTTACGCCAAATGCTATAGGAAGTGCTGTCTCATTTTCATAGACAGTAAGTCCTTCGGCATGTGCTACCTCCTTCATCTGCGACTTGTACGGGCAGAAATCTCCATCTCTTACATATATGTATCTTATCCCAAACATATCATTTGTGACAGGATTTGCTCCTCTGAACAGATATTCGTTCTCACCTGTATAATATCCGTAATAAGCCATGGAATTAACAACCTTGCCGTTTGCCGTAGAGCAGAAGGTACCAAGACTCTTCATTCCGTCATAAGTATTCTCGTTCATCATGATGGGTTCAATGATATCCTGCCGATAAAACTTAAGTCCTTTGTTTTCTGCCATAGAATTTACCTCGGCAACGGTTTCCTCCATCACGTCAGAATATTTCAGGTAATATCCTGCATCACAAAGACCGTTTGTTGCTATTCCCACTGAGGCATTCACTATAAGTTCTGCTGCCATGATTATTCCGAGAACAACATTTGAAACCTTTATTGACATTATCTTCCATGTACGCAGTATAAGAAGAACTCCATAAACAACAATAAGCGAATAGGAAAGGATCAGCATATATTTGTTACTTACGACTCCGTTGAAATCTGTTTTAACATAGCAGATACCCATAAGCACACAGGTGGCAATCAGTCCCGCCACAACCAGTGCTATATTCGTTCTTCTTATCTTTACTATGGCTTCATAGCCCAGATATAGTATCGTGAAAATGTAAAGAAAAGCGAAACGGTTCGGTATTCCAAACTGATCATGGAAGCCGTGCCAGATAAAGTTTAATATTTCCTGATTCATGCTTATTATCAGAAATGCCACCAGAACCAGCTTCCTTATCTTCTCCGCCGGCCTTATACGATTTGAAAATGCATATACAAAAAGGAGCATTAACGACAGGGTACCGCAGAACAGATTTGCTTTTCCGTCAAAATTATCCATTTTTATGGGCTTCGTAAGGAAGAAGTGGCTTTTCAGAAGTTCAAATATATTCTGATACCAGTTCCATCCGGGCATTGCCCTTCCCGCCGAGGAGGTCTGCATTATTGCTATATATGCAATGATCAGAGAAAGCGCCGCCATTCCGGCCGCAAGAAGAGAACATCCCGCAAAGCAAAGACCATCCCTGATAAACTGCTTCACATTTTTATGAGAGGTTGCCAGGAACCAGAGTATAAGGAAAATGCATATCATAAATGATATGTAATAATTCGTAAACAGACTGTAGAAAAGTGCAACTATATACAGTCTCGGATCCCGTTTTTCCATGAGACGGTCAAATCCCAGAATGATCAGCGGGAAAACCATAATACAGTCCAGCCACATTATATTCCAAAGATATCCACAAATATAATTACTTATGGCATATCCAAGTCCCATTGCCACCATCAGAGAATTGTTCTTAGTCTGTCCCTTTCTTCTGGACAGCATAAAGCTGAAAGCACCTGCAGAAAAAACTATCTTAAAGGCAACCAGCAGACAGAACACAGATACGATGCTCTTTCTGGATACGAGGAAAAGTATCAGATTGAGAGGGGAAGCCATATAATAAAGAAGCAGTGACAGGAAATTCTGTCCCAGTCCCACATCCCAGGTAAAGAAAAGACTCTCTCCCGCTTTCAGTTTTCCCTGATAATCACTGAAAAAAGGAATGTACTGATGTATGCTGTCCACCATAGTAAAAGAACGATCACCGAAGGGTTTTACATTTCCGGCAATCATAAGAACAAGCATAAAAACAGCAGTAATGGTCGCGGATAAAATCCACGACCAATTACGACCTAAAAATCCGAAGAATCTATTCTTTTTTGACTGCTTTGTTGTCTGAATATCATCTGATATCACTTTAGTTTCCGTCATCTATACTATATCCATCCTCATCAAAACTGAGTCATGTTGAACTTATGTCATTATAACAGATTAATTCTGAGCTGCAAGCAGATAAATAATAGGTGAATTCCAGTAAATGGTTATCTCATTTGTCGAATAGCTCTGAGCATTATCAACATAACACATTGCCGGACTTTCATCAGTCAGAACTGCGATGGCATACGGATCCTCAAGATTCTTATCCGGTCCACCTGCAAGCATACCCGACATAGCCTCTCCCACTGCCTGAGATGGTCTATGATGTGGATTCTCAGGACATAATGTTCCTTGTCCGGATACAAAACAGTATCCCAGAGCATTTGTACCGAGAAGATAGTCCAGCTGTTTCTTTGCAAGACTCTTATAGCTTTCATCTCCTGTCAGCTTATAAGCCATATACAGAAGCTCGCCGTCATTTCCGACAGTCATATTGCTTCCCCATACAAATCCGCTGCCAAAGCAGAGATAATAACCTGTCTTTTCAGACTGTTCAACTTTTTCACCGGCTTTATCAAGTATATGTTTCTTTCCGATCTCACTCAGCTCATCATTGTCACATCCTGCCAGTGCATAGTCGGCATAAAGACCTACATCTGCCCAGCCGAGACCTTCCATCATATTTTCATCAGCCGCCACTTCCTTAATAAAGGTTTCCACTGATGTTTCACCTGCGCAGTACAGCTCAGCTGCAGCCCAGTATCTCTCATCATCAATATTGTCATCAGGATACTCACCGGTTTCTATACCTTTAGGATTTTTGTAACCTGCAAAGCTTTCCTGTTTTTCCAGATAATCCCATGCTTTCTTTGCTGCATCCAGAGCCTTGCTGCTGAAGTCAGGGTCTATATCCTTATATACAACGGAAGCCTTTGCCATGATTGCTGCAAAGTCGCCTGTTGCAGTTGCAGATATCGGTGCAAGATACAGCTGTTCCTTATCCTCATCAGGCATTATAGTTTCAGGGAATACAAGGGTGGAAACCTTGTGGTAAACGCCACCTGTCTCTTCATCCTGCATCTTCATCATCCAGTCAAGCTCATATCTTGCCTCATCAAGAATATCAGGGACTCCATTTCCGCTTTCAGGAATTCCTACGTCATCCCCATCTACTTTGAAATCCTCATATGCCATAAGAAGATCTGCCACCGTAACTGCTCCGGCAACTGTGTATTTTCCGTAATCACCGGCATCATGCCAGCCACCTGAAACATCCTTAGATTTACTTTCATCACCGAAAACCACTGCCTCATCCGTATGACAGGCCTTATGTGCAAAAGCTCCTGCAATACCTGCATCCAGATCCTCGCCACAGCGCTGCTTATAAAGCATAAGTACTGTATCTTTATAAATGTCCTCGTAAGGATTTTCTGCTATGGTAAATGGATAGCTGGCACCTTCCTCGGTAAATACATAATATTCACCCGGTGTTTTAAGCGCGGAAAAATCAGCTCTTCTGACCTGAAGGTCTGAACCGTAATCAAATACAGGTTCTCCCAGCTTACCTGCATATACTGTTTCATTCGAAGAAGCATCACATACTATGAACTCTTCCTCTTCGGTATTATCACATTTAACAACAGCTGTCTTTTCATCATCAGGTGCATAGCCTATCTGATTTACAGCTACATTTACATAGTTTGGAAGTGCAGACACTTCTATAGCATTTGAAGCATCCTTAACTACCAGCTTTACATTGTCAAAATATATTTTATGCTCGCCGGGATCTGAAGACATGTCTTCCATTTTTCCCATGTTGAAAACTATACGTGGAGCCGGATCCGACTCCTCCGTCATCTCAAAATCAACAGAAAAATTCGTTACATCAGGTCCGATATCAATCTTCTCACCCTGATATGCATGATAATCCCCGCCGTTGATCTGAAGACGATACTCCAGCTTTCTTTCGATATCACTATGAACATCAAAGCTGTAGGTATAAACGCAGTTCTTGCTGAGAGCAAATCCATCCCAGAAGATCTGATTTGCATAGTCAAGTCCACCGCAATTTTTAATATCTGCAACCAGCTCGCCATCAGCAGCAGAAATTTCAAAGCTTCCGCCATTTGTATATGTCATGAACCCATCCACATCATTATCGTCGAAATTAATATCCACCAGGACATCTCCGTCCTTAAGCTGAGCAGATTTTTTTTCGGAAGAATCATCTCCCGATGCATCCCCGGGAGAAGCGGGACCTGTTCCCTTAAGTGAGCTCTCTGTCGGAAGGTCTGCCTGTTCTTCGACTTTCTCTTCAGATGCCTCTCCTGTCGCCACAGTCTCAGTTGTGCTGTTTTCGGACTTTTCTTCCTTTCCACAGGCTCCGAGTCCCATGACCATTAAACCTGCCAAAATACCTGCAGTTAATTTTCTAAACCTCATTCTTACCCTCCCGGTAATCTATTACCTCATTAAAATCCATATCTCCACCGAAGATGGAAAGTGCACTGCCTATTGTAACATCTATCCTATCTCTTCCCAGTTCTCTGACCGTGTCCATATCATCAAAGGAGGACACGCCACCTGCATAGGTTATCGGAACACTTCCTTCCCAGCTACCCAGGATTTGCAGAAGATTCTTGTCTACACCACTCTTTTTTCCTTCAACATCCACTCCGTGTATCAGGAATTCATCAGCATAACCACTCAGTTCATCCAGAGTCTCATGACATACCTTCACATCCGTATAATTCTGCCATCTGTCAGTAACTATGTAATAATCCTGCGAACCATTTCCATCCTCTGAAGCTTTCTTCCTGCAGGACAAATCAAGAACAAGTCTGTCCTTTCCGACCTTTTCAATCAGAGCATTCAGCCTGTCATAATCAATTATTCCATCCCTGAAAACATAGGAAGTTACAATAACATGGGAAGCCCCGAGTTCAATAAACTCCAGTGCATTCTCCACCGTTATTCCTCCTCCTATCATAAAACCACCGGGATACTCCTTCATGGCATCCGACGCTTCTCTTATATCTTCAAGATATTCCTTCGTTCCGGCCTTATTCAGAAGTATGATATGTCCTCCGGGAACATTACAATTTCTGTAGAGTCTTCCGAAGTAAGCAGCTCCATGCTCAGATACATAGTTTGTATCCGCACCAACAGTATCCTTAAGTGATCCGCCGACTATCTGTTTAACTTTTCCATCATGAATATCTATACATGGTCTGAATCGCATGATTCTCCCCTTTCTGCTATACCCATTTAATACCATAGTATACTCGTTTCGCAAAGCAACGATTTACTCCCATAAACCGTTAATTATTGTATCATTAAAACAAAAATAGCGCTATCAAAAAATAATTAGCACTCACCTCTTGACAGTGCTAACAAATAGTGCTATAACATAGTCAGAACAAAGGAATAGAGAAGATTCCGATGAAGAATCCAAACGCTCCTTCCCTTGCTCATGAGATTTATTATCATATATTTTTCTTGAGAAGGAGGAATGACTTATGTTGTTACCAAGTATTTTTGGAGAGAATTTATTGGATGAATGGCTTGATTTTCCGAAGATGGATTTCGGAGATGTAGATCGAAAGCTTTACGGAAAGCGAGCAGCCCAGGTTATGAAGACTGATGTCCATGAGCATGAAAATGGCTATGAACTGGATATTGATCTGCCGGGATTTAAGAAGGATGAGATCAAGCTGACACTGGAGAATGGCTATCTGTCTGTAAGCGCAGCCAAGGGACTGGATGAAGAGAAGAAGGACGAAAAAAGCAAGCTTATAAGATGCGAACGTTATTCGGGATCCATGCAGAGAAGCTTCTATGTAGGTGAGGAAGTGACCGATGATGAGATCAAGGCAAAGTACGAAGATGGAGTCCTTAAGCTAAGCATTCCAAAGAAGGAAGCCGCTAAGATTCCTGAGAAGAAAACTATCGCTATCGAAGGATAATGAACATTATAAAGACAAACGGGAACAGTTCTCTGAACTGTTCCCGTTTGACTTTTTTATGGCCATATATATACGATTGCACTAGCCAACAAAAAGTAGACAGTCTTATTTTTTGAGATAGAAATATTTTAACAAATAATTTATAATCACCTTATGACAGTTTAAGTAATCTGGGAGGTAAGACTATGAATTATGACAAGATTCCTGTAAATAAAAATGCCTCTCCCGAAGCGAGGCAGCTTCTTGAATATCTGGTAGATACTGCCGGAAATGCAATAATCACCGGCCAGCATACTCAGACAAATCCTATGGAGGAGTATCACTATATACATGAGCTTACAGGGCACTTCCCTAAGCTTGTAGGCTTTGAGCTTCTTTCATATAGTCCGAATATTAATTATGATGATGCCAGTGAAGAGTGTCTGACAGAGGTTTACGAGAACAGGGATACTCTGGATACTGCTATGAAAATTGCTGAGTCTACAGACTCAATCCTAACCTTCTGCTTCCACTGGTTCTCTCCGATTGGAGGTAGAGACAAGGCCTTTTATTCAAAGCATACTGATTTTGATGCATCAAAGGTTCTGATAGATGGTTCGCCTGAACGGGAAGCTTTCTTCTCAGATCTACGTCATATAGCTGAGCTTTTGATTCCATTTAAAGAAAAGAATATCCCGATACTCTGGAGACCTTTCCACGAGGTTGAGGGAGACTGGTTCTGGTGGGGCAAAAAAGGCGGCGTGGTAGCTAAAGAGCTTTACCTTCTGATGTATCATCTCTTTGTGGATGAGTACCACCTTGACAACCTGCTCTGGGTTTGGAGTTCACCGACAAAGGAATCCTATCCGGGAGATGAATTCGTAGATGTTATCGGTTGGGATATATATCTTCCGGAAAAAGAATACACAGATTATGCTGACAGATATAAAAAACTGGTGGCTGAAACAACCACAAATAAAGTATGTGCTATTACCGAAGTCGGATATATGCCTGATATGGACAAGCTGAAGGAAAGCCGTATTCCATGGGCATACTTTATGACCTGGTCCAAGGAATTTTGCTTTGACGGTTCATATAACACCACTGAGGATACAAAAAAGGTATATGCCTCAGATTACAGCATTAAGCTGTGATGTGAAACACATACCTTCTAAACTATATAAAATGTAACTACAGGGCTACTCTACTACGTAGCCCTTTTCTTTTATTACATTTACAACCATGTCAACGTACTTCTGGCATTCTTCTTTAGTCTCTGCTTCAACCATTACACGAACAAGTGGCTCAGTTCCGGACTCGCGAACAAGGATACGTCCTGATGTTCCCAGAGCATCTGCAACTTCCTTAACCTTAGCCTGAACATCCGCATCATCCTGCGCAGTCTTCTTATCTGTAACTCTCACGTTCTCAAGAACCTGTGGATATACTGTAAATGGAGCCGTCAGCTCTGAAAGAGGTTTCTTTGCTGCAAGCATAACCTCCATGATCTTAAGAGATGTGAGGATACCGTCACCTGTTGTTGCATATTTTGAATAAATGATATGTCCTGACTGCTCGCCGCCGATACGACATCCGTTCTGTGACATATATTCATAAACATACTTATCACCGACTGCTGTTTTAGCATAATCGATGCCTGCTTCGTCAAATGCCTTATAAAGACCGAAGTTGGACATAACAGTTGTAACAACTGTATTATTCATCAGTTCGCCCTTCTCCTTCAGATATACTCCACAGATGTAAAGGATTGCATCGCCATCGACTACATTTCCCTTCTCATCTACAGCAAGACATCTATCAGCGTCTCCGTCGTAAGCAAATCCAACATCAAGTCCGTTATCCACAACATACTTCTGAAGACCTTCGATATGAGTTGATCCTGCATCGCGGTTGATGTTTGTTCCGTCAGGTGCGGCATTGATAACATATGTCTTTGCACCCAGGGCATCAAATACAGCCTTTGCTATATTCCATGAAGCTCCGTTTGCACAATCAAGCGCAACCTTCATATCCTTGAAGGAATAAAGTCCGAGAGATATAAGATATCCGATATATCTGTTACGTCCGGATACATAGTCCACTGTACAGCCTATCTGCTCCTTCTTAGCAAATGGAAGTGTTTCCCACTTCTGTCCGAAGAGCTCCAGCTCGCCGTCCAGGAAGGACTCGATAATCTCAATAGTCTCCTCTTCCATCTTCTCGCCCTGAGAATTGATGAGCTTGATACCATTATCATAGTAAGGATTGTGGCTTGCGGAAATCATGATACCGCAATCAAAGCCATCCACCTTTGTTACATAGGCAACTGAAGGAGTTGTAGTAACATGGAGCATATATGCATCTGCGCCTGATGCAACAAGTCCTGCAACCAGAGCATACTCAAACATGTAGCTCGAACGTCTTGTATCCTTACCGATAACAACCTTTGGAGTTACATTCATCAGACCTGCCTGACGCTTAACCTCTCCGTAGTACCAACCAAGGAAACGACCTACCATATATGCGTGATCTGCGGTAAGGTTTTCATTTGCCTCTCCTCTGAATCCGTCTGTACCGAAATATTTACCCATCTTATATTTTCTCCTTAAATATTAATTCACTTTTCAATACTATCTAAACTGTAGTCTTTCTGATATTTGAATCGAACCACTTATTATATCCCATCCAGGGATCCGGAAGCGAACCCTCGATAGCCATCCTGAAGCTTTCCATCTTTGCATCCGTATTATCCGCAAATGAAAGTGCAACTGCCTCAACCAGCTCCGGCTTCTTCGGTGATCCATATTCAAGCTCTCCGTGATGAGCAAGAATACAATGCTCAAGCTCCGTCTGTAGCAGTGCCGGGAATCCCGGAATCTCATTTGCCTTATCACGTACCATCATGGCTCCGATAACTATATGACCCAGCATGTTTCCTTCATCAGTATAATCATTTTCCGGAAACTTTGAAAGCTCATGCAGCTTTCCGATATCGTGGCAGATAGCCGCTGTAATGAGAAGATCCCTGTTTATTATCTCATAGTTTGCAGCAAGGAAATCACACATCTTCGTAACTGCCAGTGTATGCTGCAGCAGTCCTCCTATATAGGAATGATGCACTGCCTTAGCTGCACTCCCCTTCTTAAACCTTTTTACAAAATCGGGATTATCAAAAAAGCTTTTAAGAAGCCTGCTGAGATACTCGTTCTCAACACTGTTTATAAAGCCTGTCAGTTCGGTGAACATTTCCTCAACATTCTTCTTTGTATAAGGCATATATTCTGCTTCGTCGTATGTACCTTCCTGAGCCTTCTTTACACGTCTTATATTCATCTGAAGAGCATTATTATAGGAAATGACCTGACCGTCAACCTTTATATAATCCATAGATTCAAAATGTTCTATGGCATTTGACAGGTCCCATATCTTTGCATCTATGGTTCCCGTTTTGTCCTGAAGCTGAAGACTGTAATAGGTCTTACCTGTTTTTGCCTGAGCAACTATCTTCGTTTTACAAAAGTATATCTCAGACACATTATCCCCTTCACGGAGGGTATTAATATAATTCATTATTTTAGCCTTTCTGGTTTCAATTAATTAAGGGTAGATTATCACTTATTATCATTTATCGCAAGTGGTTCCACATCATCCATATTTCTTTTTTTGCTGCTATTGTTCCATTTTTCCATTATTTATGATATAAGTGATGTATGTGTCAAAAGTCTTTTTTGATACCATATGACCTAATAATAAATCGAAATCGGAGTACTTTAATACATGAACAAACGCTCTATACGTGTACTTGAATTTTATAAAATACTGGACCAGCTGTCAGAATATGCAGTCACCGAAGGGGCAAAGAAAAAGATATCAAAACTGAAGCCCTATAATGACCGCATGACTATAGAAGGACTACAGCAGAATACCAGAGATGCGTTTCTGAGACTCGAACGTAAGGGACAGGTCTCTTTTTCCGGTGTGAGAAATGTAAATGAAAGTCTGAAGCTTCTTGAGATAGACTCGGCTCTGTCCGCTTCGGAGCTCCTGGATATAGCAGGACTTCTTGAAGCCGCCGCCGAAGTGAAAAACTACGGAGACGAAGGTTCTGCTGACAAAGATAACGAAACGGGTGTTAGTTACGACTCCCTCACCGCATATTTTGATGAACTCATCCCTCTCGAAGATATTTCCTCTGAAATCAGAAGATGTATCATCTCATCCGATGAGATAGCCGATGATGCTTCCGGAACATTGAAGACCATCAGAAGAAAAATAGTATCAACCGAAGCAGAACTCCATAACACGCTTAATAAAATAATAAAGAACTCAAGCAACAGAGATATGCTGATGGATGCTCTGGTCACCATGCGTAATGGCAGGTACTGCATCCCGGTAAAGATAGAACATAAGAATGCATTTCCCGGAATGGTTCACGATCGCTCTTCTTCCGGATCAACTGTTTTCATAGAACCCATGCAGGTGGTTGAACTGAATAACAGCATTCAGGAGCTCAGAACCGATGAACAGCTGGAGATAGAAAAAATCCTTTCAGACCTAAGCCATATGATGGTTCCGGTACGGGAAGACATTTATAATGATTATAAAACTCTTACTGAGCTGGACTTCTGCTTTGCCAAGGCCAAATATGCCAAAGCTACAGGAGCTACAGAACCGGTATGGAATGAGGAGGGAATTATCGAGTTAAAAAGAGCTATCCATCCCCTTCTCGACAGAAAAACCGCAGTACCTATCGACCTGACTCTGGGAGAAAATTACACACTTCTCATTATTACAGGTCCGAATACAGGCGGTAAAACCGTATCCCTCAAAACTCTCGGTCTGCTTACTCTTATGGGACAGGCGGGACTGCATATACCTGCAATGGAAGGAAGCAGACTCAGTATATTTGAAGATGTATTTGCTGATATCGGAGATGAACAGAGTATTGAACAGAATCTGTCAACATTCTCATCTCATATGAGCAATATAGTATATATAGTCAAACATGCAAATGACAAGTCTCTCGTTCTCTTTGATGAACCGGGAGGCGGAACAGATCCGGCCGAGGGTGCAGCACTTGCCATTTCCATACTCGAAGACCTGAAGCTGAAGGGTGCCAGAGTCATGGCAACCACACATTATACCGAGCTGAAAACCTACGCCATTGGAACCGATGGTGTGGAAAATGCCTCCTGTGAGTTTGACATGGAATCACTTAAACCCACATACCGGCTTATGATAGGTATACCGGGATCTTCAAATGCATTTGCCATCGCCAAAAGACTGGGAATGCCTGATGCAATTATCGAAGCAGGTAAGGTAAATATCGATGAAGAGCAGCAGAATATGGAGCGTATCATCGCCCAGCTTGAAGAATCAGAAAAAGAAGCAACAAGACTGAGAAATGAGCTTGAAATAGAAGAAAGATCCCAACAGCAGCTTCTGAAGAGACTATCCGAAAAAGAGGAGAAGCTGGACACCAAAAAGGAAGAAATTCTGGAAAAAGCCCGCATCGAGGCCAGAGAAATCCTTGAAGATGCAAAGTCTGTTGCCGATGACGCAATAAAAAGCTATAATAAATGGTTGAAGAACCCTTCTTCTGTCGATACTCGCGACCTGGAGAAGAAGAGATCGGATATAAGAAACAAACGGGATAAGATGACATCCAAGGAAGAAAAGCCGCTTCAGAGTTCCGGTCATAAAACCGGAGACTTCCGAATCGGAGACAAGGTCCGTGTACTTAGTCTGAATGTTGACGGTCACATAGTTGAGCTTGCAGATTCAAAAGGACTCTTCCTTGTTGAAATGGGTATACTTACCTCCAGATTCCCTGCAAATGATCTTCTCATTATTGAAGAAAAAACAGAGGGCATCAAAGAGGTTCAGAAGAAATATACACATGCCGGAAACAGTGCATCAGGCGTTGCATTTACATTTAAGCCTGAGATCAATCTGCTTGGCAAGACTGTGGATGAAGCCATAGCAGAGCTTGATAAGTATCTTGACGATGCACTGCTGACTCACGTTGAGAAGGTAACTATCATTCACGGAAAGGGCACCGGTGCACTGCGAAAAGGTATCGCGGATTATTTAAGAAAGAAGAAGTTTGTTAAAGAATTCAGAAACGGCGAATTCGGTGAAGGTGATGCCGGAGTGACTATTGTTACTTTTAAATAAGAACGCACCTCATCCGGTTCCTTCGGAACCACCTTCCCCTCAAGGGGAAGGCATACATTCACAACACAAGGGGGATTATTATGCTTAAACAAAAGGTTCTAATAGTAGATGATGATGAGAATATCGCAGAACTGATATCTCTTTATCTTGAAAAGGAGCAATACGATACAGAAACCGCAAACAGCGGTGAAGACGCACTTAAAATAGTCGAGGTTTATAATCCCGATCTTATTCTTCTGGATATCATGCTTCCGGGTATGGACGGCTATGAAGTATGCCAGCAGATAAGGAAAACCAGAGAAACTCCGATCATAATGCTTTCCGCAAAGGGTGAGGTATTTGATAAGGTTCTCGGTCTTAAGATGGGCGCCGATGATTATATCGTAAAGCCTTTCGATTCAAATGAAATGGTTGCCAGAGTAAGTGCCGTTCTCAGAAGATCAGGAACATCAAAGTCGGAAGAATCTACACCCGCAACTGACTTTGAACATACAGGTGATTATGTGGAATTCGAGCAGCTTATCGTTAACATTTCCAACTATACCGTTATATTTGAAGGAAAGAATCTGGAAATGCCGCCGAAGGAGCTGGAGCTTCTCTATTTCCTTGCTTCACATCCAAATCAGGTATTTACCAGAGATCAGCTTCTCAATCAGCTTTGGGGCTATGATTTTATAGGAGACACAAGAACTGTCGATGTTCATATAAAGAGGCTTCGTGAGAAGCTCGGAACCTCATACAACTGGTCAATCCAGACAGTTTACAGGATAGGTTATAAATTTGAAGTAGTTTCGAGGTAAAACTATGCAGCATTCAGCACTGGACAGGATATATCTGGCATTTCTTTTAATCCTGATAGTATCCTTCGGCTTTCTTATATTTTTCATATCCTTCTTTACAAGAAGATCTCTCATTTCAGAGAAAAAGACAACTCTGACAAATGAGTCTACGCTTATTGCCTCTCAGGCCGTAAGCAATTACATGGCCGGGAAGCTTACTGCCGCTGGACTGGCTACGCTTTTTGATTACTATTCGGAAACACTTAAGTCCGATATCTGGTACGTTGATGAGAGTGGAAAGATTATCGCTACGTCAGGATATTTTGACGATAACACTTCCGCTAAGACAAGTATGGCAACTTCAGATCGTCCCACCATTGCCATCCAGAAAAAACTCCCTCGAAGTATTTATAATCTGGCCCCCAAATATGATATTCACAAAAATACATCCGAGGTTTCTGACTTTCATGGTATTTACAGTGATGACGTCATCTCTGTAAATGCTCCTATCGTTCTGGACTATTATGATACAAAAACCGGAAAGACCACCCGGGTGAATAGCGGGGCTCTGATCATACATTCCGACACCGAGGATATCAACAGCATGCTGAAAAACATTTACAGTATCAGCTTTATCCCATGTCTCGTTATCATTATCATTGCATTTGCACTGCTTCAGATAATCTCCCATAAGGTCCTCAGGCCTATAAAGAAGCTGGCTGAGGTTGCACAGGAATACTCACGAGGAGATTTCGATGTACAAACCGAAATAGATTCCGACGACGAGATAGGCCAGCTGGCCAGCTCTATGGAATATATGGCATCCGAGCTTTCACAGCTGGAGGAATACCGTCATGAATTCATTTCCAATATATCTCATGACTTCAGAAGTCCGCTGACTTCCATCAAGGGCTATGTTACAGCCATGCAGGACGGAACCATCCCTCCTGAGAAACAGAGCCGGTATCTGGGTATCGTACTGGATGAGACAAATCGTCTGACAAAGCTTACCCAGGGACTGCTGGATCTTAACCGACTTGAAATTTACGGTCCGTATATGAACCTTACGGATTTCGATTTTATTGATATAGTACGTACAACACTGAATACATTTGAAATAAAATGTATCGATAAAAATATAGCAATATTCCTGAACAATCATGCCGAGCAGACTATTGTCACTGCAGATAAAACAAAGATACAGCAGGTTGTTTATAATCTTCTGGATAATGCCATCAAGTTTACGCCATCCGGAAAGCACATATATATGACCATCAATGAAAAGGGTGAAAAGCTTCTGGTTTCCGTACGTGACGAAGGTATCGGAATGAGTGAAGAAACCCAGAAAAAGATCTGGACCAGATTCTATAAGGATGATACCAGTCGTGGAAAGGATAAAGCCGGAACAGGACTGGGACTGGCTATAACAAAAGAAATCATTAAAGCACATAATGAAACCATAACAGTTACCAGCACCGAAGGAGTGGGCTCTGATTTCGTATTTACCCTTAAGAAAGCCGTTGCAGATGCTACTCATTCCGGTGAGACTCAGATACTTGTAAATCCGACTAATTTTAATTAACAACAGAAAGGACTATAAATGAGAAAACAAATACTTGACCTTCTTGAAGGAAACAGCAAACTCACTCCTGCCGAAATAGCAGCCATGATCGGTGCAGATGAACAGGAAGTCGCAAACGAAATAAAATCCATGGAAGAGGAAAAAATCATCTGCGGTTATCATACCCTGGTTGACTGGGAAAAAATGGATAAGGATACGGTGTCAGCACTTATAGGTGTAAAGATATCTCCCGTAAGAGGTGAGGGCTTTGACCGTATATCAAAACGCATCAGCAGATTTGATGAAGTCAAATCCGTATATCTGATGTCAGGGGCCAGCAATGATCTGATCCTTACCATCGAAGGAGAATCTCTGAAAGAAATATCAAAATTTGTTTATGAAAAAATAGCTCCCATGGATACAGTAGTATCTACTGCTACATTTTTCGTTTTAAAGAAATACAAAGACAACAATGTTATCCTAGATGACGACCGTGAAGAGGACGAAAGAATCCAGATAATGCCATGACGTTATTTAAACAAAATGACAATAAAACTATGTCATTCTGAACGAAGTGAATTAGCTCACGATTCGAAGAATCGGGGGTCTGTCCGAAGGACAGAAGCATTCTGCGTAGCAGAATAAAAGACATACGGAGTATGGCTTTTATATCACGAAGTGATATAGCTCAAGAATCTTATATAAATAAAGAGGAAAAAAATGAAAGAACTATGCCATGTAGCTGAAAATATAAAACCATCCGGAATAAGAAAATTCTTTGACATCGTAAGCGAGATGCCCGATGCCATATCTCTTGGTGTGGGAGAACCCGACTTTGATACTCCATGGCATGTAGTTGATGAAGGAATATATTCCCTCGAAAGAGGAAAGACCTACTATACCTCAAACTCAGGTCTCATAGAACTGAGAAAAGAGATCTGCAAATGGTATGCAAAGAAATATAATGTTCATTACGAAGCAGCAAATGAAACATTAATTACAGTAGGAGGCTCCGAAGGAATCGACCTGGCTCTTCGTGCCCTTATAAACCCCGGTGATGAAGTTATCATCCCAGAGCCAAGCTATGTTTCCTACGTTCCATGCGTAAGTCTTACAGGGGGAACCCCTGTAACCATAGACCTTAAAAATGAAAACAAATTTAAGCTCACTGAGGCAGAGCTTCGCGAACATATAACAGACAAAACGAAGGTACTCATTCTTTCCTATCCCAACAACCCTACCGGGGCCATCATGACAAAAGCCGATCTGGAACCCATAGCAAGACTGGCTGTGGAAAATGATCTGTATGTCATATCAGATGAGATATATTCAGAGCTTACCTATACTAAGGAACCACACTGTTCTATCGCATCATTTCCCGGAATGCATGACAGAACCATCGTAATAAATGGATTCTCAAAAGCCTATGCTATGACCGGATGGAGGATGGGCTATGCCATGGCTCCGGAAAATATCGCCTCTATCATGACAAAGATTCACCAGTTCTGCATCATGTGTGCACCTACAACCAGTCAGTATGCTGCTATAGAAGCTCTGAAAAACGGTGACAAGGATATAGCCATGATGCGTAAATCCTACGACGAAAGAAGACGTTATCTCTTAAAGAGACTGGCGGATATGAACATGCCCGCCTTTGAACCGGAGGGTGCATTTTACATCTTCCCCGATATCTCACGCTTTGGCATGAGCTCCGATGAGTTTGCCACAAAGCTTCTTAAAGAACAAAAACTCGCCGTCGTTCCCGGTACTGCATTCGGAAACTCCGGCGAAGGTTTTATTCGTATTTCTTACGCTTACTCTATCGACCAGCTGAGAGAAGCTCTGAACAGGATAGAGGATTTCATCAGTTGATCATAATTCCGTTTTATTTGCTGACCCATTCATAGGTATAATCAATGGAAATCGCAGGACTGTCTGAGCCTTCATCATAAAGGAGTATCTGCTTACAGAGTCCTCCCTCCATAAAAATCTCTACTTTCTGCTTATCATAATCAAGACCATTTCCGTTTACGTATATCCAGCCATCTCCGGTCATGCCGTTATAAGCCTCATCATAGGTTATGGTTCCCGAGAAGCTGCCATATACATTTGTATATGAGTATGATGTAACTCTGTGATCATAGTAGTCACTATTTACATCTCCGATTTCTTCATACCCGTATTCAGCGCTAAGTTCATCTCCCGTTATTCTTGCAAGCTTTCCATCTTCTGTATATGAATACGTTGTAACAAAATTATATCCACTTGGTTCATTCACACATTCATCAATAGTTCTTGCAGCCAGATTTCTGTTATATGTAATAGTTGAAGCCAACTCCGGCGTTTCATCTCCTACCCAGGTAACCACCGTCTGAGACAGATAACCATCTGCATCATACGAATATTCTTCATACATATCCTGTGCTGTAGTTTTATTTATCTTTATCGGATAAAGTCCGTTTATCCGGTACAAATAATATGAATCTCCTCTGCTTGATACTCCGGGATAAAGGAATCTATACTCAGGATGTGTCATGTCTCCTATCCTGGGCACTTCAATATCATGAAGTATTCCGTTATTAATATCATTATCGCACGAAATGTACAATGGAGAACCGCCCGAATACAGACAGGTCTCCCCTGAAACAACATAAGCACCATCTGCACTGTTCTGAGGTGAAACCATCTCCGAAGAACCCGGGGCTGTAGTTTCTGCACCTGTATCAGGCACAGGCGTCTCTGCCTCACCGCCATCAGTTAATTCTCCATCCGTACTCGGCTTTGTATCATCTGCTTTAATGAGAGATTCTTTTCCCGCTCTCCTGAGAGCCTCCTCCACAGAGAGTCTTGCATTTACCATTCTATAGCTTCCACTCGCATTCGGTGAATCAGGATTATCCTGAACTGCGTAGATGGTATTATACTTATCGCATACTATAGACTTAACCTCAGCTCCTGTCAGCTTCGGATCAGCGCCCCAGGTCATTGCACATACACCTGATACTATAGGTGCCGACATGGATGTACCCGACATATATCCATAGTAGCCGGTCTCCTTATCGTAAGGATGTATAGTACTGTAAATGTACTCACCCGGCGCACATATATCTACTCTGCTTCCACCATTTGACCATGCAGTCATCTGATATGTATTACCTGCCACCTGCTTTTTCTGAGCAGAGCCGACAACGATAATTCTGTTTAAAATATCATCCGGACTTATCTCAATGTTATAACAGTTTGATGCATTGATAGAACAAACAAAGCCATTAAATCCTGCGTCAATTCCTTTTCCGTTTTCCGCTCCATTTCCGGCTGACTGAACAACAACGAAATCATAACCCTTTTTCAAAAGCTTTCCGATACCTCTGGAGTAGTAAAACGCCATCTTGTTTGTATATTCATCGGAATGCAGTCTGTTAAGACCCTTTATTTCAGAATTATTATCAGTGGACGGCTTTATAAGTCCAAAAGACATGTTAATAACCTTTGCATCATTTTTCACCATATTGCAAAGGGTGTACATCTTATTTGAATCAATATCTCTGTCAACAGACCTCAGCTGGTCATAAACATCATCAGAGCTGCACATTTCCTTTGAAACCGAACTGTCTTTGCAGGAAAATAGTATCTTTGCATTTCCGCTTACTCCGGATGCACCTTTTTTATTGTTTCTCTCGGAAGCAATAATACCTGAAACATGGGTTCCGTGGGATGACTCATAGGTGGAACTGTCTCCCATGTAGTCACTTCCATAAAGACACCTTAATTTTCCGGTCAGATCTTCATGCTCGAAATCCAGCTCTTCGTCTATCACTCCTACCGTAACCGGATCCATTTCCTTTTCATATTCCCATGCACCTCTTGCATCAACAGCTTCGAGATACCAGTTGTTTCCTAAAGGACTTTTCTCATTCCAGACAACACCATTTGACTCTTCATTATTCTCGGTTGACAGATCATTATCATTCTTCCATGGATCGTCCGGCTTTGCATCATCAGCGACCTCGATAAACACCTCTGCCTTTGCCAGTTCAACCAGCTCTTCCCCTTCAATCTTATCTGCCAGATCATCCAGTGCATTTAGATCTGAATTATCCACTCTCAGATAAACCTCATTCAGAGTATCCGACTGACCGGCAACTGACTTGCCGTACTTCTTCAGGATTTCCTTCTTATTATCATCACTTGCCTTGTCATCAAAGCATACGACTATTATGTTGTTAATATATGCAACATCCTCACTTTCATCATAATTAATACTCTTATCTGTTATTTCATAAAGAGCATCATAAGGATCCGAACTGTTATAGCTGTATTCATCTATGGTTTTATCGTCTGCATAGATAATATTTGTAACACCATCGCTGGAATATTCTGCATCCCCGGGGGTTGCATCTCCACCCTTGCCAAAGGGCTTTTTGATAACAATAAATAAAACCGCCGTTAGTATAAGAACCGCCGCGATGGAGGAGAACAAAATAATATACTTGGTTTTGTTGGATTTTTTCTGAACTGATTTTTTACCGGCACCCGGACGCGGATTACCGGTCATGTTATTTTTATTTATGGACGGGTTATTCTGAGGAATAATTGGTGCCGCATGAATGTTTTGCTGCATTCCACCCTGATTTGTTTTACTTGTGGATGCAGGTCTCACATCATAAGACGCATCCACAAGAATTCTTACAGAATCAACCTTTGAATCATGCTTGTTAATCCTGAAAACATCCTCATCAAAAAGAGCGGCACTGTCTATCTTTCGATCCTTAAGTATTAATCCGTTTGTACTTTCAAGATCCTTTATATACCATTTTCCGTTTTCTCTGTAAAAGCATCCATGAACCCTGGATACATATTCCTTCATTATCTGGATATCACATTCAGAGCTTCTTCCGAAGCTCACCACATCCTTATTGAAGGATTCAAGCTTATATGATTTTTTCCCAACATTTGTAATAATTGAAATATTCATATAATTCTCCGGCCGGATATAATTTGTTTATCAGAAGGAAGTGCCTTTCGTGGCCTTGTTTATTTTTATAGTCGAAATCATAGTTACAAGTGCACATGAAAATGCTATTATTCCGCCTGCGATAATGACATAAAATCCCCAACTCAGCTTTATCGGATTATAGCTATAAAATAGATTTACCTGCAGTTTTGACTTTACAACCATACCTCCCACAAATACCACAATAGGATTTACTATTGATACGATCAGATTGATAATATTCAGAACAAGCAGATCACTCTTGATACTCAGACCTACTGCAACCAGGGATATAACTATAATAGTTATTCCATATGGCATTGTTCTGGGATAGCTTTTTGACATCAGGCTTCTGTTTGCCTTGTTCAAAGAGCTTTCACCACTATCCACATAGCTACCGAAAAAGTCATCTATATCATCACTATAATCACCAAAATACTCATCATAATCATCATATACAGATTCATAAGCATCTTTTATGCTATATCTGTAAAATGGTAAAAAGCATCCCAGAATCATAATGGCAGAAGCAACCCACAGAATGATACTGTACATAAGTCTTTTGTCTTTACCGGCATATGCACTCATACCACCATAGTTTCCACCATATTGATCGCCGTAGCCTCCGTATTGGTCGCCATAGCCTCCATACTGATCACCATAACCACCACCATATTGATCATAACCACCGCCATATTGATCATAACCGCCGCCATATTGATCATAACCGCCGGCGTATTGATCATAGCCGCCATATTGATTACCATAAGCACCGTACATACCGGCATCCATAGATGACGAGATGGTAATCACATCCGTAGAAGCATGATTCTTCATGATCGTAACATTACCCACATCAAGATTCAGAGCATCTATCTTATTGGAGTTATAATATAATCCATTTGTGCTGTTCATATCCTTTATGAACCATTTCCCGTTCTCCATATAAAAACAGCCGTGGACTCTGGATACATATTCCTTTCTTATCTGAATATCACAATCAGAGCTTCTTCCGAAGCTTACTACATTCTTTCCAAAAGCATTAAGATCATATTTTTGATGGGTATTATCCATGTAAATATCTATCTTATTTGACATACTTTTATCCCCCTGCTATTGAACTGTAACTGATAAATTGCCTAATAACTCTCCCGTATCGTCATTATAAACCTCTATGGTTGCAAGTCCCGGAGGCATCCCGATTATATTTCCGGTTTCATCCTTCTGATATAACGAGAATCCCTGCATCGAATTTACACCTCTTCTGGTTTCAATCAGATTATCATAGGTTCCGCCACCCGGATATCTGCCCTTGACTCTGTACTGTATCTTATCCGGAGCCGATTCGAGCTGCCAGTAAAAATGTACCGTCTGGCTTCCTGAAGGAATAATAGCCAGATTGTTTGACCAGTCATCCTCATTGGTATTTACCCTGATCTCACTTATCTTATACTCTGTCGAAGTATCTAAAGAAACCTCTGTCTTTCCATCTTCCTCTGGTTCGGTAGCTGCTTCTGTAGTAGTCTCCTGCTCTCTGACTTTTTCATCATCGTCATCATCCCTATTCGTAACCCAGAAAAATGCTCCGAGAACAAGAACAATGGTAAGAAGTGGTATAAGTACTATTCCCGCAGCTCCTTTAATCTGCTTGGATGAGCCTTTTTTTGAACTATTGGAAGCCCCTCCGGAACCACCGCCGGTGTAATTTCCCTGAGTGTTATTATAAGGAGCATATCCTCCGGCTGTATTTGAAATACCGGTCTGATAAGTATCCTGTGTGTATCCATAAAGATTCTCAGTAAAAGCATCAACATTGCTGAAAAGATCTCTTTTAAAGCTCCTTATATTCTGATATCTGTCCTTTGGCTGTATAGCCATACCTCTCATGATTGCATTGTTGAAGCTCATGGATACATCATTATTGAGAGTTTTTATAGGAACCAGATTATCATCAGTAAGTCTGTCTACCGACTCCTGTGGTGTCTTTCGAGAAAGCAGCTTATATATTGTTGCCGATAAAGCATAGATATCTGTCCATGGGCCTACATTTCCGCTCTTCGAATACTGTTCTATAGGAGCATAACCATGCTTCAGTATAACAGTGGCCGAAAGATTATCATCCGCAACACTTTGCTTTACAGCACCAAAATCAATAAGCTTGAATGTACCGTCCTTGCACATAAATATGTTATCAGGACTTATATCTCTGTGTATCAGTCCTATGGAATGTACATCCGAGAGGACATCACAGATATTATCTGCCATATTCAGAACTGTATCATATGGAAGAGCTTCACTATGTTCTTCCATATATTTTTTCAGGTTACATCCATCCAGATACTCCATAACTATATATGCAGTCTGGTTTTCCTCAAAGAAATCCTGAATACTGGCGGTTCTGGGATTATTATTAAATCTGGCCAGATTTCTTGCTTCCTTCAGGAAACGGGATTTTCCGTGTTGAAAACTCTCGCTCTGGGTATCGTAAACGGAAACTATAGTTGTTTCGACTCTGGATACAACACCCTGCGGATAATACTCCTTTATTGCAACTGTACTTTCAAGCGTACTGTCCCACGCCTTATAGGTTATTCCGAAACCACCTGCACCGATAACCGTTCCTACTGTATATCTATTATTAAGTATAGTACCTACCGGGAGATAAGAATTTACATCATTTGGAGTATTCTCAACGAAACCACAAAAAGGACAGCAGTTATCCTCTGCCTCATATCCTTTCGGTATATCAAATAGTTTCATGCAATTAAGACATCTTCTGTTCATTTCCAGCTCCCATAAAGGTTCTTATTTATATTCAACGGATGACATTATATCTATTATCATATTATCTATCTCTTCCGATTCACTCTCCGGACGGGAAGATGCGATCATTACCATGCCAAGTGAATCGTCATAGTAAGCGACCATCAGAACAACACTATTGTTGTCATATTCTCCGTTTCCATCGAATACATATATTCTCCAATTCTTTCCGTTTATCTCTGCACTCTCCGCATTTACATCATAGTCAGTTCCGATAATGTCCTCCATAGATTTTCCTATCTCTTCTATGATCACATCATCTGTCTTCTCAACGTCCTCATCTGTAACATTGGAGTAATCACCAAGCTCTATAGCTGTCTCCACAGCAACAGTGGTACTGCCTCTGTCAAAAGTTGCCGAACCCTGGCTTCCTCCCGGGGTTACAACAAAATCATCAGTAAGAGAAAGGGATATAGTTCTGGAACCTTCCTGACACATAGTCTTACCATTCCAGTCTCCGGTACTGAAATCATTACCACTACTTGTTGAGTATCCGTACTCTGCTTCGAAAACATCCTCCAGCGACATACTTTTATCAGCTGAAATAGAGTATATTTTTTCGATAGGAACGGCAAAGTTCATATTCTGTCCGTCTGTACGAACCCAGTTATTAAGACCGATAACTCTTGCCTTTGTATCAAGTAAAGGTCCACCACTGTTACCATTTGATATAGGCGCCGTATGCTGTATATATGTATGTCCCTTTTCTTCTCTTTTTGCTGTTGAAACAATGCCCTCAGAGAAGGTTCCGGAATATCCCTTTGAACTTCCCAGAGCATAGATAGTTTCACCCGTCTTTACTTCATCTGTCCTCTGTTCAAGAGGAACTGTATTTGTAGCATCTGTTTCAAGAATAGCTATATCCAGATCCTTATCATATCCTTTAACCGACTTTATATCATACTGCTGACCATCAGAAGTTGTAATATATCCCTTAACAGTTCCGTCAATAACATGATAATTTGTGGCAACAGTACCATTTTCGTCTATAAAGAAACCGGTTCCCAGAGAACCGTAGGTTCCCGAAACCTGAGCTACTATCTCCACCGTGGATACATTTGCTATATCAAATACTTCCTCTGCCGATAATTCTTTATCGGGATCCTCAGTTGTTGACGGTTTCTCAGTTGATGCCACGGTTGTAGGTTCTTCACCTGCTTTATCATCATCTTTTTTGAAAACAAACAAGAACAGGAATACCATCATTCCTGCTACAAGAGCTATGGATATTATTCCAAGTATAAGACCGATCTTACCCTTCTTGCTGTCATCATTATTTGTCGAAGGTCTGGGATTCTGTGGAGTACCTCCGCCGGTTCTGACTCCCGGCTGAGAAGCCGCTCCTGTCTGTGGAGTAGACTGATAGCCGCCTCCTGTGTAGCCTGTCTGCTGGCCTGCTCCTGCTTGTGGTCTCGACTGATAGCCGCCTCCCGCGTAGCCTGTCTGCTGCTGGCCTGCTCCTGCTTGTGGTCTCGACTGATAGCCACTTCCTGTGTAGCCTGTCTGCTGCTGGCCCGCTCCGGTCTGTGGCCTCGATTGATAGCTTCCTCCCGTATAGCCTGTCTGCTGACTTGTTCCGGTCTGCGTCCCTCTCTGATAGCCGCCTCCCGCATAGCCTGTCTGCTGACCTGCTCCGGTCTGCGGTCTCGACTGACCTGCTCCTGCCTGTGATGTAGACTGATAGTTAACCCCTGACATTACGGTTCTGTCATCCATACCATCAGCCACTACTCCACCTGCAGCACCAGCTGCAGCTCCGCCGGCTGCAGTGATCACCTGTACATATATCATCGCAGAATCCGCAAAAGATGTACGGTCAAGGGTTATCTTCAGTCCATTAACAAGCTCAGAAGTCACACCACTCATATTGTTAATGAGCATACCGTTTGTGCTGTTATGATCCTGAATATACCAGCTGCCATTATAACGATATATATATCCATGATAACCGGAAACCTTAGGATTTTTGATGACTATATCACATCCATCATCTCTTCCGAAGGTTATGGCATCCTTGTTAAAGCTCTCAAGTATATATTCTTTATTGGCCCCGTTATTTGAAATTATTAATTTAGTCTGACTCATACTTTTCACCTTCTATCAACGTTTTCTGCGAACAAAAAACCATTATTTATGTGAGTCCATTATCTCTTCTCATCTTTTATATTTATTGAAATGATAAGTCTGGCAATTACCGCAAATGCAACAGTCAGAAATGCCAGTATCAGCCATGACATAATAAGATGTTCACTGGATGAATGATAATATACACTGTCTGTCACCTTATGCTTTATGCCATATTCAAAATACTGATGCAGGGTCTCGGAATTCGCAGGATTCATCATCTGGGATCCGGTAACCGGATCTATCAGCTCAGGCCCCTGTATAAACAGTGCATCCGCCCCGGCCTCCGCAATCTTACTATGCATCTGCAGCTCCAGATCACCCAGATTTATTATGGAGCCATATGCTTCCATCGCCCATCTGCAGTTGATGAGATAGGATATCTTTTTGCTGATTCCGTCAAGTGTAAACAGCATTCCCGAGAAAAGTATCTGTGGCATAAGAAGGATAGGAGCTATGGTCATTACTCTGTCCGCATTTGTAAACAGAGCTGATACCATTATTCCCATTCCCGCTGCCGAACACGCTGTCAGCGAGGTTGTTATGAAGAACTCAAGGAATGGTTTCATTATGATTCCATTCACATCAAAGAACGGTCTCCAGAATTCTCCGCCACCCTTATCAACATTTACGAGAAGTGCTATGGTCAGAGTGAGAATAAAACTCTGAATAACACATATTACACAAAGTACCACCATCTTGGACAGAATATAGCTTCCCATATTCAGTCCTGTCATATATTCTCGTTTTAAAATGACTCGTTCCTTACATATCTCCTGCAAGGCACTCATTATACCTATCCAGAATCCGCAGCACGAGTAGACAAACAGGATACTTATTGTAGATTCATATACTTTTGCAAATTTATCATTCGCCACCAGATAAACCAGGAATCCAAGCAGTGGTGCCTGTAAAAGCAGAAGCAGCATTCTCTGATGATCATTTACCAGAAGATGCGTATATCTTGCACCCAGGATACCAAACTGACGGAAGAATCCCTTCTTGTTTGAATTCTTTATCTCCGTCTTTGTTCCTGCAGTATTATTACCGGCCTGATTTATCATCTGCTGGTATTTAGCCTGCCACTTATCCGGCTCGGAGCTGATCATATCATAAACATTTACTATGTCATCTGTTTCAAAGAATCTGAGAGCCTCTGCCAGATTACCTGCAAAGCAGAGCTTTCCGCCTGTACCCATGAATACTATCTTGTCATATTCTTCCATACCGAGAGTACTATGGGTTACGAGAATAACCGTCTTTCCTGAAGAGGTCATTCCACGAAGAGTCCGTATCAGATTTCTTTCCGTTCCGGGATCCAGACCTGATGTAGGCTCATCCAGGAAAAACAGATTCGGATCGGTAAGAAGCTCAACTGCTATGGATGCTCTCTTTCTCTGTCCGCCAGAGAGACTTCTGACCAGTGCATCACTTCTGTGTGACAGTTCAACAGTATCAATAACCTTGTGAACTATCTGGTCTATCTCTGCCGCAGTAACATCCTTCGGAAGTCTGAGTCTTGCACTGTATTTCAGCATGTCATATACCGTCAGATTATCATATACTATATCCTTCTGAGGTACATAACCTATGATATATTTCAGAGTGTCATAATTCTCATACAGATCAACATCATTTACATATACATGACCCGATGTAGGAGTACTGTATCCGCTGATACAGTTCATTATGGAGGTTTTTCCTGCACCTGAGCCTCCGATGATCGCAACAAGCTCACCCGGATTTATAGTAAGATTTACATTATTACAAATGGTAAGCTTCTTCTTACCAACCTGCTTGATAACATTCTGAGTAACAACACTTATACCGGACTTCGCCATATGATAAACTATGGTTCCGCCAGTAAAAATGAGTTTACTGTTGGTTATCAGAATAACGTCTTTTTCTTTAAGCTCTTTTTTTCCTCTGACCTTTTTACCGTTTAAAAGAACACCATTAGTACTTCTGTTATCGACTATATAATATCTGCCTCTGCTCTCTTCAACATAAGCATGTATCCTCGATATACTTACATGGTCAAGAACTATATTACAGCTGGGATCACGACCTATTGTAAGTCGATAACCGGGTACTATCTGGATGGAATTCCATACCACACTCTGTTCCTTTATCGAAGAGACAATAAGAACACCCTTCTCCTGCTCATCTATGTTAGCCAGAATCCTTACATATGTTCCTTCTCTGAGAACAGTTGACTTTATTCTTTTTCCTCTGTACCAAAGACCATTCTTGCTTTCCGGAAGACGTTCTATCCTTACCTTGTCTCCATCCAGATAGATAACTCCATGATATCTGGATGCAAATACAGACTTCAGAACAATGTCATTATCCTCAGCTCTACCGAATGAAATGACCTCTTTATTATAGTCAGCAAGCCTGATTTCATAAGGTTTTACATCTCCATCGAATATTGTTATATATAAATCAGTCGGAAATTTCATTTCAGATAATCCTCTATATTAAACTCATCGCTGCCCTTAACTCTTTCATTTGAAACTGTTGGAATATAATCCTCAGATGTTACATCTCCTGTCTCTGCATTAACTGTGAAATATGTATGGGAACCCGTATAAGATCTGAAGTCCACCTCATATGTGCCATCTCCGTTATCGCTGATGGTCCATCCATATTCCTTATCATTTTTTTCCTTCAGATAAGGATTCTGTTTTTCACAATAATTCCTAACGGCCTGAAGAGCCTGATCCTGAGTCCACTTTCCGTCTGCAGGCTTTTCTGAGCTTACAGTAGCTTCTTCTGTATCCTTCTCTGATGCCTCAGTTGTTGTCTCAACAGACTGAGCTTCTGTTGGTGAAGCATCAGTAATAGTGGCAGTTACTGCTGTTTTAGGCTCTTTCTTGTCTGACTTATCATCCTTGTTACGGAAGAACTTGAAGAACAGGAATCCGCCAACTGCCAGAAGAAGAACGATCACTATTATTCCCACAATAAGAAATGCTTTATCTGAAGCAAACTGGTCTGCCTCATCCGGACTTTCATCATCCTCGTAATTTACGTCATCAAACTGAGCACTTTGCATCGCCGGATTCATACCATCCTGACCATACTGACCCATGGCATTCATTCCCTGCTGGCCGTACTGTCCTGCCGGGTTCATTCCCTGCTGAGAGTACTGCCCTGCCGGGTTCATTCCCTGCTGAGAGTACTGCCCCTGAACTGCGGACTGTCCAAACTGATCCGGTACAGCGCCAAAGGTAACTCCGTATGATTCCATGCCTCCTGAAAGCGGCATTCCCGAAGCACTGTCACCGATATAGATCATCTTTATTGCTTCGCTCATCCCATCCCTCTTATGAATTATAAGCTCATCATTATAATTCAAAGGAGCACTGTCTTTTTTCATTCCTTTATAATAAATGCCATTCGTGCTTTGCAGATCCTTGAAAAACCAGCATCCATTCTCTTTATAAAAACATCCGTGAACTCTGGATACATAATTTCTGTTAAGCTGGATATCGCACTCATGACTACGTCCAAAGCTGACTACATCTTTACCAAAGCTGTCAAGATTTATATCCTTGCTTTGTCCGTCTGCAATTATTTTAATTATTCCGGCCATATTTTAAACCTTCTGTATTCTTTATTCTTGTTTTCTATTTACTGTTTCTTCGCACCACAGCCGCCACAAAACGTATCCTCTTTATTGTTATACGCTCCGCAGACATCACACATCCATCTGGTTGATTTGAGCTTTCCGGAAGAGGCATCATAGGATTTATCAGCGGATTTCAGTATTCCCGAATCCAGCACGCTCTTACTGTTCCAATCAAATCCTTCTCTGCATAGTTCAACCATTACATAAGTAATTCCATGAATCCTTATCCTGCTGTGATGATATACATATTCATTATCGGAAAGAGTACGTGAGTCCAGATCGATTCTTGTAGAGGAACGACCCACATCAATATAAAATTTCTTTCTCATCCCATCAAAAACAATCATCATGTCGCTGACAAGATTATCACCTTCATAAAGAGGTACATAGTCTCCATACATAATACCGTCTATTGCTACCATCCATCCGGTAACTCTTTTCTGGGTCTCTTTGTATGCAACTGTTTCCTCCGATACTTCCGACCTTCTCATCGGCCTGAAGTTCCCAACGCCAACATCCATATTCGGAGTCATAAACATCCGTTCCTGGGTATTTATATTTTCTCCGCAATGGGGGCAGGAAGGAAAACTCTCTCCATCATAATAATGTCCTTTAGGGCATTTAACTATCCTCATAGCTATCTATCCTTTTATTCGTTTTCATCCCACGAGAACTGCTCTCCACATAAAGGAATAAAAAGAAGTTCCGTTTCACCTATAAGTATTCTGTCATAAGCCTTAAGTGTCTCTGTATTTAAAACAACATTTCCGTTGAGATAGAAGAGCTCTCTTGACTCTCCCGGCTGAACCATGAACAGCTTGTTCTTTGATTCATAAACAACTATGGCATGCTTGTTACGGGATACTCTCTGGTCTCCTTTGATAACAACATCCATACTGTCACTTCTTCCGATAAAGTTTTTATCTTTTCTGAGAATATAGCTGGTTCCCTTTGCCTCACCGCTTATGGCAACAAGCCATCCGACAACAGGTTCTCTTGCTACACTTTCATCATATCTCTTTGTTACATCATCATCTTCCTCAAAAACAGCGTTTACATTGTTTGAACTGTTTTCAAATAATTGATTGAGAGACGGACTTCCAGCCGGTTTAGCTGCAGGAGTCGGAGTCGGAAATGGATCCCCAAAAGTAGGCGCAGCCTCAGTCGGCTTCTCAGTAAAGCTGGAGTTACCCATTCCCCAGGTCTCGCCAACTGTGTTATCTGAACCACCAAAGCCCTGAGGAGCATCATATGCGACTGTTTCCTCACTTGTTGAAGAATATCCGCCAAAACCCATGTTCTGGTTGCCCATTCCTCCCATGGCCTGATTTCCCATACCGCCCATAGCCTGATTTCCGCCACTGCAATGAGGGCAGACAGCAAACTTATCTGAGTCATAAAAATGTCCGTTGTTACATCTTACTAAATTCATATAGCACCTCCATAAATAATGTTCTTAATGATATTTTTTCTGATCAGTTTCTGATCTCAAAGTTTCGTTATGCCTGATATCTGTTATACTGCATAACAACAACTGATGTATTATCCTGACTTTTTACCGTTCTTTTCATAACCACATCGGTAAGTCGTTTTGCGGCTCGTTTCATATCCGGCTCCTCACACATTACAACGTCCAGAACCTCACTATTACTGAGCCTTTTATATAATCCATCACTGCTGAGAATTATTATATCATTCTCCTCCAGATTATTTCCTGCACTAATATCTGCCAGCTGAACTCCGCCCATTCCTATATAACTTATAAGGGCTTCCGCGTTCTTTTCCTCAGCCTTATAATCATCCATAGTTATATTTCCGGCCTCCAGTTGGGCATCCAGTCTGAGTCTATAGTTATGGTCTCTGTTGACCTTTACTATCTCATTCTTTCGGATAACATATATTCGGCTGTCGCCTACCGAGAGCCAGTACATTATGCCCCCTCTTATTATGGTGGCAACTATAGTGGTTCCGCTTCCCGGTCCTGACGAATCCTCGTCAATCTTCGAAACGGCATTATCCATCTTTTCAACCTCAAGCTTAAAGAATGCGGGAATGTCGGCATCTGCCGGAAGCTTATAGAAATCCTCGGCTATTATCCTGATAGCGGTCTTACTGGCAAGATCGCCGCTTGTCATTCCGCCCATTCCGTCGCAGACAACAGCAAATACCATACCGTTATTCTCTCCTGCAAAGACCGAATCCTGCTGATATTTTCTCGTTCCGATGATACTGGAGGTTCCGTACTTGATACTGAGGTTTTCACTCATGATATCAAATTCCTCAAGCTCCATATCCTCGCTTATCATTATGGTATCCATTTCATCCTGATTCTCAGGAAGAACGATAGTTGGATCATCAGGGAAAAATGCCGAATTATCTCCCTCGAAAAGCTGACTCATACGGCTCATCTGATCCATCTGATTATTTCCATACTGAGGCACCTCGGCAAATGGACCGGCCCCCTCCTGATTTTTAGCGTTTTTATTTCGTTTAGCCATACTAACCTCACTGATTATTTACTTTTATAACTCTTATCCAGCAGCCTCTTCCACCAAGATACATGATTGTTCCAAAGGGAACCTTCATTATCTGGTCCGGAGTCATCTGAGCAAATGTCTGATTTATAAATGTACCGTTTCTCGTATTGCAGTCCCTTACATAGAGTTCATCTGCCATGTTATCATACATGATCTCCAGATGTTCTCTTCCCACATAGCCTACGTTTACGACTACATTACATCTATCCGGCGATCTTCCTATAAGGAGACAATTATTCGGCGGAAGGATGTAGGATTCCAGACTGCTTCCCACATGAACCTCAAGTATTGCTTCTCCTGGTCCGGGGCCTGGGCCGGGGTCAGGTCCTGGGCCTTGGCCGGGTCCTGGGCCGGGGCCGTACTCCGGAGGTTTTTCACCCAGTCCGATATCATAAAGCAAATCATCTACTGTCTTTGTTCTCTTTTTATAATCTATTGCCAAAGCTCTGTCTATTCCATCTGACAGATAATTAGGGAATCCCAGCTGACTGAGTGTAGGATATCCGTTTCCGGATAGCCTGTCCACCGCATCAGGAACCTTTTTACCCGTCAGCAGATAATAGGTTGTAGCCGCCAGAGAATATACATCCGTATATGCTCCCTGGGATCTCTTCGAAGAATATTGCTCCAACGGAGCAAATCCGGGCTTAAGGAAAACCGAAAGTCCGTCATTATTTGTCCTTGCAAGCTCCTTGGCATTTCCGAAGTCTATCAACTTTACATCCATGCTTCTTGTAAAGATGATATTATCCGGACTTATATCTCTGTGGAAAATCCTGTTTCTGTGAGTGTCGGCAAGTGCCTCTCCCGCTTTCTTAATGATAAATGAGAGATTCTGCCAATCCAGTCTTCCACCATTATTTCTGGCCAGCTGTCTCAGATTCAGGCCATCCAGATATTCCATGACAAAATAACAGGTTCCGTTCTGCTCGAAATAATCGGTTACATTAACCACACCACTGACATCTTTCAGTGCCTGCAGTGATAATGCCTCTTCTCCGAATCTTTCACGACAGTGATTATATGCAGTAGGGTCAGTATTATTCATAGGACAAACGGTTATACCGTCCGCCATACGAACCGCCAACTGCCTCGGAAAAAGCTCCTTTATCGCGCAGAAATCCTGAGTCGTTCTGTCAAGAGCCTTATAGGTTATTCCGAAGCCACCGCTGCCGACAACCCCCTGAATCACATACCTGTTATCCAGAACTATTCCGTTTTGTAAAGCAAATGTAACATCCGACATATCTTTACCACCTGATAATAAGTTCTAAATCTCCTATCTTTAATACGTCTCCCTTTTCAAGTCTTCTCTTATGAGTCATTCTTACACCATTGAAAAATGTTCCGTTCTTTGTACTCAGATCCTGTACATAGAAGCTGTCATCACTGTATTCAATGATGAGATGCTGTCTCGACATATTTTCGTTATTAATAACAATATCGCATATCTTCGATCTTCCGATAATTATGCTTCTGTCTACCTTTGCATTTATAGTATCGATCACAGCACCGCCTGATTTCAGTTCGATGATCAGCGGAACACCGACTGTTGTTTTGTCCTTTGCACTCACTCCTGACTGAGATGGCTGAGATGGTTGCTGCCGGAATGCCTGCTGCGGCACTGGCTGCTGAAGCTGCTGAGCTATCTGCCTCATCTGCTCCTCATCCGCTGTAAGTCTGTCAGTTTCCTGTTCCTCAAACATTCTTTCAGCATTCCTTCGAGCCTCTTCTTTCTGTCTGAGTGAATCTTGAGCATTCTTATTCCCCGACTTTTTCTTGAGAATAATGATTAATATTACGGCTAATAGTATCAGAGCAAATATAGCTATAAGGATGATGACAATGATTTTCTTTTTTGAACTTCCCGAGTCATCAGCCTTAACAGGATTCTTTGTTGAACCACCGGGGTTTCCGGGTTTTTCCGTCGTAACTTCTCCTCCTTTAGCATTTCCCGGCGTTGCATCACCTGCCGTTGCATCACCTGATGTTGCAACTTCTTCTGAATCAGCAGTCTCATCATATATCTTATTTCCAATAAGGCTTATATTAACCTTAAAGGTTTCCGGCTCATCTGAACCGGTATTAAAATTAAACGCCATCTCATATACTGCATTTTCACGGTCAGGATCCAGATCAAACTCAGCTATCTTACATGCAGTTAAATGCTTATATAAGTCTGTAACGCTTGTATCCGAAACATCTACAGTCTTTCCGTCTGTTGTACTTGCAGCCAATTGTCTTGTACTGGTTTCTGAATCATCTCCGGCATCAATGAAATACATAGGTGTTTCATATATGGTAAGACGACCTTTAAGACTCGCCGTCATTTCCGCATCTATCATTCCGTCTGTAACTGCTATGATAACACTTCTGGTATCATCATCAGTTGTAACATCCAAATACTCACCCACATTAATTAATGATTTGTTGATATTTGTGGTTTCATTGTCAAAAATTATCTCATCCAGTCTAGTCGTTAATCTATCAGCATCTGGTATAACATTCGTATACTCAACCTGCTCCGAACCATCTAAGATACCATTTTTATCCGTAGTGATTATTGAAATACTGTCATTTTGAAGTAATTCTTTTGATTGAATCTGGATAATCTGGTTCTTAATCTTCTCCCACTTTTCCTGCGATATAGAACTTTTAGTATCTATTACAAAACATATCCTGTTTTTACCTGAATTGGACCAATTTGCTACAGGCCTGTGAAGTGCAAGAGGATTATCATTTAAATTGCATGAAACCTCAAGATTTTCTGCATCTGAGTAGAAAAATACTCTTAATGTATCTCCTATCTCCTTAGATATTTCAACACTGTTAGTTACTGTTTTGGGTTTTGCAATGACCTTTCCTGCACTATCGGATTCTTTAGAGTCTTTACCCTTCTGAGTTTTAGCTTGGTTGCTTTGTTCTCTTTGAGTAGCTGTGGTAGCTTCTGTTGTAGCTTCGGTGGTTGAAGTTGTTTGTGTTTCTGTTGTTACTTCTGGGGTAGAAGGTGGTGGTGTAGGATTTGAATTACCACTATCTCCACCTTCATCAACCCCCTGCTCATCAAAATTGTTCTCTGCCGTTGCCGGTTCTTCATCTCTCACCACATTTCCCATGGCATAGGCAACCGAAGTAACCGCAAAGCTGCTTACCAAAAACAAAATGCATATTAATAATATTTTTGTGAATTTGTTTTTCATATTTTATCCTCTACCATCTGACCACTATATCAAGTACACCGGCCTTTATTTTGTCATTTTTTTCCAGTTTTCGTTGTCCGTTTATTCTTTCTCCATTCAGGAAGGTTCCATTCTTCGACTCAAGATCCATTATGAAGAAATCCATTCCATCATATGCCAAAACAAAATGCTGGTTTGACATACTCGGTTCATCAATTTTCAGATCACTTATTTCCGAACTTCCGACTATCAAACTACCGTCAACATTTATATGTATCTCTTTAGTAATACTATCTCCGCTTATTACATCAAGTATTATCGGGATTCCGATATTTGTATTATTATATATAGGACCTTCTCTTAATGAGTTTTGATTGAAGCTCTCTTTTTTCTTAACTCTTGTTACGTGTTTTCTTTTCCTAACTATGATTGCTATCACTATAGTTATTATTAAAACAAATATTACTATAAGGATTATGACGATGATTTTCTTTGTTGAACTTTCGGAGTCACCAGACTTGACGGGAGGCTTTGTTGAATTACCGGGTTTTCCCGTCGTTACACCTCCACCTTCAGCATCTCCTCCGGTTGCATTTCCTGGTGTTCCAACTTCTTCTATATCATCAGGCTCTTCATACATCTTATTTCCCATAAGACTTATATTAACCTTAAATGTTTCCGGCTCATTTGAGCTAGTATTAAAATTAAATGCCATCTCATATACTGCATTTTCACGGTCCGGATCCAGATCAAACTCAGCTATCTTACATTCAGTTAGATGCTTATATAATTCTGTTACGCTGGTATCTGAAACATCTACAGTCTTTCCGTCTGTTGTGCTCTCAGCCAATGGTCTTGGACCGGTTTCGGAATTATCTCCTGCATCGATGAAATACATAGGTGTTTCATATATGGTAAGACGACCCTTAAGACTGGCAGTCATACTAGTTTCAATCTCTCCATCAGTAACCGCTATGATAACGCTTCTGGTATCATCATCAGTAAAGCCATCCAGATACTCACCCACATTGATTAAAGACTTGTTGAAGTTTGTAGAATCGTTATCAAAACTTATTTCATCAAGTCTGTCCTTCAGTCTATCCTTTATAGATCTTACAGGTTTTTCTGATTCGTCAACTCCTTGTTCATCAAAATCATTTTCTACATCCATCTGTTCAGCTGTATCTGAAGCATTAGCATATGCAACCGTCTCTGAGCCATCCAATACACCATCTTTATATGTGGTAATTATATAGATACTATCATTCGTGAGTAATTCATTCTCATGAATACTAATTATCTGTTCTTTTATTTTATCCCACTTTTCCTTTGAAATAGAACTTTTAGTATCTATTACAAAGCATATATTATTTTTTCCTATTTCTGACCACTTTGCTACAGGACTCTGAAGAGCAAGAGGATTACCATCTAAATCACATGAAACATCCAGATTTTCTGCATCTGAGTAGAAAAATACTCTTAATGTATCACCTATCTCCTTAGAGACTTCGACGCTATTAGTTACTGTTTTGGGTTTTGCGATTACTTTCCCTGCATCACTGGATCCTTTAGTGTCTTTGCCTTTCTGTGTTTTAGCCTGATTGTTTTGCTCTTTTGGGGCGGCTGTAGTGGTTTCTGTGGTAGCCTCTGTGGAAGGTGTTATAGTCTGATTATCTCCACCTTCATCAATTCCCTGCTCGTCAAAATTATACTCTGCCGTTGCCGGCTCTTCATCCCTCACCACATTTCCCATGGCATAGCAAACCGAAGTAAAGGCAAAGCAGCTTGCCAAAAACAAAACTAATATTATTAAGTTTTTGATACATCTATTCTTCATAGACTACCCTCTACCATCTGACCACTATATCAAGTACTCCGGCCTTTATCTTATCGTTTCTTTCCAGCTTTCTTTTTCCCATAAGTCTCACACCGTTCAGGAAGGTTCCGTTGTGGGACTCAAGATCCATTATGTAGAAATTCATTCCGTCGAATTCCAATGCGAAATGCTGCTTTGACATATGAGGATCGTCAATATAAACATCGCATATGTCCGATCTTCCGACTATCAGACTTCCGTCGACATTTGCATTTATCTCTTTTATGGTCTTTGCACCGTTCTTTACCACAAGAACTATCGGAACGCCTCGCTTCACCGGCGGCGCCTGAACCTTATTTATCTGCAAATGTATCTGTTCTTCAACGTTATCTGCAAGGACTACCTGGTCATCAACCACAACCAGTCCTTTTCTCTTCTTTATCTTTACAAATATGATGACAAGTGTGAGAACCACCGCCAGTACAAAGACTGCCAGGATAGCCCACCAGAATCTCTGGAAGAAGCTTTCCTTCTTCTCCACATAGTCTTCTCCCTCAGTATAAGTGGTTTTAATCACCACACTTTCCATAGGATTTTTTTCTTCGGAGACATCTGTTATTCCCGAAGCGATGGTTACATCATAATCACCGTTCCAGAGTGTATCTGCAGTTGTCAGCAGGATAGTATTCCTGCCGTCAACATCGAAATCAGCTCCCGTTGGCTTAATATTATTTCCTCTTTCATCAACTATCTGATAGAGGCTGACATTCTTTGCCTCATCTGAAACGTTCTCTGTGAAGACTATCTTTATGGTATGCTCATCTATCACATCCAGAGTATTCACTGCAGGAGCATCAGACTCTGTTACGTGCTTATCAGCCTTTACTTCCTTTTCGTTAAATGTTTTCGTCCCCTCTGATGTCTGATACTCAATATTGAAGCTTACATTTCCACTGATGGTATTATTTGTATCTGCCTCAAATGTAGCTACAACACATGAGTTCAGCACCTCGGAAAGACCTGATACTATTGCCCCGCTCTCCTCATAATCATCCATAAGGAAATATGCTCCGCCGGTCTGTCTTACAACCTGCTGTATATCTGAACGACTTTCTCCGCCCTTTTCTCCCTGCATTCTCTGCTGTATGAGATAGAGTGGTATGTTATTTTCAGAGAGCTTTGTTATAGTCTCATCCTTGCCGTAACCATTTGTTGTATCATTAACACCGTCTGTTACGGCAACTATAACACTTCTGTTCTTACCTAATCCTAAATCCTTATCCAGATCACCGCTACTGCTGAATACGGTTTCCGTATCCTCCGAAGCTATATCCGTAGCCGCATCCTTTATGGCATTATAGAGGTTTGTATTCATTCCCTCTCTTTTTATACCATCAAGAACCTCGGTAATCTTTGCCGTATCTGATGCATTTATCTTTCCTGCCAGCTTCTCATTTGTATCTCCAACGAGATATATTGACACGGTATCATTTGTATTCAGATATGAAGCAGTATCTGCAATCTCCTTCTTAACCTCTTCAAAATCTGCCGAACTTACGGACTTGGAATTATCTATCAGGAAATAGTAATCTATTCCATACGCGGTTTCCTTCCAGGTCTTGCTTTCCGTCATGGTCAGCTCTTTATCCCCAAGCTTACCCTTAACCTCTGTAGCATTCTTATAGGAGTCATCCGGATAGAAATATGCCCTGACATATGGCATCACTGCTCTGACCTGTTCTATCCTGTATATCTCATCATTTGTATTTGTGAGATTAATGCTCTTTTCATCCCTTGCCACACTTCCCATGGCATTGGCATCCGGAGTAAACGCAAGACTGCTTATCAGAAACAAAACAAATATTAATAATAATTTTCCATATCTATTCTTCATTTACAAATCCCCATTTTTTATCGCCCGTGCAAAATGCAACAAACTCAAATGTACTTCTGCCTACAACAAATCTGTCTCCGGTAACTATCTCCCTGGCTTCATTCAGAATCTCATCATTCAGATAGATCATTCCGTTTACGGAAGGAACCAGATAAAACTTATTATTCTTCTCTTCATAAACGATGGAACATACCTTTTCCCTGGATATGCTCATATCATCCTTGATGACTATATCCATGTCATCACTTCTGCCCATCTTGTTCATTCCATGATATATACGATAGTCCCTTCCCCTTTCGGGACCACCTACACATACCAGCCAGCCGGTGATAAAATCATTCCCCTTATGTGCACTGTAATACGCAACGGTAACATCAGAATCGATATCATCTATCCTGAACTGCTCCCTCAGAGGTCTCTCCTCCATGATTCCCACCAGATCAACAATATTCGGATCAATATCCTCAAGCCCGAGAGTCATCATGTTGTTCATCTCTGCAGGCTGATCCCACTGTTGATTTTCATTTATACCCTTCGCACAGTGCGGGCATTCATCGAATTTATCATCGTCATAAAAATGAAGTCCTTTTTTACATCTTACAACAGCCATAAGCCTTCCCCTTTTACTTATTTACCCATATAGCAATCGCTGTATTATTATCCATACTCACATTGGCTCCGTTATTCAGAACCTCCGCTATCATCATATCCATCCATTCTTCAACAGTCTGCGCCGCCTTCCAGGTTCTCTGCATCTCTTCTTCGTCTATCAGTTCCCAGAATCCGTCTGTACATAAGAGAAATGCATCCTTCGGCTTTATACTTACCTCTTCCCCTATCTCATAAGCCTGAGACTCCCATTCAGCCCCTATAACTCTGAGCAGCCTGTTTCTGTCCTCATGTCCCCTTATCTCATCCGGTGTTATCTCGCCGAGACTTACAAGCATCTGTGGAACACTGTGGTCCAAAGTACGCATCTTTATTTTTCCGTTCCTGAAAAAATATAACCTGCTGTCTCCGATATGTCCCCATCTCGCCGTGCCATCGACATTGATGATCAGATCCACCATAGTGGTCTTCATATCAGAAACCACAGGGTTATCCTGTTGCTCTGCAAGTATTCTGTTTTGCGCCATAATAAAACTGTTCTCCAGAACATCTGCGATTTCGCATTGTTCAAAAGAACTCAGTGCCGAGTCAAGTGCTATCGCCGAAGCGACCTCGCCGTGACCATGTCCGCCGAGGCCGTCAGCCACTATAAAACAATGTCCCTTTTCGGTTTCAAGTTCGCCAACACTGTCCTCATTTATTTCTCTGTTCCCTAAGCCTGAATAAACTTTGTAAGTAAGAATCATGTACTCCCCCCGGAGCTTTAAAAGCTCTTCTTAAAAATCATTCTACAACTTTTTGATTATAACACATTTTAGCCCTTTTTTCATTCCTTTCCATCAGTTACTGATAGGATGATGTGCCGTAGGACTGTTTTCTGTAAGAGGTATAAATGTATATCCGTTTGAAAGTGCCCATGGAATAAATGATTCCATACTGTCTACCGTATAACTCTTTACATCATGGCAAAGAACTACACTCACATTATTTGCACTTACCCCTTGTACAAGATTGCTGAAACATACTGTGCTGCTGGTGGTATTACCTGCATCACCGCTCATAACATTCCAGTCAAAATATACATACCCCTTTGCCTGAGATGAATATGAAAGTCTTGTCATTATGCCGGGATTAAATTTGCTGACACCATTCGAACTTCCACCCGGAAATCTGAACAGGTTTGTTCTGTGTCCCGTCTGACTTACAACTATGCTCTGCATATATTCAAAGTCACTCCAGTATGCAGCCTCACTTGCATATATCTGTCTGTAATTATGTGTAGCCGAATGAACTGCTATAGTGTGACCTGCATTATATGCTCTTCCGATGCAGTCCCTGTATGCAGGAAATGCATTCGTTACGAAGAATGTTGCCTTAACATTATATTTATCAAGTATTCCCAGAAGTCTGTCCGTATATGGTCCGGGACCGTCGTCAAATGTCAGATAAATGATCTTATTGTTATAGATCCATTTTCCGTCAGGACCCATGAGATACCAGTCATTATCCCATATCCAGTCTATACACATGCGACCGTCTTCGCCCATGTAATACCAGTCGCCGCCATCCTGAAGCCATCCGTAATGGAGTCCGCCGTCAGTATTCAGATAGTACCAGTCCCTGCCGTCCTTCAGCCATCCGGTAAATGGTTTCCCGTCATCATTAAAGTAATACCAGTTGCCGCCTCTCATCTGCCATCCGGTGCTGCCCCATGTTTCGGTCCACACACCATCGGAGTTAAGATAATCATTGCCAACCCAGGTATCATGAGCCATAGTTCCGTCTGTATTGAGATAGAACCAATGTCCGTTCAGTTTTATCCATCCGGTATACATGTATCCGGAATCATCAAAGTAATACCAGAAATCCCCTATCTTCTTCCAGACACTTACGGGATATGATCCATCAGCTTCCTGATACCACCATCCGCCTTCACTTGAAATCCACTGTTCCTCAGCTCTTACACTATTACTGCTCAGTCCCAGTAACGAAATAACAAAAACTACTGTCAATAAATATCTAAATAACTTAGATTTCTTCAAATGCCACACCCCCTGTTTTTGTATATTTATAAAGCTTTTTTAATCAATCACCATATTCAAAGAATCCCTGTCCCGTACTCTCATTATGAATAGCATAGCAGCCCAGAGTAACATCATTACTCTTATCACCTAAGATTCCGAGACTCCAGCTGAGAAATTCATTATTAAGTTCATAAATAGGCTTATCCGGAAGGTAAAGATAGAACACCTTTCCACCTTCTATGCCATAAGGATTCGTATATATATACAGAATATCATCATATATCTCTTCAGTATCCGGCGTTTGATCCGTATTATAGTAATCCATCTCCATCTTGTAGGTATTATCATCTATCTTTGTAATATTCTTAAATTTTCCACTAAAACTCGAATAATACATTGTTCCGTTGGGATAACCGTCTCCGGTCTCTCCCATATTTGAATCATGATAAACACCCTTGAAGTTTCCGTCCTCATCAATTGTCATATCTGTACTCCAGCCGCCTGCACCGCTGGCAAATACGAAGTTTATATCAGTGGTTATCGGAAGAGTAGTCTTAAACATACTCTCTGTATCAACATCAAGTCCTTCACTCAGTTCGGATATAGCATCGTCCATCGTATAGCACTCCGAATCATGTCTTGATACAAGACTATCGATATCCTCACCCTCGGAGTACATGAGAAATGTATCTATAGAATCCTGCTTTCCATTGATAAATGTATCAAACTCGGATTTTTCTATCTCGACATTATTGTGCGAATAGGTGGTGACCATGCTGGTATAATCTTCATTCGGCCATGAGGAGCATTCATAGGAATCTATCATTCCGTATATTCCATTTGATCCCGGAGAATATACTTCAAAATACTCATCGCTTCCTTCATCAGTTATACTGTGATATATAAATATCTCATCACTGTCATCTATGGTAGCCACATAAAAGACCGTTCCGCCTGCTACCTCTGCATCCAGATCCTTTACATGAAGAACCTCCTTCACACTGTCATCCACATAAGAATACATATACAGATCTGCCACAGCAGAATTAGGCGCCTCCATGAAAGCAAGACTCTCTATCTGGCTATCCTTCATTTCAAAGATAGAAACGGGATAATTAACACTGGCATTATATCCTCTCTGCCAGGTATAGTTTCTTATGTTAGCATTATGATCCGAAAGTACATTCAGATAGTCCTCTTTCACTTCTTTAACAACCGAATCATTCAGCTTTTCTGCCTCCGTAGTGGCTTCCTCGGTTGTTACGGTCTCAGTCTCCGTTTCTGCTTCAGTTGTCGTCTCCTCCACCGTTGCTTCGGTCTTTTTATCTGCCTTCTTATCAGACTTATCCTTGTCATCATCTCCGCCCACAAGGAATACGATAAGAAGGACTATCAGCCCCACCAGAGCAACTGCGCCGCAAATGATTCCCACCAGCATACCTGTGGACATTTTCTTTTTTGAAGCACCCTCGCCTATAGGATTATGACTCATGCCCTGATACTGCTGCATCTGCTGATTATTCCGGGGCACTGCCTGTTGAACATTTTGAGGCATCCCCTGCTGATTGTTCTGCTGTACCTGCTGAGCATTCTGAGGCATCCCCTGCTGACTATTCTGCACCGTCCCCTGCTGAGCATTTTGCTGAGCATTCTGTGGTATCTGCTGCTGCAGATTACTTCCACAATAAGGGCAGAATAAAAGTCCATCATCTATATTGTTTCCACATTTATCACAATACATTTAACCCATCCTCCCGTTCATACTAAAACACTTTATTATTATACAACTTTTTACGCCATAATGCAGAATAAATTTACGCCTCGTAGTATGTCAGTGACCTGCTCATTTTCCCCTTCAGGGAGCGAACTTCACGCTTTTTTTCAAGGGTCAGTTCTCCTGCCACCGAATATCTGATACCTCTTCTCTCCAATTCACTTCTGACTGTCTCCTCATCTGCGGCATGGCAGACACCCACCACTGAACCGGTTCCGCTGATTTCATACGGATTTTTACCAAGCAGCTCACATATTTCTATGGTGTCCTGCCTTATGGGAATCATTTCATGTATGATATCAATCCCCATTCCCGTATACTCGGATATCTCCAGAAGAGTTCTGTATATTCCACCAAATGTAACGTCATGCAGATAGTATGCTCCACCCTTCAGAAGTGCATCTGCTGAGTCCTTTATCTCCAGCTGCTGTGGGCTTATCATTGCTCCGGAGATATATGAATCAGAAAGACGTTCTCTGATTTTCTCCATGTTTTCAGCTGCCAGAAGCGATGCACCGAAATGTCCTGCTTCTCCGATAATTATCACCTTGTCTCCGGCCTGAGGTTTTGACTCTTTCCCCACAATGGATACAGATTTCGGATCAGTTGGATCAGCATATCCGAATAATGTTACTGTTACAGAGTAGCCTTCACCTTCACCTGAATAAACTGTATTTCCACCGATGATTCGTAAGTTTCTTTCCTTCGCCTGCTGTGAGAGACGGTTCATCTCATCACGTAGAGACTGCTCAGAACAATCTCCCCCGGCCTGAATATTTATGAGCATTTCCGAAGGGACGGCTCCGCATGTGGAAAGATTATTAAGAGCCCTTATAAGAGCCAGCTCGCCGACATTTACCTCAGAACAACTATTATTTAATATAATAATCCCGTCAGATATTTTATAGTTCTCATCCGAGAACCCCTGTGAAACCACCTGAATATGATTTTCTCCCTCTCTTTGGGGGCATTTATCCACTATCGAATAGTCACTACCTATACTAACACCTGTGGTTCCCTCTTTTTTTACATGTTTTATAATACTTCTCTCAAGAACTCTTGTTCCAACTGTACCTCTCTTCATAGATACTCCTTTTGTCTTAAAAACCTGCCACTAAGGGCAGGCTTTTAAAAATACTATGCTATTTATTTTTATTTATCTTTTTTACTTTACATCCCTCTATCAGCCCGGATCTGTCTGTTCAGGTGAAGGCGATGGCTGGTCTGCCGGTGTCTCCGGAGTTGGAGTCGGTTCAGGTGTCGGTGTCGGTGTAGGTGTAGGTGTCGGATTTTGATTTGGATCTTGGGACTGACCCGGATTATTTGGATCATTCTGACCTGACGGTGTTTCCCCTTCGGGGTTTTCACCATCCGCAGGCTTCTCCGTGTTATCATCAGCATCTGTTTCTTCCCCATCTCCTTCTGCAGGATCCGGATTTATTGATACCTTAGCCGGTGACGCCTGATACTTACTCTTATTTATAAGTACCTTATCAACCTCTACTCCGTCTTTATATATATGCTTCCAGAGCTCTCCCGTATATCCCGTAACAGCAGCTGCAGTTACTTCCTGCGTACCTGCGGGAATGGAATGATCCTCTGTCATTATAGGCTCATCCGGGGGATTTATAACTCCGGTCTGAATAGATTCAAACTCGATAGTTCTTCCCGGTTCTCTATACTCCTCGCCCCATACATTGAAGCTCAGATTGGCTCCGTCATACAGTGCCTCAATATATATAGGTGCACTGAGATTGTTCTTGATCCTGAGATCCAGGACTCCGCCGGCTATAGCCGCATCAGCTGAAATAGGCACATATGAAACCTTCATACTGTGACAGTTTCTCTGAAGTATCTCTATCTCGGCTCTGATAGCTGCATTATACAGAGTTGTAGCAACCTGGCAGACTCCACCGCCGGCTCCGTCAACTACTTCGGTTCCCACATAGGTATGAGCCATTTCATATCCGTTGCTGACCTCTATAGGAGCTATCGTATTATAAACCGACAGCTGTTCTCCCGGGAATAAAAGATGTCCGTCAACAAGAGATGCCGCTCTCTGAACATTATTCTTTCGCGCAGGACCACTGCTGGCATAGCTTGTTGTATAAGTTCCGAGAAGGTCCTTAACTCTTGCAATCTGCTGCATTTTCTCACTTCCGGAATTATCAGCAAGAACAACTCCCTTGGTGATAGCACCACCGGAGTATCCATCAGCATTTATTGCATCATCTATAGTTGCCTTTGTAGCTTCAACGTCTACACTTACGGACTCGCCTTCAACATTCACCTTTACGGTTCCGTCATCATGCTTCTCCAGACTGTATCCGCTGATGCTGTTCATTTCGTTTCCGATCTTACCCTCAATCACTTTATCAAGAGTATCAGCGTCCACTTCCTTCTTTACATCGAAGTTTACAGGCGTATTCTTCAGCTGTTCAATATCCTTGAAACGCTTCAGGACAGTTCCGCTGTTACCGTATTCAAGGGCCTTCTTAACAACCTCTTCCGTATCGTCATACAGACCAAGCTCCGAAAGAGTTGTGCTTATATCTCCATAACGGCTGGTAAGTGTAACGGAGGCATCTCCTATGGAAGCCTCTCCACCAAGTGCCTCAAGGGCCTGATGATAACTCATGCCGCTTACGTCCTTGCCTTTTATGGAAATGTTATCTCTTATCAAAGCTTCAGCCTGATCGGCTGAAATGCTGTCAGTTCCTGTTGCTGTCTCAGCAAAAACACTGATCGACTGGGGTAAGATAGTCAGTGTCATTACAAGAACTGCTGCGATTATCTTCTCCAGCTTTTTCCTCATAACTGATTTCAAGATATTTCCTCCTATTAATTACACGCTTTCATATTTTCATTAAAATGCATATGAAAGCAGTCCGATTACCATTCCAAATACTATAAGAACACATATAACTGCAGCAATAACTCTTGCAGTCTTTTTCTTCTTCTTACTGAAATCAACCATTTGCTATTACCTTCTTTCCTTTACAAACATCTGCCAGACAACACTCCTCGCAAGCAGGCCTTCTGGCTATACATATCCTTCTTCCATGTGCAATCGTTTGAAAATTATACAATATCCACTGGCTTTTGGGAAGTATTTTCATTAATTCATATTCAATCTTCGTGGGATCATCCTCTTTTGTAAGTCCCAGAAGCTTTGAAACACGCTTCACATGAGTGTCCACAACTATGGACTCTATGTTATATACATTTCCCCGGATGACATTTGCCGTCTTTCTTCCCACACCCGGCAGACTCGTCAGTTCGTCAATATCCGAGGGTACAACTCCATCATACTCCTCCAGCAAAACATTTGCACAGGCTATGATGTTTTTTGCCTTATTATGATAAAACCCTGTTGAGAATATATCCTTCTCAAACTCCTTTATATCAGCCTTTGCAATATCCTCCAGATCGGGATACTTTTTGTAGAGATCCCGTGTGACCAGATTTACTCTTTCGTCCGTGCACTGAGCTGACATGATAGTGGCAAAGAGAAGCTGCCAGGGCTTTTCATAGTCGTATTCAAGATAGCATCTGAGGTCTGTGCCGTACTCATCATTCAGACGTTCACAAACCGCCTCGGCCCGTTGTTTTTTCGTCATGCTTATCCCTCGCTTTTATATCAATTATTCCTCGCTTCTGAGATAACGCCCCTCTCGACATCGCTTCCGCTCTTTTCGGGCTAGCCCCTAGCGGCCGCTTCGCTTGCTAAGCTCTCACTTCGCATAAGCTCGTGAATCGCTAAGCACCGAGACCCAAAACGGTCTCGAGTCGCGTTTCTCTGACAGCTCGGAATACCGAACTTTCTCTAATCGCTCGTGATCAATCATTTCCTCAAATAGGGAAATATAGTTAAATATCCAGACTATCGATTAATTGCTGGGCCGCACGTCCTGACATGCCTCCATGGCTTACACTCCATTTGTTTGCCTCGGCTAGGAGCTCTTCCTCGGTTAGTCCGAGTCCTGCCTGTCTTTCGGCAAGCCCCTTAACTATCTTTTCGTACTCCTTCTTATCAGGTCTCATGTAAGGAATAGTCACTCCGAAACGACTCACAAGCGACAGCTTTTCCTGAAGTGTATCTGAACGGTGCTTGTCCAGTTCCACATCGTTGGTATCGTTCCAGGTCTCCTTTATCAGATTACGTCTGTTTGAAGTAGCATAGATAAGGACGTTATCAGGTCTGGTCTCCAGACCTCCTTCTATCACAGCCTTCAGATACTTATACTCTGTTTCGTTTTCTTCAAATGACAGATCGTCCATATATATGATAAATCTGTAATTTCTGTTTTTTATACTTGAAATGACAGGAGCGAGATACCTCATCTGATGTTTATAAAGCTCTATCATTCTCAGTCCGTCATCGTAGTACTCATTTATAAGTGCTTTGATGCTTGTGGACTTTCCTGTTCCCGCATCTCCGAAAAGAAGCACATTGTTGGCCGCTTTTCCGGCCAGAAATGCTTCTGTATTTTCGCGAAGTCTTTTCTTCTGTATATCGTAGCCTATAAGATCATCCAGCATTACCTTATCGGTATTCTTTATGGGACTGCAGCTTATGCCTCTTCCGAGAAGGAAATCATTTCCGGCTTTTGCAGGAACCTTCTTATCCAGATCCGGAAGTGCCTCTGATACTCTGAAGGCTTTATTCAGCCCAAGCATGCCAACTCCGTATGCTTTGTAAAAATCCGTAACAAGTCTGAGAGTATTCTCCGGTGAAATATCCTCTGCTATAGCATCGCTGAGAGCCCTGACCTTATCGGAAACATTTTTATTATAAACCTGATGACGTTTATGGATAGACTTGTAGTTTGTTATTACCGAGAAGCAGTCAAGCCCCAGGGTTCTCTCCAGCTTCTGAAAATCGTAGCTGAACAGATTGTTGAATATCTCCATATCCTTCAGAGCAAATCCATTAACGCTTCCCTCATTCATACCTGCTCTTTCTGCAGTAAGAGAAAATGGATTCTCATTCGTCACCAGAACATATGCAATATAATCATGCCACAGATTCTTATCAAACCCGTAATCTGTAGCTATTTCAAGAAGTCTGTGAATCTGGGCATATATCCTGTCCGACAAATCTGCTTTATCATATTCCCCGCTATCGAAGTCACGGATTATCTCGCTGAGCTTTATGATAATGCTGTCCTCACCCAGATTCCTGAACATCATTAGTTTTGGTATTTCTCTATACATACATCTTCACCTTTATACTTAGGAACTATGAGTAAACTTTCTCTTGAACACTCTTATGATAGATGTCAGCTCTTCCATCTTCAGAGCCATAGCCATTCCAAAATATGTCAGACCACCTACACCGACCAGTGACATAACCTCTATCAGCTGCATCTTCTTTGATTCCACGGAAAGATTGTGCTCAAAAATGATGATACTGGCTGTGATAACAATAAACATTACGGCACAGCAGGTGGCACATTTAAGCATGGACTCTTTTATTTCCAAATGTCTTATACTTCCGATTCTCTTTTTCAGGAAATGTCTCTGGGTTACCGCACTGACAATACCTGCGACTCCATATGCAGTGGCTATACCATTTGCACCCCAGAACTTTACAAATATGGCCGTCAGCAGCATGTTCAAAAACAGGATAAATATGTTAATGGTAACCGGAGTCCTGGTTTCCTTGATTGCATAAAATCCCTGAAGCAGTACCTGTCTTATAGAGTAGCCGATCATTCCGCAGCAATAAAGTGCAAGGAGTGTGGCAAGTGTGGGGACATTTTCCTTAGAGAAATTTCCCTGGAGATATATGGCTCTGATAAGGGGTGTCCTGATAGCTATCAGTCCCACTGCACAAGGAAGTATGACAAATGTTACATTTCTTATTCCAAGTGAAAGATCCTGTTTGTAGCTTTCCGTATCCTTATTTGCGTAATGCTCTACCATTGTCGGGAATATGGACATGGCTATGGCATAGGCAAATATATTTATAGGAAGCTGCATAATTCTCTGGGCCTGAATGATATTCGAAAGGATTCCTTCACCCTGTGATGATGCAAATCTTCTGTTTACGATCAAATTTAACTGGGTAACTGCTATTCCCACAAGAACAGGTCCCAAAAGCCTGAAAAACTGCTTTACGCCCTCATGATCCAGATCGATCACTCTTTTATATTTAAAGCCATGCTTTTGTATCGGGATTATCTGAACGATCAGATTTACGATAGAACCGGCAACCACACCGATGGAGAATCCGGCTATTCCTGTACCGAGAGTAAGGAGCAGAACGCCTACTCCGATAATGGTAAGGTTATAAAGGACTGAACCTATGGACGGAGGTGCAAAATCCTTATAAGACTGAAGAATACCCATACAGATACCTGTAAGGCACATAAAGAAGCACTGGAAGAACATGATCCTGGTAAGCGTCACCGTAAGTGAGATAGCTTCAGGAGTCCAGTTTTCGAAATCCACAACCAGCGGAAGAAGCTTAGGAGTAAAAATCTCGCCCACAACACAAACAAGCGCAACGACAATAGCAACGATATTCAGTATAGTGCTGGCCATTCTGTATCCGTCCTCATATTTCTTCTGAGCCAGATAACTACTGAATACCGGGATAAATGCGGCAGATATTCCGCCACCTACGAGAATGGTATATATAAGATCGGGAATAGTAAACGCAGCATTATAAGCATCCGTAGTCGAGCTCATGTCGAATACGGATGACATTATAATATCTCTAACATATCCAAGGATACTTGACAGGAAATTCGCTATTACAAGAATTCCCGCCGCCTTCATAACGCCCGACTGGGCGCTTCTTACATTTTCGCTCATATATAAGACCTTTGAAACGATTCATTTATTATAACAATGTCATCCTGAACATAGCGAAGATTTTTAATAAGATTCTTCGTTTCACTCAGAATGACATTTTTTTTGATATAACAGAAATCGTCCACTTGATATAGCCTACTGTTTTGACTGAATATATTCATCCATAGCAGCAGCAGCCTTCTTTCCGGCTCCCATTGCAAGTATAACAGTAGCTGCACCTGTTACGGCATCACCGCCCGCAAAAACTCCTTCTCGGGTAGTTGCACCATTTTCATCTGCTACAAGACAGCCTCTGTTGTTGGCATCCAGACCATCTGTAGTACTCTTGATAAGAGGATTCGGAGATGTTCCGATAGACACAATAAAGCAGTCTGCCTCTATCTCATTTATCTTTCCTTCAACAGGAACAGGACTTCTTCTTCCTGACTCATCAGGCTCTGAAAGCTCCATTTCCTGGCAACGAACAGCCTTAACTCTTCCTTCCTCACCGACGATCTCGATAGGATTATTCAGAAGCTTGAAGATGATTCCTTCTTCTATAGCATGCTCAACCTCTTCCTTACGTGCAGGAAGCTCTTCCATAGAACGTCTGTAAACTATAGTAACATCCGCTCCGAGACGCTTTGCTGAACGCGCTGCATCCATAGCAACATTTCCGCCACCTACGATAACAGCCTTCTTAGGTCTTTCGATAGGAGTCTTGGAACCTTCTTTAAATGCTTTCATAAGATTTATACGTGTCAGGAACTCGTTTGCGGAGTAAACTCCGTTCAGGTTTTCACCCGGGATATTCATGAAACGTGGAAGTCCCGCACCTGATCCGATAAATACTGACTCATATCCGAACTCATCAAAAAGCTCATCAACTGTTATTGATTTTCCGATAACAACATTTGTCTCTATCTTAACTCCGAGAGCTTTAAGTCCGTCTACTTCCTTCTGAACTATAGCCTTTGGAAGACGGAACTCGGGAATACCATACGCAAGTACTCCGCCCGGTGTATGAAGTGCCTCATAAATAGTTACGTCATAGCCCTTCTTAGCCAGGTCTGATGCACAGGCAAGACCGGAAGGTCCGCATCCTATAACGGCACACTTATGTCCATTTGGCTGTGGCTTCTCAGGTGCAGCTGTAACATTCTTGTTATGCCAGTCTGCGACGAATCTCTCGAGACGTCCGATACCGACTGCCTCACCCTTGATACCTCTTACGCACTTGGACTCACACTGTCTTTCCTGAGGACATACACGTCCGCAGACTGCAGGAAGTGAACTTGAACGGTTGATAACCTGATAAGCTCCTTCGAAGTCCTTCTCTACTATCTTCTGTATAAACTCAGGGATTGAAATCTGAACAGGGCATCCATCCATACATGGGTGGTTCTTACAGTTAAGACAACGCTCAGCCTCATCGATAGCCTGCTCTTCTGTATATCCCAGAGCAACCTCTTCAAAATTCTTATTTCTTACATTTGGATCCTGTGAAGGCATAGGATTTTTATCCATTCTCATATTCGGCATCGATCTACACCTCCTTACCAAGCATATTGCAGGCTTCTTCTCTGGCTTTAAGCTCAAATGGCTTATATACGCCGCCTCTGGCCATAGCTTCGTCGAAGTCAACTTCAAATCCATCAAAGTCCGGTCCGTCTACACAGGCGAACTTTGTCTTTCCGCCAACAGTAAGTCTGCAGCATCCGCACATTCCCGTACCATCAACCATGATAGGATTCATGCTGACTACAGTCTTTACATTATATTTCTTCGTTGTCATTACAACGAACTTCATCATGATCAGCGGTCCGATGGCAATAACCTCATCGAACTCCTCACCGTTTTTGATGAGTTCTTCAAGCGGTGCAGTTACAACACCCTTTTCTCCTGCTGAGCCATCATCTGTCATAAGTATATAATTACTTGATGCTGCTCTGAACTCATCCTCAAGGATGATAAGATCCTTGTTTCTGAAACCTACTATCGAAGTAACCTCACATCCTATATCGTGAAGCTTCTTTGCAACAGGATATGCGATAGCACAGCCGACACCACCGCCGACAACAGCCACCTTTTTAAGACCCTCAACCTCAGTTGCATTTCCCAGAGGTCCGACAAAATCATGTATTGAATCACCTTCATTCAGTGAATTAAGTATCTCTGTACCTGCTCCGACAATCTGGAAAATAATTGTTACTGTTCCTTTTTCCCTATCGTAACCCGCGATAGTCAGTGGAATTCTTTCTCCATCCTCTGTAGCTCTGAAGATGATGAACTGTCCCGGCTCAGCCTTACGGGCTACCAGGGGAGCTTCAACCTCCATAAGAGTAACTGTTGGATTGAGAGATTCTTTTTTTACTATCTTATACATCATATCTCTCCTTTTTAACCTCATCTGTCAGCTGCACTGCAGCCGGCATCTTTCCCCTTATAAGGGAAGACTGTGCGGAGTCGGAGGGATTCGAACCCTCGTGCCCCGGAGGGCAAACGCATTTCGAGTGCGCCCCGTTATGACCACTTCGATACGACTCCGAATAAAATAACTAAATAATTATAATATACTTGTATTATTTATGTCAAAAAAAACATTTTACCTTACCGGCTAAATATATACGCTATAAACAGTGCTTCTTATCAGAACAGCTCTACTGCTTCTGACAGATGTAATGTTGACCAGAATATAAGGACTCCCAGTATAATGCTGAATCCTACGATCACCCAGCCGAAACCGATGGCCTTTCTTGTCTCCACCACACTTGCCTTACACTCGTGAAAGATGCTGAGGCTACGCATTCTGTCCAGTATTTCCAGCTGTTTTTTATCAGGTTCTTTAACATTTTTCCATGCCTCAGTAGTACTCTTCTTATCCCAGCCCTCTATTATCATATCTTCATAAAACTTGTCATACTGTTCTATAGTATTTTTCAGAAATACCTTCTCATCATAAAAGGATATAATATCATGCTTCCTTCTGTACTTTTCCAGTTCAGGTCCGCTGTTAAGTATAACAAGCTGTCTTTTATAATTAAGCATATGCTTTACAAATCCGGGCATAAGCAGAAAGTCACAGACAAATACCAGAGGTGCCTGAAAAAGAACAAGGACTGTATAAAGCACGGCAACAAGATCTATCCTCAGACCGAGCCAGATAACACCTCTAAGAATAATGTAATAAAAGACAGGAATCAGGGCTACGAAAAAAATCTGCCTTATGGAGCTGCGATAATCATCCTTCAACTTATTCTGCCTGACAAGAAGAGTTCTCAGCTGATCCTTATATTGTGAATAATTAAAATCGATCTGATATTTGAGTGCGTTGAAGGAGTCCATAAAGCCTCCGTCTCCCTCACCTGTTTTGTAATTCCATACTTTGTACTCAGACTCATTTACATATTCTGTTGGCTGTGCAAGTACTTCTGTTTCCGAAAGTTTATACATATACGTTTACCCACATTTTATATACTGTTTATTTCTAAAATAAGAGATGACAGTCTAAACCGCCATCTCTTAAAATTTCCTGAAATATTACATAAAACACTTTACTGATAGATGACTACCTTTGTGCCTGAAGGTATAGTATCGTAAATATATTTAGCATTATTTATATCAAGTCTGATACATCCGTGAGAAGCTGTGATTCCAAGTCTTCCGTCAGTTATGATACTCATGCTGTTTGGTGAATAAAGAACTGAATGGAAAAGTATCTCGCCGGTTATCTGTGATGCATACCAGCATGTATAACCCTTCTCTTCACCAAAGTGCTGTACGTGTGAGCCGATAGTAAATGTACCGTTAGGTGTTGCAACACCGTCTGTACACTGGAATGACTTGATTGTCTGCCAGCTGCCCTGCTTACCCTGGAAGATGTATACCATATGTGATGAACGATTTACCAGAATAAGATAATTTGTAGCACTTGAATATGCATTTGCCTTCTGTCCCATCGGATCGGCTATACCACCGCTTGTTCCGAGGTCATAGGTTGTTCCGTCTGTATCGGTAAACTTACCTGTCTGCATCACTCCGCTCTTATCAAAGTGATACCAGTAACCGTTTATGCTCTGCCAGTCGTTCCATACCATAGCTCCTGAAGACTTAAGGTAATACCATTTGCCTTCATCCTGAAGCCATCCGATATTCAGTAAGCCGTTTTTGTTCATGTTATACCAGTTGCTTCCGTCATGAACCCAGCCTACGCCCATCTCACCGTTATCCTTCATGAAGTACCAGAAGTTTGTACCCTCAGGATTCAGCCAGCCTGTTGCCATCTGGCCGTTTTTCTTCATATAGTACCACTTATTATTTGACTCAACCCAGCCTGTTGTCATCTGACCGGACTTGTTCATGTAGTACCATGTACCTTTATCGTTTACCCAGCCTGTTCCCATTTCACCGGAATCAAGCATATAATACCAGCCGCTTGCGGTCTGAAGCCATCCTGTTGCAAGATAACCATCATAGTTGAAATAGTACCATTTTCCGCCAATCTGCTTCCAGTCTACTGCAAAGGAACCGTCAGCGTTCTGATACCACCACTTACCGTTGGTCTGCATCCACTTGGCAACCTTTGTATCATCTTTCTTCTGATCGTCCTGCTTCTGCTGATCATCCTTTTTCTGCTGATCGTCCTGATTCTGCTGGTCATCCTTATTGTTCTGATCATCAGTATTATTCTGACCGTTCTGACCGTTCTGATCATCCTGTCCATTCTGGCCGCCCTGCTGTTCGGTCTGAGAACCACTTTGACCATTGCCATCATTTTCGCCTGCCGCATTTACGATAGATGAACCGCAGACAACAAATATAAAGGCCGCAATAACTATCAATAGCCTAAATGCATCAACAAATACATTTGATACTTTCTTATTCATATTAGTACCCTTTCTCTTAAATCCCTATCCATAAGGATTTTGAAATAATATGTTAACTAATACTCTCTTATATCTTCGACATTATAGCATAGCATCATCAAAAAACAAGCCAGAAATGCCCTATTCCAACAAATTTATCAATTATCCACAATCAACCTATAAAAACCATAGATTTATTAACAATAATTAACAGTACATTTATTTTTAATATCCGAAATATTTATCAATTCCGTTTGCGAGACCTGTTGTCATCTTCGTCTGGAAATACGACTGTGCCATCAGGTTATCCTCTGAAGGATTTGTCATGAAGCCCAGTTCTATAAGCATTGTGGGAACCTTGCTCCAGTTATTTCCGGACATGGTATCTGTTTCCCAGGTACCTCTGTTTGGAAGTCCGGTTGCCTTACAGTATTCGCTGACCACATCATCCGAGAATTTTCTGCACTGTGTATACATGCTTGAAATATATGGATTGCCCGCCGTTATGCATATTCCCATTGCTCCGCTGGCCGTGCTGCTTGAAGTTCCGTCAAAATGGAGTCTTATATAAGCATCTGCATCCGCATTGTTTGCCACCATTGCTCTCTCTTTGCATGAAATTGCTGTATTATTATCAGTTCTGGTAAGTATTACCTCATAGCCCCTTGACTCAAGCTCGGTCTTCAGAAGGAAAGCCATGGTAAGAGTTCCCTGATACTCCGGAATCTTCGTGCTTACACCCTGTGTTCCGCCGTTATCCTTAGCCTTTGTCTCAGAGGATCCGGGTCCCAGAGGCTCAACTCCCTTAGCTACATTTGCGGAATGTCCCGGATCTATAACTATAGTATAGCTTGGTCCACATACAGAACCATCAGGGTTTTTATAACCCTCGATCCATGCCCCGTCTTTACCAACGTAGCTCTTATCAACCCATTTTCCTGCGTCCATATATCCTGAGGATTTGAAATGGTACCATTTGCTGTCAATCTTCAGCCATGTTTTTGTGGGATACCATGCTGCCGACTGAAACCACCAGCCCACTGAATCCTGCTGCCAGGTTGCATTCCAGGTAGCATCATACCACCCGGATGCATCAAGCCAGCATCCGTCGATATATTCTTCCTTTGCATAGCTTCCGTCTTCAAAACGGTACCACCAGCGATGATCCTTCTCTTCTATCCAGCCTGTCTTTTTTTCCGTTTCCTTGGTCTCAGCAGCCTTTTTTTCATCCGCAAATGTATCTATCCCCGTGATTCCAAGAGAAGCAAGAGCAAATAAAACTGCCAGAACAATCGATATCAGTTTTCTTTTCCTATTTAATACCATTTTAGATATCCTTTCTATCCAACCTCTTCTATCTCAAATAATACTTTATATTCCTTATGCCCGTCCTGCTCGTCCCAGCCTGTCATAAGTCTGTCGGCGACATCCTCATATTTGTCATCCTTGCAGCCTACACAGAGAACATAGAAGCTGTCCGAATATCTGCAGACAACATCATTTTTCTTCAGATTTACGATAAGATAATCTTCAAAGCTGTCCTGAATCTCATCCGGAATATCTCCGCCGTCTTCCCTTTCCAGGGTAAATCTGAGGAAGCCCGTGTTCGTATTGCTCTGCTTGTCATTACGATTCAGGAACTTATATACAACCTGAAGCTTATCGAAGCTTACAAGATATGCACCCTTTCCTTCGTTTCTTTCGCCGATGATCTGCTTTATCTGTTTCAGATTATTCTTTTCTTTTCCGGCTGACTCCTGTTCAACCTCTCCACCGCTCTTCTGGTAGAAAGAATAACCATGCTTTCCATTTTGCTTTACTACATAAAGTGCTTTGTCTGCCTTCTTAGAAAGCTCTTCAAATTCTGTTCCCTCCGACGGAACCCTAACGGCACCTATGGATACTCCGAGAGGTATGTTCATATCCTCTCCCATATATTCCTTTGCCGAAACAACCATTTCCCTGTTTAAGAATTTGGTCAGCTTATCAACCTCCTGTTCATCTATAGTATTCTTCAGGAAGCCGATAAATTCGTCACCACCTATACGACCTGCTATATCGTCCTTATGCATACCCTCTTTTATCAGCTCTGCAAATCTTATCAGGATGCGGTCTCCCATATCATGTCCATAGATATCATTTACCAGCTTAAAGCTGTCAAGGTCTATCATCATGAGAATTCCGGTCTCAGAATCGCAAGTTGTTTCCAGAGTTCTGTGAGAACCGGTCTTATTCAGAAGTCCCGTCATTGCATCAGTGGTAACCTCTTTCTGAAGACCTCTTACACTTGCAGTTCTTTTTCTTATCTCAACAAACAGCCAGCCAATATAAAGGACAACCAGAGCAAGGACCAATACCAGATATACACGGAAATAGGTCTTCTCGTACATCATGGCTTCCTTCCTTACTTTAACTACAACCTCATTCTCCGGCTCCCAGGTCAGTTCATCCAGAATACTGATATGGAATCTATAATCACCCTTTGGAAGATCCGTAAATACAAGAGGTGAAATAGTACTCTGTGTACACAGATTTCCTTCATCCGGAAAACCTTCCAGATGGTAATAGACCAAAGGATTTGACATAGCATAATTATTGATGGCTATATTAAACTCTATACGTCCATTGGTTGCGGGGATTACAAACTCTCCGTTTTTCTCGGTTACCTCTCCCTCGGGATAGGTTATGGATTTGAGATGAGGCTGAAATGGTTTCACATCCCTTTCATAGTCTTTGGTAGTTATTTTCCTTACACCATCTATACAGCAAAGATACAGGTTATCTCCATCAAGTACGTTCCAGGAGTTTGCCGTAAATGTAGATGAAAAGCCCCATCTGTAATCCAGAAGAGTGAAAGTATAATCATTCTCATCACTAAGCAGATCGTTTTCGTCTACTATATACATTCCTGCACTTGATGTAATCCAGCATTTTCCGTCATCGGATATCTTAATATCGTAATTATTCGAATATGGAAAGTTCTTTAAATACTTCAGCTCAGTACCGTTATCATAGTAGATTGAATTACTGGTAACATAAAGATAGCCTCCGGTACATTTTACAATCCTGAGGATAACAGAGGAACTCATGCCTTCTGCCTCGCCTATATGTCCTACCACCTTATCATCTTTTATAATATAGATACCGTCTCCGTCTGAACCGGCAAGTATAGCTCCATCCTCACGTTCAACCATGGAAAGGATATATCTGTTATTAAGTCCATCCTTTTCTCCTATGGTTGAAACGATCTTTCCATCCTTTATATATGTAAGTCCTATGTTACTTGCAACAAGGATCCTGCCATCCGAAAGCTCCATAGCCGCCCTGCACCTGCCACCGAGATTCACTCCGGCTTCTTCATTGAAATAAGTAACATTTTCATTCTTATCTACACATATCAGACCCTTTTCCGCATAAGTACTGAACCAGATATTTCCTTTGGAATCAGCAAATATATTTCTGATACGGTTTTTATCCAGAATACTTGAATAGCTCTTTTTTATCTCTCTGTTAGTTTTGAGATTTATAACCTGCAGGCCGTTGTCAGAGCCTATGAACAGTTCATCTCCGACCTTTTCCACAGAATTAACGATGCCTGTATCAAGTCCCGCCCTTCTTGTCAGATTGGCAAAAGGGGTCTTTGAATATTTCATAAGACCGTGCTTCGTTGAAGCAAACCATATATTTCCCTGGTAATCTATACAAACATCACTGACTGCACCATTAAAGTCAGAGTGCGACATATCTATGGATTTATAGGTTTTTGCATCCAGAAATCCGAGACCGTTTTCACAGCATACGAAAAATCCGCCATCATCCGGGCTGTATTCCATTACATTAAAGAAGTTGAAATCGGGGATCTCAAAATTACCGACGTATTTCAGCTTGTCATTTTTTATTTCATATCTGTCTACTATGTTTGTACTGGTTCCGCAAAGAATCTCTTTTCCGGAATATGACACCTCTCTGTAATAAACGCTCTCGTCTCTGTTAAATGTTACTGAATCCATGAGCATGTCATTTTTAATAAGAAACAGAGTTCCGCCATTTGTTATTCCGACTACTCCGCCATCCTCTAAAGTCTCAAAGGACTGTACGTATTTTATATCATCCCATTCGCTGTAGGTTTTAACCACACCATCAGGTGATATCTTCGAAACGGAAAGAACCGTACCTATATACATATTTCCGTCAATATCCTCGCCTATCTCTCTGATGGAGTTGGCCTCGAGTCCATTTGATGTATCATAAAATGTTTTCTCTCCGGTTACGGTATCGTAGCAGCAGGCTCCGCTCTCGTTTGTACCTATCCAGAGTCTTTCCTGTGAATCAAGGACCAGAGTCATTACCGTTTTGATACGATCATCCAGAGCGATCTCTTCAAAGGTAACTCCATCATATTTATAAAGACCGGAATAGGTTCCTACCCAGATATAACCATCTTTAGTCTGCTCAACCGCATTTACTTCTGCAGTCAGAGCTCCATCCTTCGGACCATAGGTGATGGTCTCATAATCAGACTGATAGCTCTTCTTATCCTTCTTTTCTTCGCTATTTCCATCAGCATGAACCACGCTGTGCTGGAAAACTGCCATTCCCAGAGAAACTGCAAACAGAACCAGCACCGCTGAAAGTCCGGTACCGGCAGTTTTCTTTTTCTTCTTGTTCTTATTACCGCCTCGCTTAAGAAACAATTTCTCTTCTAAATGGATAAATAAAAGCGCAACGGCCATGGTAAAGACCTTATCGGGAACATCAACAAAAGCCTCTGCGGCAAATACATTGAACTTGGAATCCTGGAAATAATGATAGAGCATATTATAGAGTGCATCACCCCAGTTATTTCCGGTATATCCGTTATTAACTACAGAATTTATGGGAATACAGACAAATGTTGTCATGAGACCGGCAAGAATCGCCAGAGAAACTATAGCAAGCTTGTCACGCTGCTTACGCGGGAAAAGGAGTCCTATGAGGAAACCAACCATTCCGCCCACACTTATATAATAGGGAGAAACGCCATATGAAAACATGGAAATTGTCGGACCGATACAGCCAATAAACATACCTGCCAGAGGGCCGAACTGAATAGCCACCATCATAGTACCAACGGTGTCAAACCATATAGGAAAGTTACAGCTGTTGGCCAGCTTTCCGCCAACAACATTAATACCAACAGCAAAAAGCATAGTAATTATGCTATATGCGTTTATTTTGAATAGAGTTATTTCTCTCAAATACGCGCTTATTTTGCTTTCTTTTCTTTCCTTCATTAAAATGGGCTCCCACTAAAACTAAACAAATGTGCATACCATTCTTATCATACCATATCTTGACATAATAAACCATAGTTATGATATACTGACCTTTGCAGCGGATAAAGCAATAAAAAAATCGGTGCGACAGGATTTGAACCTGCGACCCCTGCGTCCCTAACACAGTGCTCTACCAAGCTGAGCCACGCACCGATCATCGGCTTACACTTTAATAAGCCTTTGAGCATGTGCAATTGTAACACGATATTAAAATATAAACAAGTAGAAAATAAACCTGTATAAATAGTAAAAAATAAACTTGTAAATATAGAAAGAGAAAACTATGTATAAGCATTCGAAAAAAAATATGAAATCTCGCATTTTCCGTATTATCATTGCGGGACTGCTCCTGGGTTCTCTGACACTCACAGCTCCTGCTGAGGTACGGGCTGAAGGCGAAAGCAAAACTCAGGAAGCTCAGTCCAATAATAACGCTGAAAATAAAGAGGGTGAAACATCCGATACAAATAAAGAAAAAAATGATGATACCGAAAAAAAGGAAAAGGCAGGTACCGGAAAATGGGTAGAGTCCTCAGGAAGATGGTGGTACGACAACGGTGACGGTACCTATGCCAAAAATGAGTATATAGACGGCTACTGGCTGGACGGCAGTGGCTGGTATGCCCCATCCTGGTATGGTTCATGGAAATCAAATGCAGCAGGATGGTGGTTCGAGTCCTCAGGATGGTATCCGAAAAACGACTGGCTGAAGATAGATCACAACTGGTACTATTTCACCTCTTCAGGATATATGGTTTCAAAGGACTGGGTAAAATATAACGGCGGGTGGTACTATTTCTATGAAAACGGAACCATGGCCGTATCAACAACCATAGATGGATATGAAATAGATGCATCCGGAAGATGGGAGGATAAAACACCTGTGAAGGATCTGATAGCAAACAGTGAAACTGCAAAGAAGACATCCCAGATAGTTCTGGTAAACGACCACGAGCTGACTCTCTGGGAGAAACAGTCGGACGGAACATGGAAAGGTTCCGAGCCCATGTACTGCGGATACGGACTGAATGGATTCATCGATCCCGAGTCAAGAAGGATGGGCAGCAAGACAACCCCAAAGGGTTCATACGAACTCACATATGCTTTCGGAAAAGCCGAAAACCCGGGAACTAAAATGTCCTACTATCCCATAACTCCGTATTCATACCTTTCCTCTGAGAAGGATACCTACAATCAGTGGGTTGAAAGCACAACAAAGGTTACCGGCGAACATCTGATAGATTATTATCAATACAAATATGCCGTGAATATCGGTTTCAATATAAACCCGACAGTTTACGGACGTGGTGCCGGTATATTCCTTCACTGCAAGAGCTATAACTCCTGGAATACAGCCGGATGTGTCAGTCTTGAAGAGAGTAATATGGTATGGGTTCTGAAACAGCTCAAAAACGGAGCTTATATGATAATCGTAAGTGATAAATCAGAAATCCGCAGCTACTAAAAGCTGCGGATTTTTTGACATACTTTACTGGTTATTAACAACTATTCTCCTGTAATCGAAACCTTTTTCAACATCCTTTTCTATGGTTATATGGACTGCATCCCGGGGAATGATCTCTTCTATAAGCTCTGCCCATTCGATAAGTGTCACACCGTCGCCTCCGGCATATTCATAGAAACCGGTCTCTTCCATTTCATCAATATCACCAACTCTGTATACGTCATAATGATAAAGGGGAAGCCTGCCCTCATGATATTCCTGAAGTATGGTAAATGTAGGACTGGACATAGGTTCTGTTATTCCCACGCCCGCTCCGAAGCCCTGAGCAAAAACAGTCTTTCCCACGCCAAGATCACCGCTCAGACAGTAGACCTGTCCCGGAGCTGCCTTTTCTCCCATTTTCTTTGCAAATTCGTATGTATCCTCTCTGCTGAGGCTTTCAAACACCTGTTCCACTGATTACATTTCCTTTTCTGATGACACAATAATATTGTCATTCTGAGGGCTTTAGCCCGAAGAATCTTATTTATTAATCAATTACACTACCATAATAAAACTCATTTATATTATATGTAAAGAATAAAGTTATTATATTCATGTAAAGAATATTGTTGCTATATGCATGTAAAGAAATATTTCTGTTTATATTTAAAGAAAGTCTGCTATAACTTGAACATATCTCTCTATTCATATATAATGTGGCATTGACACAACTAACATGTCGGAAGATTCCGATAAAACCACTTTCGTTGGATGGTTTTCGAAAACAATAATTACACAGGAATAAAACTATGCTTACAAACATGAAGAAAAAATACATAGGGGACAAAGCATTTTACCATCGGCTGCTGGTTGTCGCACTTCCAATTGTGATTCAGAATGCATTTACGAATTTTGTAAATCTGCTGGATAATATAATGGTAGGTCAGTTGGGTACGGAACAGATGTCGGGTGTCGCGATAGTCAACCAGCTGATCTTTATTTTTTATCTGCTGATTTTCGGCGGACTCTCGGGAGTCGGTATTTTTACTGCGCAATATTACGGCAAAAATGATGACGAAGGCGTAAGGATCACCTTCAGATATAAGCTCTGGCTGGGTGCCGCCATAATGATAATTACTGTTGTAGTTCTGATGTGCTTTGGCAGTGAGCTTATACAGCTCTATCTGAGGGGTTCCGTGGATGAAGGGGACCCGGCAGCTACACTCAGCTATGCGGAAAATTATCTTGCTATCATTATCTTTATGATTCCCGCGGTATATATCGGACAGGCATATTGCAGCACTCTAAGGGAGTGTGGTGAGACCTTTGTTCCCATGGTTTCCTGCGTGACCGCAGTTCTGGTAAATCTCGTACTTAATTATCTGCTTATATTCGGACATTTCGGCTTCCCGAAAATGGGAGTTGCCGGAGCAGCCATAGCAACAGTTGTGGTACGCTACGTTGAAGCTGCGGTAGTTATTGTCTGGTCCATCAGAAATAGAAACAAGCATACTTATTTCAAAGGACTGTACAGAACTCTGCTGGTTCCGTTTTCATTGGCAAAGAAGTTTTTCGTAACCGGTATGCCTTTACTTATAAATGAGGGGCTCTGGTCCATCGGTATTGCCATGCTGGCTCAGGCATATTCGGTGCGCGGGCTGAATGTAGTCGCCGGTCAGAACATCGCCAACACCATCAACAATATGTTCAATGTTGTATTTATCGCCATGGGGGATGCGGTGGCAATAATCGTCGGCCAGCATCTCGGTGCCGGAGACATGAAAAAAGCAAAGGATGAAGCACGAAAGATTATCGCTTTCTCTGTTTTCTCCTCTGCTCTGATAGGTGCGGTTATGTTTGCATTTTCCGGACTGTTTCCGAAAATATATAATACAAATGACATGGCCCGCCTTATAGCCACACATTTTATTATGGTGCAGGCTTTCTTCTTCCCGAAGGACAGCTTTCTGCACACGTCGTATTTCACCATACGTGCCGGGGGCAAGACCATCATAACCTTCCTGTTCGACAGCTTCTTTATGATGGTGATTTCCGTTCCGCTGGCTTACATACTTGTTTTCAATACGTCACTCGGACCTGCTGAAATCTTCGCACTGGTCCACGCAGCCGACCTGATAAAATGTGTGATCGGCTACATACTTATAAAGAAAGAAATCTGGATGAATAATATTGTTAATACGTCCTCTTAAAGTTCTTTACATCATCCTTAAATTCATTCAGAAGATCATGATAGCTTCCGGCATCCTTCAGTTTGCCGGAGCTTTCTTTTTCTTCGAGAAGCTTTTCAAACTTCTTTATATTCTCCACTGCATTATCCTTATAATTATTACTGAGGTCCACCCTTATCTGATTAATGACGGACTCCAGCTCCTTATCCTTTTTACTGAATAACCCCATATTTTTATCTTCTCCTAATACCGAATCTATTTATTATCCTTCTCTTTTTTTATGTCATTCTGAGGGATTTATCCCGAAGAATCTTTTCTTCGGTTACTAATATACACTATGATAAAATTCCCAGACTGGTTGATATGATAAACAGAATTATTGTATACACCAGCAGCAAAATGGCATTTCTGATATGAACCTTCTTTTCAGCACTAAGTATGGCAACGAATTCCCTGATAAGGGCATTTATATGAAAATACCATTTTGTCTTACTTCCTACACCCGAAGCTTTGAATCCATTATTCTCGGCTATAACTCCACTTCTCAGCACATGATAATCCGTTGTGGAATACGCGATATTAATAAGTGTATCTTCACTCATCCCTCTATCCCCCAGATTCTTTAGAATCTGCTCATGGGATAATTTCATATTTTCATCTGTATTTACCGACTTATCATCTACCAGAATAAAGGCCGGATCAACACCCTTTTCCATCAGATACTTCTTTATCGCCTCGCCTTCGGATATGGGTTCATCACTTCCCTGTCCCCCGGACGCTACAAAGATTATATCATTTCCTGTTTCTTTCTTCTGCTTCTCAGCAAACCATACAGCCCTGTCTGCCCTTCCGGCAAGAAGAGGAGTTAACTCACCATTACTCTTGAGACCACATCCGAGAATAATTATATAATCCTTATTACGTCTTGGAACATATTTTCCGGCACGTTCCGCACAGAAAATAGTACTGACCAGAATACACTCCAGATAACAAAGAATAGCATAAAAGAAAACCTCCACGTGATTTGCAAGGCGCCACCTGAGTATACTTACCAGATGTTCTTGCTTGATAAGAGATTCAATATAAGGCCCGATCAGAGTCATTAGAATCAGTACCAGCGCAAGCAATATGCAAAGGCAGTTCTCCGGACTGAAACCTTCCTTTTTCAGCAAGACCACATTGCTCAGCATGAGATAGATCGAGAATAAAATGACCACGGGAAATGCAAATATGGCAAATAATATAAAAATAGAATAGAATGCAAAATGATAAATATCCAGAGTATAGTATGACGTACCCTGACGTATGGAAATAGCCACAAACAAGGCAGCACATGCAAACAGGAAAAGCGCAACTCCGATATTACCAACCAGGGAATATGAATACATACTCTTCTTTGCTATATTTCGACATCTGACAACTCTATGGATAAATGCCAGCACAAAGAACAGAGCCGTTTCTATTCCGATAATATAAAACCGGTTTGTGGTTCCGATAAAACCTCCCATGGTAATGATCCCACTTTGATGAACATACAAAGTAGTCGAATGAGTAAGATACTTTCCGCCTTTACCATATACGGTAACTTCAACATCCGACTCGCCCTCCCGAAGTCCGCGGAATACCACTCTTCCCGTTCCATCGTCTATCTCGGTTTTCAATACCTCTATGACACTATCATCCTGAACCTCAACCACCGTCTCCGTAGATCCATCCAGCAAAATAGGAAACTCATGAATAAAGGTTCTGCCCATCATAAGATAATCAAAGGCAACTATGATGACAATTATTAAAATTGTTAGTACTGCCTGATTCTTTTTTGACACGCTGCTTTTCCCTTCACTAAAAAATGATAATATACGCATTTTAACATTAAAATGCGTATATTATCAAATACTAATCTTCTTTAGTAACAAACACCATCCGCACCGATCCACCAGCCTTCAACATACTGATTTGTTACCATATAACCTGATGCGTCAAAATAATACCAGTATCCGTCCACCTTAAGCCAGCTGCTCTGAGGCCACCAGCCTGAGACATCCTCAACCCACCAACCTGTGGAGTTGGACTTCCATGTCAGGAAATATCTTTCATCCCATGAACCATCAGCATTGAACCAATAACCGTTATAGTATTCATTGGATGCCATATAACCTGAAGCGTTGAAATAGTACCAGATACCATCTATCTTCTGCCACTGATTTACAGGATACCATCCGGCAGAATCCTCAACCCACCAGCCGATAGCATTCTGCTTCCAGGAGAGAATACCGGGATAAGTCTGGAGACCGTTTTCGTCATACCATTTTCCGTTTATCCATTCACTCTTATAGGTTTTTCCGTCCTTTTTACTGCCCTTATCCTCAGCTACATCCTTTCCGATACGGAAATTCTTTGAAATCTTTCCTGTATATTTTCCGACTCCGATAAATGTTATGGTAGCAATTCCCTCATTGATGTTGTTTTCAATCTTGGTATTATAATCAACACCTTCCGTAAGCTTTTTTGAACCCATATAAAGATCATAATCCGGCCATACTTCCTCACCGGTATACTTCATGTCAGTAACACCGGTGACAGTTGCATCCTTGATATCGATCAGCTCCGACTTATTAGCAGGAGGCTCTGATGAATAAGGTACATAAATACAAATACTATTCCATCCGGAATTATATTCCACATATGAATCCGCCTTTGCCTGACGCCCATTTACAACTACCTTAAATGCTGATATAGCTGATAATGAGACAAATTCATTTTCTTTTGTTACACAGCTTGCCCATTTAAAGTATGTCTGATCATCAAGTTCAATACTAAATGCTACGTAGTATTTTTTATCTGAGGCTATTTTGTCTAAGCCTTCATCAATACCCCAGAATCCCATGCCACTTTCCTCATCATAAACATAATAGCAAAGTCCGGCATAAAACATACATATTCCATCGGTAGTGCATCCGGACGACTCATTTATTCTTGTATCTATATCTCCTTCTTTTGCACCTATCTTAAAATCTACATACTCCGGATCATAACCAAGATTTACCTCGGAAATAGTTTTAGTCTCTATTTTTTCAACAGGTTTACTTCCTTTTTTTACTGTTGCCGGAACATATAAATAAATGTAATCAATAACATTTTCATCATCCTCTGAAAACAGTTCCATATAGCAATGATTTGTATAAGTGTCATTTACTTTAATATAGAGTTTATCCGTTGCTATATCGTCCAGGTTTAAAATACCCATATCACTATCTCTGTATTTTTGAACTATATCGCTATAAAACTCCCAGCTGCTATCGATATCAATACATATTCTGTAATAATATGGTCTTGCCTCCTGAACTCTGTACTTATCGCTTGTGGCATAGTTCATGACACCACTGGGCATTCTGAATGCCAGTCCACTGTTTTCAACATCTACAGAGATTCCACCACTGGCCCCTGTGATCCTGGTATTACCCTCTTCATTAATTCTGCTATCTACGTCCAATTCCAGTTCATCTGTGTTCAGATTGATAGAAGCAGTATCAATCGTCAGACTGATATTCCTCAGTTTTGCTTTAGCGTGAACATCCATCTTTGGTATCTGAACAAGTGAAATGATCAAAACAGCTGAAATGATAATTCCAAGCATCCTTCTTTTAATACTTTTCAAAAAACACACCTCCCCTTTGTTATTTATTGTTACTATTTTCTTCTCTAATGTGACAACGCCCGTGTAGGCAGATGATTAGGTAGATATCCTATAACAGACTTTTTCTTATCTGCATCATAATAGAAATATACCCTTATCATATTGGCATCTTTTCCCTTGCCATATTTAATATGCATATCCATCAGCACATCCCGGCCATCAACTCTAAGCAAATACTTATCTTTATGTATTTCCATCGCACCCTGACCGCTGCCGGCCGGCTCAACCTTGTAACCCGAATTCTCAGGATCATACTCACGAGCAGCTTCGTAGTTTATAGCAGTTCCACCCTCGTTTCTGTACCTGGTATAACCTGCCAGATAATGGATCATCATACATAGTCTATGCCAGTCTATATTCCTGTTATCGTCCTTTAGTGACTTTACTGCATCCGGATGAAGCTCCATCACATCAGAGTAGTAGGTTTCGATCCATTTTACCAATTCATCCTTCTTCTCTCTGGTAACATTCGGAAGATTTAACAGAGGCTGATATCGTTCTTTTTCACTATTGATCAGGCCTCTTCGAATGATCTCGTCATTCAGCACCTTGCTCTCATACTTTCTAATATCATTCTTTAGTTTCTCGTTGTCAACGGATAAAGCCTTATTTTCTTCTATACTCTTAAACAAGTCACTTGCCAGTTTTGTATGGTTTTTATCCAGTTTTTTATTCTCAGACTCCAGGCTGTCAATCTTTCTCTGACGACCTTCTATATCAGTTCTAAGATCACTTATCTCAATCTTCAGCTTAGAAATCTCTTTCTCGTATGCATCAGAAAGTTCTTTTGTATCTAAGTCCTTTGTATTATTTATTTTATCAAGCTCCCACCAGGAAGGCTTAAATGTAAAATCCAGGAAATCATAATTCTTCCTGCAGGGCTCCTTATGTGCTCGGGTCCTTATCTCCTCTAGAAGCTCTTCGTTTTCTCCTTCGTAGTAGTCCGAATCATATTCACTGTGGTTAGTTGTTCTGTAAAATATCAACTGACCTTCATTTGCAACCTCGGCAAGCTCCTCCGACTTCATAGCCTGGTTAAACAGTTTTGCCGAGCTTCCCTCCCATACTACTACATGAGCAAATCCAAGTAAACTCTGAGTCTTCCTATCCACCTCGCTGCTATACTTCTTATAATAGTCCCCGGGCACAAACAGAACCGGCATCTGTCGTTTATCTGATATTATCAGATCACTATATAATCGCTCACAAGCCTCCCCGGATTTTCCGTTTAAGATAACAGGTTTTTTCGCGAAGGCATATTCTTTTCCTATTCCAAACTCAGTTATGATCACATCATCATCAAAGAAAATATCTCTGACAAATCCCGGACGGAATCCGGATGCATCTTCAGAATTTGATTCCGGTTCCCTGCAGGCTTCTCGAATACCCAGAGCAACCGATTCGGATAATTTATTTACAAAGAACTCAGTGATAAATGTCCGTCCCTGAACACCACTGTTTTCATTTCCGTTATCCGGCTCAGTGAGACAAGCCAGCCAACTGCATTTGTCATTAATATAGGCTGTTTCAAAGTCAATAAAATTAAACCCGTTTATATTTTTGGAATCCTCTAAAGAGAAGTCTTTATAGTTTTCCGGTTCAGGATAATCATCTCTCAAAAATACAGTTTCAGGATATTTTTCAAAAACCTCTTCCCCAAGACGATTGCGGAACCAGCGCATGATATACAGTATCGTTTTCTTGTAACAGTCCTCAAGAGAAATACTCCGGGTCGGATGAATCTCAAGAAAAGCCTGATAAGTATAATACTGCTTGAAAAATGCAAGCTTGCTGGCCTTGGCAAGTACAACAGCTTCAGTCTGGGTAGCAGCCGTCTCTGCAGTCGTTTCATTATTCAGTTTTGGATTTGCTTTAGATTTCTCCTTATCCGCTTTTCGCATCATTTTGGAGAAATTCTTTTTATTATACCTGACTGTCATGATCTACCCACATTCTATCTTCAAAACAGATTATAGATTGTTATACTTTCTTTCAAATACAACTACTACTTGTCCTCCACCTTCACTTAAATCTCTCATAGTAGTATGTAATTTCCATCCATCTGCCGAATACTTATCAATTACAAATTTAAGCATCTCATTATCTACGCCACCTGATGGCTTATCAAGTACTATCTGAACATCATATTCATATTCCTTATTCTCATAGTTATCAGCTGCTACATTTGTTTCCACCTGCTCAACAGACTGGGCTTCTTCTGCTTCTGTAGAATCAGCAAATAATTCAGGAACAGAAGCTTTATACTTATCCAGAATAGATTGGACTCTTGATATTGCAGCACTATGTGTCATTGTTTGATTAACGGCTTTTTCAAGATATGAATATGAATTACGAGTAACCTGAGTATCATCTCCCAAGTATGTCTGAAGTGCGGATAATCTGGAAAAACAGTTATTACAACACTTTACTGAAGTATTATGAGGGATAAAGGTAACAACTCCTTCGGCGGTTCTGCATATAGCACACATTCCGTTCTGCTGTGAAAAAGCATCCTCCTGTATCTCACACTGTTGTGCCAGATAAGCAGAATCTCTATATTCTCCTAACGATTTAAAAATAAGAAGTGCCTCGTGATAATCCAGTTCTGTTCTGGCATTATTCATTTTTTCATAGGCTTTGTTATACTCATTTTCAGAGTGAATCGCATTGTACTTTTCAACTAATTCAGCCAAATATTCATCAATCATTTCAAAACCACTGTTCTCTTGTAGTACTGAAATCATTCTGACGTAGTCTTCTTCACTTGAAGCTGCCGATTCTTCCTGGTGAATTCTCTGAACTAAATTCTCTATACTATTAATTACATATGTATCCAGTTCGCCTCTTAGTTTTTCGTCTCCATACTTATATGCATTTTTGAACAGATAGTTTTTGGATAGAACATCCGAGGTACCTGCTAATTCATTTATCTTTTTATATTTCTTCTCAGCCAGAAGTTTTCCAATATATGCATTTGCGCTTGTTGAATCAATATCAAGAGCTTTATCACAATAAATCGTCGCATTTTCCCAGTTGCCGGCCTCAAGAAAAAGAAATGCTCTGTTAAGCAGTGTATCAACATCCGTATTTGATCCTATTGAAACACCAGATCCCTCTTTTTTAGTTTTTCCTTCTGTTTCAGTCTTCTTATTAACAACTTTTTTTATTCCGTGAATAATATCATTCACAAAGCCAATCTTACTCATGTCCTGAGCCTGCAGGAATGAGAATTCTTCCGGAAGGCCATAAGGATCCATATCCCTGTATGCAGGAATAAGAATTTTGCTGGGATCATCTTTAATGATTGAAAGGAATCTGCTCCACTCATTCTTAACCCATGGAGCCACAAAGTATTCCGGTTTAGTACCAATAACAAGCATAACCTTTGCACTGTTTAGGGCAGCAAAAATATATGGTTCATATGCTGTACCAAGTTTATTCTCCAATGTAATGGCCGCAAAAAAAACTTTAAAACCTTCCTTAGTAAGCTGATGATATATATCATTTGCAATAACCGAATCCCTGGTTCTTTGTCCATTTTCATCCGTTTCTTTATAACAGATAAAAACGTCGAAGGGTTCCTCTTTATTGGATATCTCAAGTATTCCCTTCTGTATTACATCTATATTTTTAGCCTCTTCCTCATACACCCACTTCTGCATCGAATCAGCATTCTCTATAGCAGCCTTATAATCTTCATCAGCATAGATTGACTTGTACTGAGCTCTGTTAACGGTTGGAACCCGCTTATGAGTTGTCGGATCCTCAACATACTCAATTCCATAACGGCATAATACCAATGACCAATATGCTTCAGCATCTGTTGAATCTTCATTTAGTATCTGCTCATATATAGTCATAGCCTTATCATAGTCATTATTCCTTCGAAAATGATTGGCTCTGTCATACAGGTTTTCTCTTTTATCAGTATCCAGCTTTGGCAGTGTCTGAGTAGTACCACAGTATGCACACTCACAAACTGTCATACCTTCTAATATCTGCAGTTCTCCACCACACATCTTGCATCTGAATATAGCCATTTTGTCCCCCCCTAATATCATTTCATTCTTATCTTAAACCATTCTCTTCAGGTTTTTACATTCATTATTTCTTCTATCAATTAATTGTATTAATTCATCTGATATACCTTTTGCCGAACGAATATCATTCCCCTTCTGATATACATCCGTCAGTTCATTCATTTTTGCAAATATAGCACCTTCAATATCACTTAATCTGGGATCGGAAACCATATCACTGTAACGAATCTTATCGTACACCGACTGTGCTATCTGCTTCTTCTCTGCCGTATCAGCTATAGCTGTCAACTCCCGAGCCCTGTCGGTAAGCACACGGAAATTATATGTCTTTTGGTTTAATTCAATATTAGCAGCCTGTGTTGTTTCTCCAACCGTTTTAGCTGTTAATAAGAAAAGAATAAAAATGAATAATAATGCATAAACAATAATTATTTTAAGCCAATTTTGTATTCCCGGAATGGCCATACATACCAATCCGGCAGTTGCCAGAATGAATAGCTCTGTGGTACTGATATATAATAATGGTGTATTCAGAATTCTCTTTTCCTTTTTCTTTTCATCAAGTGCAATATAAGAGAATAAGAAGTGCAATATAAAAGCCACCATGATAAAACCATATACAACCCAAAAACTCTTTGAGCCATCATCAAATCCATTTTTTCTTATCGGAGCCAGAAAACAAATAAGATTAAAAAGGATCAATGCCCCAACCCAAAATAGAGAGTATTTTATAAACTTTGCCATATCTGATTTCCTCTTTTACTAATTAAAGTTTTGTGCCACACTCAAGACAGAATTTTCCGCCTAATGGAATTTCGGTTCCACAGTTCGGGCACTTATTTATCATTAATTGTCCGCACTCCATACAGAATTTTCCTTTTGGTGTTTTCTTTCCACATGCCGGACATATTATTTCATTTGATTCCGGCTGCTCTATTTTAGTTCCGCATTCTAAACAGAATTTTGCATTTGCCGGTAATGTATTACCGCAATTCGGACATTTCGTAACCTGTTCTGTCCCTTGTGTTTGATCAGTTTCTGCTCCTGTATTTGATGATATCGGATTGATATTTTTCATCATCTCACCAACCTGTGGTGCCATGGCATTCATCGCTGCCATGCCAACCCCCAATCCGAGCATATCACCCATTACTGAATTTCCGCCACCACCTGCGATGGCCGGTCCCATATTTCCGATTCCCTCTGCGTAAGCCTTCTGAACATCTGCCTGTAATACATCCTTCTGATTGTATCCCTTAGCCTGCATTACAGATGCCTCCGCAAATCCAGCCATCTGTGCAGCCTGAGCATCTGCCTGTGCCTGGATAATCTGTCTTTCAGCTTCTCTCTTGGCAATTTCTGTCTCTGTGGTCTGTTCCTCAAGAATAGCCCCTCTCTGTGCAGCTTTTATCTTCGCCTCAGCTTCTGCTTCAGCTGTCATATATGAAGCTCTGCTCTCAGCCTGTGTGGTTTTTACTTCTGCTTCAGCCTGAGCCATGCGTTTCTGGAGAGTAATTGTATGAAGTTCGCGAAGTCGCTTAAAATTCGGATCTGATTCCGGAAGCACAATATTTGTTAAGTAGAACTGTGGAATTGTTAATCCATACTCTTCAAATCCCGGAACAATTCTGTTCTTGAGCACTTCCGATAACTCTCCCAGGTGCTCATCAACTTCTACTATGTCAATATACTGCTGTTTGATTGCCGCAGAAAGATTCGACTTAACCTCTGTTGATATTAAAGGTCTGAAGGATGTCTGCAATGATTTTGAAAAGGCTGATTTTTCAGCATCCCATGCTATTCCCGACATGGTACCAACCAACTTGATCAAAAGCTTTCTTCCATCAGAAACCGCCAGATTCATCTCGCCGGATGCACCTATTTCTACAGGAACACCAAGTGTTGGCTCTACAAATCTGACTTTAGAATCTGTTCCCCATTTCACAGCCATCTGAACTGTTTTATTGATGAAGTATACCTGACAATGGAACACACTTACGCCGGTTACTTTATTCACCAGTGAAGTTAATATCGGTATATTATACGCATCAAGTCTATATCTTCCCGGACCAAATGTATCCGCTGCCTGTCCATTTGCGAAAAAAATAGCCTCCTGACTTTCATTAACTATCAATTCCGTCATGTTATTAAAATCTTCATTCGGATACTTCCAGATAAATGTCGAGTTATCCCCCTCATATTTAATCAGTTCTGATAATGCCATAGTAGTAAACCTCCCGTGTTTTCAATATAATAATTATGGTCTTATTGCTAAACAACTCTCCGTGAACATTTCACAAAAAAAGCACCAAAACAGACCAATTAAGGACCGTTTTGGATGCTTATACAATACTATTTGCAACTGGCTACCATCGAATACTTCTTAGGTCCTGCAGCTTTGCGTCGCAGGGTTTCCCCTGTTTTGCCGGTATACAATAATAATTATATTCAGAACGCTAAATTAAGTCAATAAACAAACATTTAAATGACTATCTCCACCTTGCTGCCACCACTTTTTTCTTTGGTAACTACTATCTGCTTATCAATCTTATCCTTGAGTTCTGCAACATGAGATATTATTCCAACAAGTCTGTTTCCTTCAGCCAATCCAGTAAGCGCTTTGTATGCCATATCAAGTGTATCAATGTCTAGTGAACCGAATCCTTCATCAACATACATTGTATCAACTATAATACCACCCGCAGAAGCCTGAACCTCATCTGACAAACCAAGAGCAAGCGAAAGTGAGGCGAGAAATGATTCTCCACCGGACAGGGATTTTACACTACGATTCGAACCATTATAATGGTCAATAACTTCCATCTCCAGTCCTCCTTGTCCCTGAGAACTACCTTTCTTATCTCTGATAAGTTCATACTGACCACCGGACATGGTAAAGAGTCTCAGATTTGCTCTTCTGATTATCCTGTCAAAATAAGTAGTCTGAATATAAGTCTCGAGCATGATTTTTTCTTTACCTTTTAGTTTTCCATTTGCTGTATCAGAAAGAGCTTCTACCCATTGAAGCTTCTTTTCAATCTCAATCTTTTTTTCTGCTTTATCAATTATATTTGCTCTTATACCATCATTGGTGCTGTATCGTTTATCTACTTCTACTTTTAATTTATCGATTTCAGTCCTTGCTACTTTTTGTTTTGTCTGCTTTTCAGTTTCAAGTTCCAAATCTGGAGCTTCTGATTTATTAATGCTCTCTTCCAGAGTTTTTATACTCGTTTCAAGCTTATTTATTTTCTCTTTTTGATCATCATATGATTTCTTTGCATCATCATAAGATTTTTGCAGACTTACAGATTTTGAGACTAAACTATCACGTTCATCAATAGCATCTTGTTTAGTTTCAAACTGAAGTATCTTCTTTATGATTTCTAATTGACTTTCTTTCTCTGTTTTACTGGAATTTTTTGCAGCTACATCACTCTTTATTTCTTCTATCTTATTTCCGAGTAATGCAATGGATTCTTCATACTTCGGAAGTTGCTTCTCAATTTCTTTTTTCCTGTCTATGTTCTTCTGTTCCTTATCAATCCTAAGAATTAAATCATTAAGTTTCTGAGTATTATCTTCACGAACCACAGTTATCTTATCAGCTGCTTCAGTCAGATTATCAGTCCCCAGTCTTTCATGTGTTTTCTTTTTTAAACTCTCCTCAACTGTTTCAAGAGAAGTCTTTTGGGTATTCGCATTTTCAGCACTTTTATCTCTTGTCTTTCTGGCTGTCTCAGCATTCTTCTTTGCCTGTTCCAATTCCTTCTCCGAAGGAATCTCCTCTGTCATGCATGCTTTATTCGGATGAGAGAGTGATCCACAAACAGGGCATGGTTCTCCTTCAACAAGTCTGTCCGCGAGTATTCCGGCCTGACCGTCTCTAAACCTTTGTTCCTTTTTTTCGTATAATAGATTTAGTTTTCTAAACTCTTCATCATCTGATTTATAAACCTTTTGCACTTCAATTAATTCATCTCTTTTTTGTGAGCAATCATTAAGTTCATTAAAGATCTCATCAATAACTTTTATATCATTTTCCAGCTTTACTTTATCGCTCTTCAGTTTTTCCAACTCAATTCCGGAATCCTTTATCGATAACAATTCGGTCTTTATTTTATCCTGTTCAGTATTATTCTTTTCTTTTTCATTTTCCTTTTCTCTGAGCTGGCTCGACTTGTTTTCTATTTCATTTTGAAGAGTCTTTATATCTGTTATTAATTTATCTGCATCATCATATCGAGAAAGATCGTTATCTATTTTATTAGCTTTTTTCTCCAGCTCTGGTTTTTCTTTCAAAGCCATCTCGGCTTCTTTCATGTTATTTTCGTATTCTTTAAGCAACGGTCTTTCTTCTATAAGCTGCTTTCTCGCCGCTTCGATTTGATCTTTTGATTCTTTTATTTTTGTTGCTATACCAATTTTCGTATTTATCTCTGCTAATTCTTTGTCTATTTTCTGTAGTTCTTTTTCATAGCTATCTTTGGCTGAAATATCCTGTTCTAAAAGCTTATCCAGTAACTGAAGAACATCCTCAGTCGTCATTTCTCCAGCCTTAGCTTTTGTCACATCAATAGAAAGAACATCATCTTTATCAACCTGAATTCCTTCAACATATTGATCAATACTTTTTTTCTCATCAGCAACTTGTCCGCTTACTTCTTTACGCTTTGCATCAAGTCTGATTTGCAACGTCTGATAATAATTGGTATGGAACAACTCCCTGAATATTTTTATTCTTTCTACGGTATCAGCTAGAAGAAGCTTCAAAAAATCCCCCTGTGCAATCATCGATATTTGAGAAAATTGATCTTTATTAATTCCAAGAAGTTGAGTAATGGCTTTTGTAACATCATTTTTCTTTGTAATAACACGACCATCAGGGAAATGTAATTCTGCATTTGCAGATTCCGGCGTAAATCCCTCTCCTCTTTTTGCCGGACGCAAATATTCAGGATTACGCTTTATAGTGTACTGCTTACCTGCATGTTCAAATATCATCTCTACCTCAGTAGGAGTTTCCGGCATAGCATATTTGGATCTAAGCATAGAAACATCTCTGTTCTGACCACTGGCTTCTCCATACAGCACATAACAGATTGCATCAAAAATAGTGGTTTTCCCTGCACCGGTGTCACCCGTAATCAGATATAACCCTTTCTCCCCTAACTTTTCAAAATCTATTTCTGTATATCCAGCATATGGTCCAAAGCCTGTTAATTTTAGATTTAATGGTCTCATACACTATACCTCCCAGATAGACTTAATTAATTCCTGAACAAAGCTTTTCTGCTCGTCTGTCATTTCCTGATTATTCTGCTTCTCATATAACTCTGAGAACAATTCTAAAGGAGTCTTCTTTTCAACATCCTCAGCACCGTCAATCTCCTGCTGCATGGCTGTTCTCTTATTGTCATAGCTAAGCTTCATTAAATTCGGATAGATAACCCTGAGCTTGCCTACAGCATCCATTACATCATTTTCGTCTGTGAGAACGATATGAACATAATCGTCTGTAGCAGTGTTTTCATAATTCTGTTTCAGCGTAATCTCATCAAAAGTGCCTCGTATTTCACGCATATCATGCTTCGGAACAAGATTGACTTCACTGATACTAACATCACCTTTTGGGCCCATCTCAATTATAGTTACAGACTTCTTGTGATCCTTTTCCGAGAAAGAATACTTAAGTGGTGTTCCGCAATATCTTACGGTATCACGCCCTATCTTCTGCTTTCCATGTATATGACCAAGTGCTACATAATCAAAAACATCAAAAACAGAAGCATCCACATTATCAATTCCACCAACAACCACGCTCTCGGAATCGCATGTGGTGGCTCCTGTAACAAACTGGTGACAAACAAGAATATTTCTTTCCGAGTTGTCAACGTTCATATTTTGAATTGCAACACGACATGCATCTGTGTAAGAAGCAATCTCTTCATCCGGGAAAAAGCTTCTAACGATGGAAGGTTTAACAAACGGAAGAAGATATATATTCAGCTTTCCATAACCATCCTCCACTGAATAACACTTCACATTTCCATCATAAGCAGGAGAAAGATGGATTCCGGTAACATCCACCAGTTTGCTATGATCTGCAAATCTGATAGCAGAATCATGATTACCACTAATTGCATATACAGGAACCTTTTCCTCTGCCATCCTAATAAGAAAGCTGTCCCAAAGCTCCATCGCTTCCTCAGACGGAACAGCCTTATCATATATATCTCCTGCAACGATAACCCCATCAGGTTTCTCATCTTTAATTATCGTAATTATTTCTTTCATGATATACTTCTGATCTTCAATCATGGAAAACTCATTTACTCGTTTTCCCAGATGCAGATCAGATAAGTGGATAAATTTCATGCCGGATTTCTCCTTTCTTTTTCTGAGATTTATATAACTAGGCATCTTGTTTCCAGCTTGTGCTGTCATTTTTGGTTGGTTACAATTTGTAACCAACTGAAAACCTATCTCTGATTCATGTATCTAATCATCTTCTCGAAGTCATATTCTCTTATGACCTCAACACCCTCTTCGCATTCCACGTGCTTGTTGGTAACAACCACCTCGGCTTCGGATATATCATCCACTACTTCCTCTGCCATCATTTCAAAGAAGGAAGCGACATTTATTATTTCTGTCACATGGAAGTACTGCATCAGGAATTCCATGCTTGTATCACCTGCTACATTTATCGAACCGCTTCTTGCCATGTTGAGCCATATCATATCATTTGTATCAAGGTCTATTCCGAAAAGGTATGCAAACAAACCATCTGCATTTATGGTAAATGCAGACTGAACTGTCTTTGGCTCATATATGAGCCCCGAATCATCCACATCCCTCAGCATATATCCCGCTCTGCAGTAGCACTTGTTAAACGGGATACGCGAATAAACATTATCGCAAAATACTATATATCTCATATCCGGATATTTTTTCCTGAACTGGTCCATATCAATATCGAAATATTCAGATCCACCATTATATCCACTTGTTTCATCTCCCGAATATGTGATGGCTCCTGACTGTCTTCCCGACATAGTCCTCCAGGAAAACTCAGTCTTGTGACCTTTTTTATCTATTCCGAAAACTGAGAGATCGATATCATTAACCTTCTCCCAATAGGTGAATCCTCTGAGTTTTTTCATCTCGCCTATATGAATACGAGAGCCCTTAGGAAGTACTCCGAATCCACCCTGAGAAGTATTCTCCTGTACCGGAAGGGCATAGTTAGCCATGTCAGGATCGATATATACTTTTCCGAGTCTGTTTTTCAGAACAGACTTCAGGTTTTCCATAATCTTCCGAGCAAGCATATTTGCCTGACCATTGCTGATTACAGACTTTCTCTTCTTCACCTCTGCATATGTTTCAGTATGAACACGCAGCTGGTTATACCTGGTAAACTTAAATGTTCTGGCACCGCTGTTCTTAGTATAGTTTGAATACTGAAGCAGCAACTGAAGCAGGATAAGAATATTCCTGGTGTCCATGCAATTAACCACATATTCTGTATCCTCCAACGTCTCACATCTGCTGACTATATAGTTCACATTTCTGAGAAATGCACCCGAACCCTTTCCTTTTATCAAAGCATCAATTGCAGCCTTTATCTGCTTCTCAGACATAGCCTTCTCAAACTCAGCATAAACGGAATTGTTTACATTTCCCCTCATAGCATCCACAAACACCTGACCATCCGGAGACTTAGCTTTGTAATGAATGTGATGAAGCAGACCGTTCCATATTTTCTTCTTTTCAAAACATGTTCTTATATCGCATCTTCCAAGATCGATGAGAAGGTCTATAACAGACTCTATAAACTTCCTATCCTTGTTCTTCAGGTTCAGCTTGCGGATATTTTGGCTACCATATTCTTCAAAGTTTATATCATCAACGAGCTTGATCACATCAGACAGATTCATGTAATCTGCATATCTTATATCACGGGTATCACGAAGAAGCTTCACACATGTATTCTTGGAAGCTATATCCGTTACCTTGTAATCATATTCTTTGATAAATGTCTTAACGAGCATAAACTGATCGTCACTGAGAGGCCTGGTGCCTGCCAGTAAATCCTCAACCATACCGGCAAGCAGACTTACAGCCTCATCCTCAGTAACTACGGAAAAATCCTTGATCTGAACATTCTCCTTGAATGCAGACCTCTCTATATCCTTTTCGAAAACAGAATGTCCCGGCTCGGAAAAATCTCCAAGCCAATACGTCTGAAAATAATGAAGTATCTGATCAAAAAGGAGCTGATCTGACGTCAGCTCCCTCACACTCTGAGGGAACCCTCTATAAAAAGGCTCAGGTACATTTTCTCCCAGCATAGATGCTGTGAAGCCGATCATGCTCTCCTGCACCAGTTTCTCTCCGGCAACAATCCTGATACCGAAGAGCTTGGCAAGCGCAAAGAGAGTTTCAGACCGATTATCCTCCTGGCCTTTCGTTCCCTCGTTCACAAAAAGATGTTTTTCGAATAAATAGTTTTTAAAAATAGTATTCATTCTCATACCGTCCTTTAATAAGATATTGTCGAATTCTCTCTAATGCATGGCACGCTGTCAAAAAGACAGGGCGCCTCCGCATAAATAATGAAGTAAACCCGACTAGCTATTTTAAAGAACTCTTTTGTTCTTTATGCAGTTATATTATACCATATAACTATGGTCTTTTATGGGACAGACAATCATTTTTTCAGTCCATTTTTTAGTCTTTTTTACCCCCTCAAAAACTGATTTTTTTCCTCGTCATATTTATACCCTACAGCCGCCAGTTTATCTGTTATTTCCTGCTCATCCACTCCGTTTGAAGCAGCAAACTCAGACAGAGAACTGTAGTTGTCTCTCAGCTGAGTATTCATATAACTCATCAGCATTATCGGATCCTTTGGTATGTTCATCTATCTCTCCTTTCCTTTTCAAAAGATGACAAAAAAGGTCTAACCTTTTTTGTCATCTTTTCAGTTCCATCATTGTCTTTCTGGGAGTCATTCCCATCTTCTCATAGAACTTCTGTGCAGCCAGATTGCCGTCCCACACATTAAGTGTGATATAGTCACAGTCAAGACGGCAGGATTCTGTCTTTACATGTTCGAAGATTCTTGTTGCAATGTCCGATCCACGAACTGACTCGTCAACACAGATGTCATCCACGTACAGCTCTTTTCGACCGGTGGAGCAGTTGGTGGGCTCTACATTTTCTATCATGCAGAAGGCATAACCCATTACCTTTCCGGTATTCGAGTCAAGCGCCACATATATTGGTCTGTTATCATCCTTGATTATTTGGGCAAGCTCCTCAGCTGTGTACTTGGTTTTTCCTGTTATGAACAGGTCCGGGCGGATTGCAGCATGAACCTCCAGAACCTGTGACAGAAGATTTAAGATACCGTCAATATCCGACTCCTTTGCTCTTCTAATTTCATCTATCATTTTATATATCCTTCTTCGACTCTTCAAGTCTCTCAATTACTTTATCACACCATTCATCAAACTCCGGATCTTCCACCTGAAGTTCAGGATGCGAAAGAACATAGTCCAGTGCGATACGGACGCCCCGGTTAAATGGTATAGTTGTGGTCATTTGCGGAACTATCCTTTTCAGCTTGCTGTTATCAAAAACAACGGAAACTGATTTGTCACCGGTCAGACTGCCCTCGAAATCGTAACCATACTTGTCGCCCACTGCACTGAGATAGTCAGAGGCAACGTGGTAAGCCTTGAGCTCAACCCCCAGCGCGTCTGCAATGGTCTGATAGATCTGATTCCAGGAAAGTGTTTCATCACTTGTTATCTGAAAAGCCTCGCCTATGGCATGTCTGTTGCCCATAAGTCCCGTAAAGCCTACAGCAAAATCTGCGTTAAATGTAACCGTCCAGAGCGATGTTCCATCCCCCTGTATAATGACCGGCTTACCTTCCATCATTCTCTTGATGACCTGATAGAATCCTTTCTTTCCATGTACGCCGAGTGGTACATTTCTTTCATCGTAGGTGTGGCTCGGTCTTACTATTGTAACAGGAAATCCATCTTCACGATACTTTTTCATCAGGAATTCTTCGCTTGCGATCTTGTTCCTCGAATATTCCCAATGAGGATTTGCCAGAGTTGTTCCTTCCGTAATTATGTAGCTTGCTGCAGGTTTATTATACGCCGATGCAGAGCTGATATAAATATACTGTTTTGTCTTTCCCTTAAAGAGTCTGTAGTCACGCTCTACCTGATCAACAGTAAAGCCGATAAACTCGCATACCGTGTCAAACTCCATTCCCTCCAGAGCCTTTGCAGCTGCTGCCTCATCTGATATGTCACAAATAATCTGGTGTACTCCTTCCGGAACTGCTTCAGTTCTGTTTCCGCGGTTCAGAAGCCATACCTCCCAGAGAGGATCATCAGCCAGTTTTTTTACTATTCCGGTGCTTATGGTACCGGTTCCTCCTATAAATAACGCTTTCATTTTTCTTCTCCTATAATAAGATTCTTGAGCTATATCACTTCGTGATATATAAGCCATACTCCGTATGGCTTTGATTCTGCTTTCGCAGAATGCTTCTGTCCTTCGGACAGACCCCCGATTCTTCGAATCGTGAGCTGATTCGCTTCGCTCAGAATGACATCATCATAATCAATAACACTTATATCATATGATAACTATCTGTGACATACTCCCACCACTTTCGCTTCTCTAAGAAGCGGGGGCTTCTCGTTCGAGTAATCTAATGATTACAGCATTCACGAGCTATCCCCGTCTGCCCGACGGTTCTATTTAATACTTAAATACTTAAGTACTTTA